>NZ_CP095550.1:733750-1100625 GCF_023078335.1 Metabacillus endolithicus | reverse complement strand
GAACGTTTACGTGATTTAATGGATATTAAGCTTTTCGTAGATACCGATGCAGATCTTAGAATTATTCGCCGTATCCTACGTGATATTAAAGAGCGTGGGCGTTCAATTGACTCAGTTATTGAACAATATATTTCTGTCGTCAGGCCCATGCATAATCAATTCATTGAACCTACAAAAAGATATGCAGATATAATCATCCCTGAAGGTGGACAAAATATGGTTGCAATTGACTTAATGGTAACAAAAATTCAAACAATTCTTGAACTAAATGCAATTTTGTAATAACATAGCATAGATAAAGTCTACTGTGATCATATTATGTATAGGTAATCATTTTCTTTTTTATGTGGGATATGATAGGTGAAGGGCACACTTTGTTGCCCTTGCTTTTTTACATACTATCAAGTCAATACGATGCCTGATAATATTTAAATGAAAATATGCTTCAACATCTTTCTCCCTTAAGGCAATAAGATGCCTTAGCTTTACATATTTATTTTCATTAAAGATAAAGAAAGTAACAAGCATGAATGATTCAGTACGACGGGGAAAGTCTACTAGAAGGAGTGGAACAAACATGGCACAAGAAAAAGTTTTTCCTATGACTCAGGAAGGTAAAGATAAGCTTGAGCAAGAGCTTGAATATTTGAAAACGGTTAAGCGAAAAGAAGTAGTAGAAAGAATTAAAATTGCGCGAAGCTTTGGAGATCTATCTGAGAACTCTGAGTATGATTCTGCAAAAGAAGAACAAGCATTTGTTGAAGGTCGTATTACAACATTAGAAAATATGATCCGAAATGCAAAAATCATCGAAGGTGAAGCAGATACAAGCTCCGTTTCATTAGGGCGTACTGTTACATTCACAGAGCTTCCAGACGGTGAGGAAGAAACATATACAATAGTTGGTAGTGCTGAAGCTGATCCTTTTGAAGGTAAAATTTCAAACGATTCTCCAATTGCGAAAAGTTTATTAGGTAAAAAGGTCGATGATGAAGTAACTGTTCAAACACCAGGCGGAGAAATGCTTGTTAAAATTGTGAACATTAGCTAATAAAAGGTTTATATACGAAACACCTCGTCCAAAATGGAGACGAGGTGTTTTTTATTTAATGGTGCATATACCGTTATAAATGGGATCTATAAACACCTGCAGGAGGTTTTTATGAATCCAAATAGAAGAATGCTTGTTGTAGGTATTTTCTTTATACTCATGCTATGTGCTACTTTATACAGGTTAGCGGATATCCAATTAATTCACACAGAATCATTTTCGAAAAAAGGCGTAAATCTTGTTCAGGAAAGTGTGAATCAAAGAACACAGGAAGTTGTTATTGATGACGGTAGAGGTCGTTTCGTGGATCGAAATGGAGAATCAATTCAAAAACACGCAGAACCTTCGCTTGTATTATTTCCCTTTTTAAAAGAAACTTCATGGCCTGCAGAGGAATTGTCTAAAATTGTTAACATCTCAAGCGATGAACTAAAGGGACTAGTTTCGGGTACAAAAGAGCCAGTAGTTCTTTCTAAAGACGATGGACTTAGATTAACAAAAGCAGAATTAGAAAAAATAAATGAACTTGAGATACCTGGAGTATTTGGGATTTATCGACAAACTCTCTTAGACGAATCATTAGGCGAACATATAATCGGAATTACCGGTGAAAACGCTGAACGCTTGAGGGAAAAGTATCCAGATCGTACTGACTTATCTTATAAAACAAAAATTGGTGTAACAGGACTTGAAAAGGCATTTGATGAATTCTTATTGCCAGATGCAGAAACAAAACTTCTATACCATGTTGATGGAGACGGTCATCCTTTATTTGGAATTAATGTAAAATACATTGCTGATTCAAATCCTTTTTATCCTGTAACCGTTCAAACGACAATTGATAAAAATATACAGGAGATGGCGGAAAAAGTATTGGATAAACAAAAAGTTGAAAAAGGTGGACTTGTTTTACTGGACATTGAAAATAATGAGATCTTGTCAATGGTAAGCAGGCCAACGTTAAATCGTTCTGAATCAACTACGCTAACAAACTATATGTTACAGCCTCTTTTTCCTGGTTCAGTATTTAAAACTGTCATTTCTGCAGCAGCAATTGAATATGGTTTAGATGATGCTACAAGACAATTTAATTGTAGTTTAAATTTATATGGAGAAGATGATGGTGGTCAGGATGATGGACAACTTTCTTTTGAAAGAAGCTTCGCAAAAAGCTGTAATTATACTTTTACAACTTTAGCAGAGGAATTAATGGAAAAAGATAAAAATGTAATTGAAAATACTGCTGATAAATTAGGATTAATCGGGCCGGCTGGCTGGAGTGGTGAAGTATTCCATTATGAAAATTTTAAACAGCTGCCTGATGAAAAAACAGGTAATATTTGGGGAGATGAAAAAGATAAAAGTGTAGCAAAAGCTATTGATCAAACGGCTATTGGTCAAAAAAATGTAAAAATTACACCGCTTGCTATTGCAAATATGATGGCAACTATCGCAAGAGGCGGTCAAAAAGAACAAATAAAAATCGTAAAAAATATATTATATAAAAATGGAACAAATATGTTCTCATTTACGTCTAATTCTTTAGGAGGAGAAGAACTTTCACCAATTACTGCATCCAAGCTACAAAAACTTCTTCGATTAGTCGTCACAGACCCTGAGGGGACAGGTAGAAGGTTTCAAACTTCTTCTTTTGAGGTATCAGGTAAATCAGGGACAGCACAAACAGGGAAAAAAGATGAGAATGGTCATACATTATACAACAAATGGTTTGCGGGGTACTTTCCATCTTCTAATCCTAGATATGCACTGGTCGTAGTTGAAATGGATACAACAAGTGCTGAGGCCGGTACAAATGCAGCATTTTATGATGTTGCAGAAGAGATGTCTAAAATTGACGAACGAAAAAACTAATTTAGGAGTGGAAATCCTTGGGATTAAGCTTTATGATACGACTAGATAGAAAATAGTACTAATGCTAGAATAAAGACTGAAGGTTTGAGGGATAAAGGAGTGTAGGGCATTGAGTAATCAACATTTAAACAGCTCTCGTTATGAAAAAAGAGATAAGAAAAGAAAAACAAATATAGTACTAAACACTTTAATTGGTATTGTATTAGTCCTTATTTTTGTTATTGGCTCTCAACTTATCTTGGGTGCAAACCAATCTGAAAAAACAGCTAAATACAATGAACAACCAGATATACAAGTGGCAAGTGAAGAAAATAAAGCTGAAGAGGAAAACCCTGATACCGATAAGGAAGAAAATCAAAAAGAGAATTCAGATAAAAACACCGAAGATGGCAGCGAAGAAGCTAAACAAGAAGATACTGATGAAGATATGGATCAGAAAGAAGAAACTGAATCAGAAATTGAAGATTCATTTGATGAAGCAACCATTACCGAGGGAGATCCAGAATCAGGTATTGCAGAAACAATTGAAAGTTCTGGATGGGCACCAATTGGGACTTCTCAATCAGAGCCTCATTCAGCAAACTATACTAAGGGTTCACAGGATTGGAATGAGATGACAAAGGCTTTGAGCTATGCAACAGGTATTCCTGAATCAGATATGATTATTTGGTATCTTGGTAATAATGGTGGACCAAATGATGCAGCAGGAACAATTTCACCAAAAGATCAATCTGTAAAATATAAAGTGTATATTACATGGGTTGAGAATGAAGGCTGGATGCCTACAAAAATAGAAAAATTACAATAATAAAAAGGATGTTTATACGGTTAATTGTGACCGTACAAACATCTTTTTTTATTGTTAAAAGTTTGCTTTAAAATGAACAACAGCACTGTAAAATTTTTTCCCTTCCTCGTTCACGTGCATCTGATGTGATACTGAGTGAACATGCAATAAAATAGCTTGGTTATGAACAATTTGTTCATTTATTTTCTTCTCAAGGTCTTTTATCGTTTGTGCCTCAAAAAACTCTATCTTATCTTTAAGTAAATCTAATTGTAAATTCATGAATTCACACCTCAAAACTAGTTGATTTTATCTACCATAAATAGTACCAAAAGAGTAGCTTAAACACCATAACGATGATGCATGACCTGTTTGACCTTGCTTTAAGGACTTGAAATGGGTAAACTCTATTAGGAGACTGCATAACTACATAGCATAATGTTTATAGATACACAAGGAAGGAATGAAATGAAATGAAAGTTGCGATTATTGGAGCGATGGAAGAAGAGGTTACCATCCTAAGAGATAAACTGGATAACAAAGAGCAGCAAGTGATAGCTGGAAGTGAATTTACAAAGGGGCTTTTACAAAGGGATTGAAGTTATTCTTTTAAAGTCTGGAATTGGAAAAGTAAATGCAGCATTAAGTACAACTTTGCTTTTGGATCGTTATCAGCCTGATTATGTTATTAATACTGGATCTGCAGGAGGGTTTCATTCTTCTTTAAATGTAGGAGATGTTGTTATTTCTACTGAAGTTCGACACAATGACGTTGATGTTACAGCATTCGGTTATGAGTATGGACAAGTACCAGGGCTGCCTGCAGCATATACTCCAGATGCTAAGCTTGTTGATATTGCAACAAAAAAAGCAGAAGAAATAACTGACATACAGGTAGCAAAGGGATTGATAGTAACAGGTGACTCTTTCTTAAGTGATCCAGACAAAGTTGAGTTTATCCGTAGTAAATTTCAAAATTTATATGCCGGTGAAATGGAAGCTGCCGCAATTGCTCAGGTATGTCATCAATTTGAAGTACCTTTTGTTGTGATAAGAGCACTATCTGATATTGCTGGTAAAGAATCTAATATCTCTTTTGATCAATTCTTAGGTCAAGCTGCTAAGCATTCAGCTAATTTAGTCTTAAAGATTGTTGAGTCCATTTAAAGAAGTCGATCATGAATATTCGTTCATGATCGACTTTTTTATAGGTTCCCTCATTTGGATTTATTTACTTGATTCATAGTCTACTAGTCTGTGTTATTGTGTTTGTATAACACTTTTAGTAGGTGATGAAATGACTAAGAAAAAGCTACAGGCACTTATGATGGATTTTAAGCACTATGCCTTTATTCTATTGGCCGTTAGTGTTTTCTTATATATTGGTGTTGTAATTCCTGACGAAGGAAAACAAGAACTTTATGACACTGTCCTAATGGTTACAACTGTATTGTTTTTAATTGGATCATTCCTATGTTTTAAAAAGTCCTTACATTTTAAAAAACAGTTAGATCAAATAGAGGAACATTAAAAAAACCGATCTTTAAATGGATCGGTTTTTTTGTGTTATAGACAGTTAATTTTAGGATTAATTATCAGAAAATATAAACTTTAATAAAAGTGAAAAATGTTGTTTACAGAAATGGAAATTGTGGATATAATTACCATTGTAATAAATAAACTTAAGGAGGTCGAAGAAAATGATCAAATGTATTGCTTTATCTAAAAAACAAAACAACAAAATAATAAAAGATCTATTCGACCACACTGGTGTATCTCAATAGTAGTTTATTTTTACATTTCATGATAAAAGTAACCACACGCCACAGGTTGATAGGTTTAACTTGTGGCGTTTTATATGTCTTTATTACGTCACAGGTTGCCCCCTGTGGCGTTTTTATTTACTTTTTTCAGTAATTATGGACGATCGTGTAGCATTCGACGGTCATCAAGTACCCATGTGTTCTTACTTCCTATCTTTACTGTTAAAGAAAATAAAAGACTCCTAAAAAGGAGTGTCCTCTAAAAGATTTGGCAACCTGTGTAAAGACAGCAAGAGGTGTTAAATGCTTTAAAGGAGGTGATACACATGACAATTAACTTATTTTTTATCACATTGACCCTTTCAGTTTCAAAAAGAAAAAATTCAAAAAATGATGTTGAAAGAAATCAAGAGATCCAAAAAAGAATGGATGAAATGAAAGAAAAACAATTTGGAGTTTATCGTGAAATGTAATTGAAACGACTTACTAAAAATTTGGAGGCGATGAAAATGATGAAGATTGAATTATTATTACATTTAACTGTTGAGAAGGACACTGCCTAGCTAAGCAGTAAATAAAAATGCAAAAAGAGAAGGGGGTTAAACTCCCTTCTCTTTTTATGTTACGCTTATTTTTCCTTTAAACGGTTTCTCTTCTCTTTTTCAGCTCGGTAAAATTCGTGGAACATCTTCATTAAAGCCCGCTTTTCGATTCGAGATACATAGCTCCTTGATATACCCAATTCTTTTGCAATCTCACGTTGAGTTTTTTCCTTTTTAAGATCGAGACCAAACCTGCCAACAATAACTTCACGTTCTCTTCCATCAAGAATATCAATATATTCCTTAACCTTTTCAAGTTCCATATTTAATTGGATTGTTTCAATGACATCTTCATTTTCAGATTTCAACACGTCAATTAAGCTGATTTCGTTACCCTCTTTATCTTGACCGATTGGATCGTGTAAGGAAACGTCTTTTTTGGTTTTCTTTAATGCCCGTAAATGCATCAGAATTTCATTTTCAATACATCTAGCCGCATACGTGGCTAATTTTGTTCCTTTACCTTGTGAGTAGCTTTCTATTGCTTTTATTAAGCCGATTGTTCCAATTGAAATTAAATCTTCCGAGTCTTCTCCGGTGTTTTCAAATTTTTTTACAATATGGGCAACGAGACGCAAGTTGTGTTCAATTAAAAGGTTTCTTGCGTATTCATCTCCCTCAGACATTTTTTCTAAATACTTCTTTTCGTCTGACGCAGACAAAGGCTGTGGAAAGGCATTATTCTTCACATAAGATACTAAGAACACTAATTCTTTAACAAAAAAGCCAAGTGCTGTTATGAACCTGTCATACCTCCACCTCCAGTAAAACTTTATGTAGGCAAGTGCCTATAAGTCATGTGTATGTAAGTAGAGGCTTGTTCGTGTCTGTACACATAAAAAAGCTAATAATAAGTTTTAACAGAATATTTTTTTGGACGATTTATGGATATCAGCCTAAACGGTATGGGGGAATTGTTCATATTTATAAAGTAGTTATCATCATAGAAGGAGGAAATAAGGATGTACGGATATTCACCATATGGTCCTGCACCATACCCATATTATGCAAATGCTGCAGGGGGAACTGGATATGGGTATTGGTATGCATTTATCGTCGTGCTGTTAATCTTACTTTTGGTTATTGGTGGAGGATACTATTATTACAACTATTATAAGTAAAGTTATGAACCCCCAGCACGATAGGGGGTTATTTCATGTACCTTGATAAATAATTATAGTGGTACATGTGAACTAATGGTATAATAACATTCACAAATTAGAAGATACATAATAAGTATGCGTGTAGTGTGAAATTTGATTGGATAACATATTAAGAGCAAAGATAAAAAAAAGCCGTCTAAGCGGCATGTAGAAGCTTATGAAGAAGCTTTTAATACATGTCCTAAAGAACGGCGCTTAATTTCCATAATAATTAGTTCTATAAAATCATCATTTAGTTTCATTTCAGTTGCTTTAAAATACGATTCAATTAATAACTCGTCAGAAAGTTTGCGCATGTTGGGTGGCCAATTAAGTTGGCTCTACACCTCCTAACATTTTTCATATCTTTTTGGTAAAGCAGTGATTCAATCTTGCTTAGTAAGTCATTGTATTAAAATGTTATATTTTGCTATTGATTTAAATCTATCATGAATAATTTGTGAGAACAACCGTTCTGTTATCCACATTTAATAGTGGATAAATTGTGGGTATCTTGTTTATAAGGTGGATTAAATGAGGTATTTCAAGGGGGATAATGTGTATAATATTATCCACACCTGTTGAAGAGGGTCGGAATTTGTCGAAAAGTTTTTGGGATTTTTTCTACCTTTTACACATATACTTTAATTTTGTTTTGAAAGTATGTTTTAAATTCGTTATGATGTAAGATGGCAAAAAAATGAATAATGAGGTGTCAAAACTCATGCTACAGATATTTTTACCTGGTGAATATGTAAAAAGTATTTTTCATATTTCTCCTAAGAAATTAAAAGAGAGTGGAATAAAGGGAATTATTACAGACTTAGATAATACACTTGTCGAATGGGACCGCCCAAATGCAACTCCACAGTTGCTTGAGTGGTTTAAAGAGGTAAAAGATCTGGGAATGAAGATTACAATTGTTTCTAATAATAACGAACAACGTGTAAAGGCATTCTCGGAGCCTCATTCAATCCCATTTATCTATAAGGCTAGAAAACCAATGGGCAAGGCATTTTTAAAAGCTGTAAAAGATATGAACTTAAAAAAAGAAGAAGTCGTTGTTATTGGTGATCAGCTTTTAACAGACGTTTTAGGTGGAAACCGAAATGGTTTTCAAACGATTTTGGTTGTTCCAGTTGCTTCAACAGATGGTTTTTTTACAAGAATTAACCGAATGATAGAACGGAGAATCATGGAAAACTTGAAACGAAAAGGTATGATTCAATGGGAGGAATAAAAACGTGTCAGAGCAACAATTTTCATGTATAGGTTGTGGGGTAGCCATTCAAACTGAAGACCCTAAGATACTGGGTTATGCTCCACCAAGTGCACTAGAAAAAGAAGAGATTATTTGTCAAAGATGTTTTCGCTTAAAAAATTATAATGAAATACAGGATGTTTCACTAACAGATGATGACTTTTTAAAGATTTTACACGGCATAGGTGAAACGAATGGATTAATTGTAAAAATTGTTGATATATTCGATTTCAGCGGAAGTTGGTTGCAGGGAATTCAACGCTTTGTAAAAGGTAATCCAATATTATTAGTAGGAAACAAAAGTGATATATTACCGAAATCAGTCAAAAAACAAAAGCTGATCAATTGGATGAAGAGAGAAGCAAAGGAATTAGGCTTAAAGCCAATCGATGTTTGTTTAGTAAGCTCTGCAAGAGGCCACGGTATTAGAGAGGTTGCTGAATTAATTGATGAATACCGTGATGGACAAGATGTGTATGTTGTAGGATGTACAAATGTTGGAAAGTCGACCTTTATTAATCGAATGATTAAAGAAGTAGCAGGCGTCAATGATGTTATCACAACTTCACATTATCCAGGTACAACATTAGATTTGATCGAAATTCCATTGGACAATGGGGCATCCTTATACGACACTCCAGGAATTATTAATCACCACCAAATGGCTCATTATGTTGATAAACGCGATTTAAAGCTATTAAGTCCTAAAAAAGAAATCAAACCAAAAGTGTTTCAATTAAATGAAAGTCAAACATTGTATTTCGGTGGGTTGGCTCGACTGGATTATGTAGCAGGTGGAAGAGAAGCATTGGTTTGCTATATTCCAAATGAATTAACCATTCATCGAACAAAGCTAGAAAATGCAGATTCTTTGTATGAAAAGCATGCAGGGGAATTATTAACACCACCACGAAAAGAAGAGGTTGAAACCTTTCCAAAACTAATTCCTCATGAATTTTCAATTAGTGAAGGAAAAACAGATGTGGTCTTTTCAGGGTTGGGGTGGGTGACTGTTAATAATCCTGGGAAAAAAATCGTTGCCTATGCCCCAAAGGGAGTTAATGTTACGTTAAGAAAATCATTAATTTAAATTGGGGAGAGATGATAGATATGGGGAAGTTATACGGTTTAATTGGGTGTCCGGTTGAGCATTCGATGTCACCAGCTATTCATAATGATGCATTTCAAGAAAATAACTTAGATGGTCATTATCATGCGTTTCATGTTGAACCAGACCGTCTAGAAGAAGCAGTTCAAGCCTTAAAAACCCTTGATATTAAGGGTTTTAATGTAACAATTCCACATAAAATATCCATTATTCCTTATTTAGATCAACTGGATGAAACTGCAAAGATTGCAGGAGCAGTTAATACAGTAGTTAATGAAAATGGACAATTGATTGGTCATAATACAGATGGTAATGGATATGTTCAGTCATTAATAGAAGTGATTAAAAAACCTCTGTCAGAGAATAAAGTACTAATTATTGGTGCAGGGGGTGCAGCTCGAGGAATTTATCTCACACTTACGCATTCTGGATCTCAGCATGTTGATGTATGTAACCGAACGATTTCAAAAGCTGAGGAATTAATTAAAGAATGTCCTTTTTTAAACACAAGCAAAGCCTTATCATTAGAAGAGGCTAAAGAAAATATTCAAGAGTATGACATTATTATTCAAACCACTGCCGTGGGGCTTCATCCAAATGTTGATCAAAAGCCAATCTCATTAGTTAATGCCAAAAATTCGGCGGTAGTAAGCGATATTATTTATAATCCAATTCAAACCGCTCTTTTAAAAGAGGCGAAATCCCTGGGATTAACCGTTCATACAGGTGTTGGGATGTTTGTCCATCAAGCAGCCCTTGCGTTTGAGTTATGGACAGGAAAAACTCCATCAATTGAAAAAATGTCAGCAATTGTTCATAACAAACTAGGAGGTACATCATGCTAACAGGTAAGCAAAAAAGATTTTTACGTTCAGAAGCCCATCATTTAAACCCGATTTTTCAAGTTGGAAAAGGTGGCGTGAATGAAAATATGATTAATCAGCTATCAGATGCACTAGAAGCACGTGAGTTATTTAAAGTATCTGTACTACAAAACTGTGAAGAAGATAAAAATACTGTCGCTAAAGAGATTGTGGAAGGTACAGGAGCTGAACTTGTACAAATCATCGGAAACACGATTGTTTTGTATAAAGAATCTAAAGAGAATAAACAAATCCGTTTACCAAATTAATCTATGGGGGGATGGGGAATGAAAAAGAAAATAGGAATACTAGGTGGAACGTTTGATCCACCGCATTTGGGCCACCTATTAATTGCTAGTGAAGTATTACATGCTTTGCAATTATCGGAAATCTGGTTTATTCCTAACCAAATTCCTCCTCATAAACAAACTGAGCATTTTACTGATAGTAAACATCGGCTTAATATGCTTAAGCTTGCTATTAATGATCATCAGCATTTTGAAGTAAATACAATTGAATTAGAACGTGAAGGTCCATCTTATACATATGATACGTTAAGGTTGCTGCTTGAAGAATACCCTGAATATGGTTTTTATTTTATAATAGGGGCAGATATGATTGAGTATTTACCAAAATGGCATCAAATAGATGAGATAATTAAATTGGTTACTTTTGTTGGTGTGAAAAGAGCTGGATTTAAGACAAGCTCTTTATACCCGGTTACTGAGGTGGAAATTCCTCAGTTTGAGGTATCTTCAACGATGTTAAGAGAACGTTTAAGAATAAATGGAAATACTGATTATCTTCTGCAGGACAATGTGAAAAGATATATAGAGGAGAATCATTTATATGGAACGTGATAAAGCCTTGAAGATTGTTGCTGAGCAATTAACAGAGCATCGTTATGTTCATACACTGGGTGTCATGGAGACAGCTATTTCCTTGGCTGAGTTGTACGGGGGAGATGTTAAAAGGGCAGAAACAGCAGCTATTTTTCATGATTATGCTAAGTTCAGACCAAAAAAAGAAATGAAAAAAATTATTGAAGAACAAGATATGCCCAAGAAATTGTTAGAACATAATAGTGAGCTTTGGCATGCTCCTGTTGGTGCCTATCTTGTAAAAAAAGAAGTAGGCATTAAAGACAAAGAGGTTTTAAAGGCAATTAAATACCACACATCTGGGCGTCCTGATATGACATTGCTTGAAAAAATCATTTATGTGGCAGACTATATAGAACCAGGTAGACAATTTCCTGGTGTGGAGGAAGTAAGAGAGCTTGCTAAGACCAATTTAGATCAGGCATTAATCAAATCTTTACAAAATACGATTACATTCTTACTAAAAAAAATCAAGCTATTTATCCAGATACGATTAAAACATACAATTATTTAGTTTTACAAGGAGGAAAATCGAGTTAATGACAGGTAGAGATATTTTAACAACAGTAGCAAAAGCAGCAGACAGTAAGCGTGCAGAGGACATTATTGCACTAAACATGAATGGAATTTCCCTTATAGCCGATTATTTTTTTATTTGCCACGGAAACTCAGATAAGCAGGTACAAGCTATTGCTAGAGAAATAAAAGAACAAGCTGAAGAAACAGGTATGAATGTTAAACGACTTGAAGGCTTTGATGAAGCTCGATGGATTTTAATTGACTTAGGTGACGTTGTTGCCCATGTTTTTCATAAAGATGAAAGAGGCTATTATAATTTAGAGCGTTTATGGGGAGATGCTCCAACAGAGGATCTCGCTAGTGAGCTAGAGCAATGATTTATAAAGGCTTTGCCTATATTTATGATCATCTAATGAAAGATGCTCCCTATGATCAGTGGGTTGAGTTTATACAGGACTCTATAGCAAGGTATCATAAGGGAGCAACTACTCTTTTAGATGTAGCCTGTGGAACAGGTGAAATAGCGGTATCCTTAGCGAAAAATAATTTAGAGGTAACAGGTGTTGATCTTAGTGAAGATATGCTGACCGTTGCACAATCAAAAGCTGAGAGGAATAAAGTGAATGTATTATTTCTCAAGCAGGATATGCGAGAATTAAATGGTACTCCTGAACTTTTTGATGTTGTAACAATTTGTTGTGATTCTCTAAATTACCTAGAAACAAAAGAAGATGTTAAGGCTACCTTTCACTCTGTTTTTGAACAGCTTAAAGATGGTGGTTTATTTATTTTTGATGTCCATTCTATACATAAAATTCATCATGTGTTTGCAAATCATACTTTTGCTGATCAAGATGAAGAAGTTAGCTTTATTTGGAATTCCTTTTTAGGCGACGAAGAACACAGTATTGAACACGATATGACGTTTTTTGTTAAACGAGAACAACTCTATGAGCGATATGATGAAGTACACTACCAACGAACATACTCAATTGAGGAATACACTTCTTTGTTAGAGGCAGCTTCTTTTCAGGTTTTAAACATTTGTAGTGATTTTCAAGTAGAAAGTCAACCGCATTCTTCAGCGGAAAGAATTTTCTTTATTTGTCAAAAATAAAGGTGAACTCAAAATAAGAGTTCACCTGAAAATTTTTTTATAAAATAGAAGGATTTTATCTTTCTGATAGAGAATTACTTATTTGGTATTTTGCTAAACTGAACCGACACTTCTTCTATATCTTCATAATACTTTTCGTGAGTTGCTTTAAATATTTTCTCAAACATTTCTCCGACTTCATCTTCTAATACTTTGATTCCTTTACCGGTAACTCCACCTTTCACACAGACCTTATCTTGTAGAGTAGGAAGAGTATATATTTCTGTTTCCAACAACTTGCCCATACCAATAATCATTTCACTTGCCAAAAGAACAGCCTGATCCTTGGTTATATTCGTTTCCGAAACTGCACCATCTACAAATCGTTGAAGTAAATAGCTGAAAAAAGCTGGCCCACAGCTAACGATATCAGAAGAAACTCTAGTAATATCATCTTCAATTTGAACAGGGTTGGAAATTTGTTCAAATAATTCTTCAATTGTTGTTTTTGTCTCTTTATGACACGAATTTCCGTAAGTAATTAGCGAGACCCCGGAGAAAGTTCCGGTTCGTTATACTTGGAATCGCTCTTGCAACCTGACATTCTACAAGTGATTCTAGTTGATCAACATTAATAGGACTAGTTATTGATATTATGCATTTATTAGGTGTTAAAAGGTGGTCAAGACTCTTTAAAAGGGGGTGAATATCTAATGGCTTGACACAAATGAATATTAAATCAGAATGTTTTACTACTTCCTCAGCTGTTTCTACCACATTAGTTTTTGGATATAAACTCTTTATTGCTTCAGCTTTAGACATCGTTCGGTTCATCATATAAATGAATGAGGGTCTAATTGCACCCGACTCAATAAATGATTCAATTAATATTCTCCCCATATTTCCTGTTCCAACAAAACCTACATTCAAAGTATATCCCCTCCTTAGAATGCAATTCTCTCATACACGATATGTTTTGTAGTGATGTTTTATGATTAATTTTTTAAAGGAGTTTTATAGATGAGTAACGTCCAAAAATACAAAAAATGGATCATCCTGTTAGTTAGTTTATTAACTGTAACCATACTTTATTATTATTTCTTCAATATCCAAGCCTCATCTGAACTTGTGACAACAAATGTTGAAGGTGCCTATATGGAAACAAATGAGAATTATGGAACAACAAAGGTTGAACAGACAAGTGAGAAAATAGAAGCATCTACCATCATTATTGATGTGAAAGGGGCTGTACAAAAACCTGGAGTTTATGAGATTTCAGCTAATGCAAGAGTACATGAAATAATTGAAAAAGCTGGAGGGTTGAGTGATCAAGCTGATGAAGCTGCCGTAAATCTTGCTTCTTCATTAGAAGATGGGATGGTAGTTTATATTCCACTTATCGGTGAAAATAAGGAAAATCCGTTTCAATCTACTAACGAAAATAAGGACAACCCTAAGAAAATCAATATTAACCTTGCAACAAGTGAGGAGCTTCAAACACTATCAGGTATTGGACCTTCAAAGGCTGATGCTATTATTTCTTATAGAGAAGAAAACGGTCAGTTTAAATCGATTGAGGGGTTGTTAGAAGTATCGGGAATTGGAGAAAAATCATTAGAGAAATTAAAAGAAGAAGTTACCGTTAATTAAACTTAACAAAAGTTTGAATTGACGAATATTTGCATTTCCCGATAAACTAGGTTTAAGAAAAATGTCGAGTGGGGGAAGTAGCAGCATGAGTCGAATATCCTGGAATCAATATTTTATGTCACAAAGTCATTTACTAGCCATGAGAAGTACATGTACGAGGCTAGCTGTTGGAGCTACAATCGTTAGAGATAAAAGAATAATAGCGGGTGGTTATAATGGCTCTATAGCAGGTGGTGTTCATTGCTCAGACGAGGTACGTTATGTTATTGATAATCATTGTGTTAGAACCATACATGCTGAAATGAATGCATTGCTGCAATGTGCGAAGTTTGGAGTACCAACAGATGGAGCTGAGATTTACGTGACTCATTTTCCGTGTCTTCAATGTTGTAAAGCACTTATTCAGGCTGGTATTAAAACCGTATACTATGCGGTTGACTATAAAAACCATCCTTATGCCATTGAGTTATTTCAACAAGCAAATGTAAAAGTAGAGCATGTTAACCTAGAGAACACAACTTTTGAGAACAAAAATAAGGAAAAAGAAGCATTTGTGTTTGAACTGCTGGACAAGCTGGAGAAATCACAAAAAAGTGACGAAGAGCTACAGCGCTTAAAAAAGGAAGCAAAAGCCTTATTTTCGTAATAAAGCATTTAAAGAAAGCAATTGTTAATGGCAATTGCTTTCTAAATAAATATTATATTTAAAGGTAACAATTTCATCATGATAGGGTGGTGAAGCTTAATTAAAGGTCATTTTCTTTTCCTCGCAATAGCAGCTTGTTTAGCCATAACAGTGGGGCGTTTTCATTTCCATCCGATCTCACTTTTCTTTACATCTACCTTTCTTATTTATCTCCATTTAAAGTTTAAATCCTCTCTCAGTTTCCTTAGTTTGATCGTCATTCTTATCTATCTTTCCACCTATTTTCTTACAGAATCTCAAAATCAAACAAAGCTGAATGAAGGAAATTATCAGGCTGCGGTCACTGTCAGCTCCACTCCAGTAATTGATGGGAATTATATGAAAGGAACTATTCAAACTGAATTAGGGGAGAAATTAACTTATTCTTTTTTGATCAAGTCATTGGAAGAGAAAAATTTATTAAAGAAAATACAAACAGGTGATGTTTGTGTTTTTAAAGGTGAATTAGAAGTACCAAAATCCCCAACAATGCCTAATGCTTTTGATTATAAACAATATCTTCATGACCACCATATTCATTGGGAATTTAAAATAGCCGATATTCACAGTTGTCACGCAGGTGATTTCAACGTAATGACTCTTCTTCAAAAGCATCGAGAAAAAGGACTAACGTTAATTGAGGAGAAATTTCCGAGTTCGTCCGAAGGAATTGTACAAGCCCTCCTTTTTGGAGAAAGGCGTTTACTTGATGAAAAAGTGGAAGTTGCTTACCAAAAATTAGGTATTGTCCATTTGTTAGCGATATCTGGCTTACATGTTGGTTTATTAGTCGGTGGTGCTTACTTTCTATTCATTTATTTAGGTATAACACATGAAAATTCAAAGAAAATTTTGATACTATTGCTTCCTGTTTATATGATTTTAACTGGTGGCTCACCATCTGTTATAAGAGCATCCTTTATGGTTGTCCTTTATTTTATCATGGGTGTTGTTCATAAAAAATTTACTGCAACAGATGTGATCAGTTTTACATGCTTAGTTTTACTATTGGTTAATCCATATTATTTGTTTCAAGTTGGTTTTCAATTATCATATATTGTTAGTCTTGGATTATTACTTTCATCAAAAGTAATCACAATGTTTTCCAGTGCTTTTGTGCGGCTGCTCATTGTATCAACTGTTGCTCAACTTTGTGCGATGCCTCTCATGTTGTTTCATTTTTATGAGGTATCACTCATTAGTTTACCTTTGAATATGATTTTTGTACCTTTTTATTCGATATGTATTTTGCCTTTATCGATTTTGGCAGCTGTTATCGTTTCATTTTCATCAACGCTTGGGATGCCATTGGTTACAATATTACACATTATCTTAGATTATTCCCATCGTTTTGTCTTAAATGCTGCTAACATATCTTTTACCACATTGACGACTGGAAAGCCTCCACTATTTTTTATTGTCTTCTATTGTATTACATCAATTGTTTTGTTCCTTCGTTTCGAAAAGAATCCTACACTAAAGTCTTTATATAAACCATTTTGTGGGTTGCTGCTTCTTTTTTTCATACTTTTTCACCTATCATACATAAATCCTCAGGGAAGAGTTATGGTAATCAATGTAGGACAAGGTGACTCTATTTTCATTCAACTTCCATTTAACAAAGGGAACTTTTTGATTGATACAGGTGGAAAAATGACGTTCCCTTCAGAAGATTGGGAGTTAAGGAGGAATGTTTATTCGATCGCTGAAGACACAACCATTCCTTATTTAAAGTCAATAGGTGTAACAAAGCTCCATGGATTATTTTTATCACATGGCGACCTGGATCATATTGGAGAAGCTTTAATTCTCATAAATAAATTGGATGTGAAGGAGCTTGTTATACCAAAAGGATTTATAAGGGGAGAGCTTGAAAGTGAGATTGTTGAGATTGCGACAAAGAAGAAAATAAACATAAAAGTTGTTGAAGCTGGTGATCACCTACTATATAAGGATTTTATGTTTCGTATTTTGTCTCCCTCAACCTTATCTGAAAGTAAAAATGATGATTCTATGGTGTTGTTAGCGGAAATAGGCGGCTTAAAATGGTTATTTACCGGAGATGCTGAAATAAAAAGTGAAGAGAAAATGATGTCAGCATATCCCAATTTAAAAGTAGATGTATTAAAAATCGGACATCATGGAAGCAGAGGTTCAACTTCTGATCAGCTAGTAGATCAACTAAATCCATCCATTGCGATCATTTCGGCTGGCTATCAAAACCGATATCAACACCCGCATGATGAAGTAATGGAAAAGTTGAGAAGAAGACAAATATCTATTTTTAGAACAGATCTTCAAGGTGGAATTTTATATGAATATAAAGGAAATGCAGGAACGTTTTTTACTCATCCGCCATACGATGAAGTAAAATGATAAACGAAAAAGAGACTGCAGCCGCAGTCTCTATGTAATCGTGTCATCGCTTAAGCAGAGATTAATTTAACAACAGTCGCAATGATGAAAATTGTCGCGAAAAATCCAAATGAAACAACGAATCCCACACCTGAATCAATAGCATCATTACGTTTACTTTGGACGTTCTTTTCAAATTCGTTCACTGTTACCCCTCCTATATCAATTTTAGTATAAGCGATTACTATAAAAAAATCTACACCATCTTCCTATTAAAGCTCGAGTTACTATGGTGATTGAGCGAATAACGAAAGGTGGCAATTTCCAACAATGTTAGTAACAATCAATCATAGTTCATATGATATTGGTCACAATAAGTAACACTTACATTGGAGCATCGTTTCGAATTCTGGTACCTAGGCCCTGAATCGAAGCGTTCACATAGATAAAAGGGAACTAAAGTGTTTTTAGTTCCCTTTTCATTTTGTATTGTATAAAAGATCACTTTTAAAAATTCAGTATTTCTTTGACTTGCCAAAGCTGTTGTTTCATTTTACGATAAATAAAGTGAAACGAACGATTGGAGAATGAACATGATTTTTAATGTATGGAAAGATATTCAGAATAAAAAAGTACAACCAGTTTATCTATTAGTTGGAGAAGAGTCGTTTTTGATGCAGGAAACACTTCGTCATATCGTACAAGCTTCTCTTTTGGAAGAAGAAAAGGATTTTAATCTTTCTGTATATGATATGGAAGAAACACCAGTGGAAACGGCGATCGAAGATGCAGAAACGTTACCTTTTATGGGAGAAAAGCGTGTTGTGATCATAAAAAATTCAGTCTTTTTAACAAGTGAAAAGAAAAAGGAAAAGCTAGAACATCGTGTTGAAAAACTTGAACAATACATAAATTCTCCTGCCCCCTATACAATTGTTGTGTTTGTTGCCCCATATGAAAAATTAGATGAGCGAAAGAAAATAACAAAATTATTGAAAAAGCAATCTGTTGTGATTGAGATGAAATCATTATCTGATGATGAAGCAATCAAGTGGATGCTGAACGTGGCACAAGAACAAAGAGTAGAGTTAGAAAAGGCAGCAGTAGAACAATTGCTTGTGTTAACTGCTGGTGATCTAATGGCAATCCATCAAGAGCTACAAAAGCTTAGCACTTACGTAGGTGAGGGTGGAATCATTTCAGTTGAAGCAGTAAATTTACTAGTGGCACGCACCTTAGAGCAAAACATTTTTGATTTAATTGAGCATGTTATTTACCGGAGAAGCAAAGAGGCTTTACAAATATTTTATGATTTATTGAAAAATAATGAAGAACCAATTAAAATTCTTTCCTTGCTTGTCACACAATTTCGCTTAATTTTACAAGTGAAAGAGCTGTCAACTGTTGGGTACGGTCAACAGCAGATTGCTTCGACCGTTAAAGTACATCCATTTAGAGTAAAGCTTGCATTACAACAGGCTCGACTATTTCAAACAGAGGAATTGGCGCACATATTAATGGAGCTTGCTGAGGCTGATTATGAAATGAAAACAGGGAAAAAAGATAAACAACTATTATTAGAGTTGTTTTTGTTAAAATTATTTAAAAACGATTAAACAAAAAACGATCCTTTTATTGGATCGTTTTTTATGTATAAGAAAGGGTTGTCTTATTTTGCATGAAGCAAATTGACAACCATTCTTATCATTATGCAGTTAATCCGTTAACAGCTTTCGCTAAACGAGATTTGTAGCGAGCAGCAGTGTTTTTATGAACTAAACCACTTTGTGCAGCTTTATCGATTTGCTTGTTAGCTTCAACAAGTGCAGCTTTTGCGTTATCAGCATCGTTATTTAAAACTAAAGCATCTACTCTTTTAATTGCAGTACGCATTGTAGATTTAATAGCAGAGTTATGTGCATTACGCTCATTGCTAGTTTTAACACGCTTGATTGCAGATTTAATATTTGGCATATGTTTCACCTCCTAAGAAGTTCATCGAGATCTATTTAGCTCGATCATTTCCTTTACATGAACAAAAGATATTCTATCAAACAGCCACTCATATTGCAATACTAATGTAAAGGAAAATACATTGAAAGCATGTAATTTTTTATCTTTCAGCGAAACGATCTCCATTCCTAAAGAATGTTTCACCAGAATAATGGAAAAGATAAGCAGTAGGAATGAATTTGGGAGGTATAGTAATGGGTAAATCACTAGATTTAAGTAATTATTCTGTTCGAACAGATTTAGCTGTAGAAGCAAGAGCGATGGCGCTTGAGCAAACAGAAGCAGAAAATTCATCAGATATATCTGGTGTTGTTATAAAGGAATGGGACGAAGAAGGAGTTAGTATCTCTTCCTTGGATATTGATGAAGAAGGGTCAAAAATTGTTGGGAAAAAGCCTGGCAAATATTTAACTTTGGAAGTACAGGGAATTAGACAGAAAGATACTGAACTGCAAGAAAAAGTAATAGATGTTTTTGCAAATTTATTTAGTCAATTTCTAACAGATATTAAGATCCCAAAAGATGCTAGCTGTTTAGTAGTTGGGTTAGGAAATTGGAATGTCACACCAGATGCACTTGGTCCGTTAGCAGTTGAAAATTTACTAATTACAAGACATTTGTTTAAATTACAGCCTGAAAATGTAGAAGAAGGCTTTCGCCCTGTTAGTGCATTAGCACCTGGAGTTATGGGGTTAACAGGTATTGAGACGAGCGATATTATCTCAGGAGTCATTGAGCAATCAAAGCCTGATTTTGTTATAGCAATTGATGCCTTAGCGTCTAGGTCAATTGAGCGAGTAAATACAACCATTCAAATATCTGATACAGGCATCCATCCTGGTTCAGGAGTTGGAAATAAACGAAAAGCGCTAAGCAAGGAAACGTTTGGCATTCCTGTCATTGCAATCGGTATTCCAACAGTAGTTGATGCTGTTTCAATTACAAGTGATACGATTGATTATATTTTAAAGCATTTTGGAAGAGAGTTAAATGAAGGAAATAAACCGTCTAGATCGTTAACACCAGCAGGAATGAGCTTTGGAGAACGTCGAGTACTAACAGATGATGACTTACCAAGTGATGAGCATCGTCAACAATTTTTAGGAATAGTTGGAGGACTTGAGGAAGACGAAAAAAGGAAGCTGATTCATGAAGTTCTATCACCACTTGGGCACAATTTAATGGTCACGCCTAAAGAGGTTGATATGTTCATTGATGATATGGCAAATGTTATAGCTAGTGGGTTAAATTCTGCACTTCATCAGCAAGTTGACCAAGATAATTCAGGTGCTTATACACACTAGTTAAAATAGAGTGGTTGTTTTGATTTATCATAAGAAAAAACAGATTGTTCTACTTTCTTATGCTTTGTCATACATTTTAGTAGACAAGCATAAGGAGGTTTTTTATGAAATGAAGCGTTCTAGTACAAGCCGCAATATGGTTGTAACCTTAAATGGGACAAGCATAAAAAAAGGAATCGTTGTTAGCTTCATTGTTTTGTTCATGACCTTTTTACTTTCGGGTATTTTGACGTCATTAAAACCTGAATATCGTTTAACCTCCTCATCAATCAATGATTTAACACGAAATATTGATAGTGAGGCTTTTCTTCAGTTATTAGGTGCTGAAAACCGCTTTTTTAGTTCTGCATTACCAGAACATGCAGAACCAATCAAGTTATCTTCTATTATGTTTAAAGTTGCTACGAGTATTAACCCTGATGACCCACGCAGCCTGCTAGGACGGGAATTACCAGGATTCTCTTTGTTTGATAGTGAAATTGTTGTCGCTGGGGATGGGACAAACTATACAAATATGCCATATGAATCTCCACCGCCTACAGAGGTGTTGGAACAAGAAAGAGAAGCATCTATTACAAAAAATGAAGCTGTAAATTCTGGAGACGAAGAGCCAAAGCTCCTCCTTCTCTTACAACAGGAGATAAAAAGGTCGTTTATATATATAACACTCATAACACTGAATCTTATCTTCCGTTATTAGAAGGAGAAAGTGATCCTAATCGCGCTATTCACTCAAAAGCAAACGTCACAATCGTGAGTGAGTTATTAGGAAAAGCTCTTTCAGATGAGGGGATAGGATCACAAGTAGAAAAAACAGATGTACAAGCCAGTTTAAAGCAAAAAGGCTGGAATTATGCAAAGTCATACACAGCCTCAAGGCCAATCGTTGAAAGTGCAATGGCTAGTAATCGTAACTTGAATTATATGATCGATATTCATCGAGATTCACAAAGAAAAGGTGTCACTACCATAAAAATTTGGGATAAATCATATGCCAAACTAGCATTTGTAATTGGTGGAGATAATCCAACTGCTGACAAAAATGAAAAGTTAGCTAAAGGCCTTCATGATTTATTGGAAAAGAAATACCCTGGCTTAAGTCGTGGGATTTTCGAGCAGGGTGGAAAAGGTTATAACGGAGTTTATAACCAGGATTTATCTCAAAACGCTATGCTCTTAGAATTTGGCGGGGTTGACAATAATCTAGAGGAACTTAAAAACACAGTTTCAGCTGTAGCTGATGTATTTAGCGAGTACTATTGGCAAGCAGAAAAAGTAAACGGTGATTCATCAGCTGAAAAAAGTAAACACATTGTGAGGGAAGTAAGATGATTAAATTCATGTTTAAATGCTTTGTTTTATGTTCTGTGCTTTTATTTGGCGTGTTAATTGGCATGCAGCAAGCAAACCAAGGCATGATCAAAATGAAAGGATACAATGATCCTGATTTACAAGGTGCTTTTCAAGTTGAAAATGATTCAGGTGATGTCGCCGCGTCCATCCTTGGAAACGAAGTAACCAGTCAGGATCTTGAAAAAAAACAAGAGCAGCTTGAACAAATTGAAGCCTTTAACTTCTTCTCTCAAATCGGTAAACAGCTTGCAGGTATTGTTAGTAATGGAGTATCGACAATATTGGATATGGTAACTAACTGGTTAAGTGGTTTACTAGAATAAAAAGAAAGCCGACAAACAATCGCCATGATCAACTAATGGCAATAGTACCTGTCGGCTTTTTTATTACAACAACGGTCATCCTCCGTTTTTATCCATTGAATCTTGATTTGTCAATTGATATAATGAGAAATAGTGTATTTGTAAGCTATGTAGGAGTGAAAACATATTATGAATAGAGAAGAAAAATTAAAAAGGCAGTCGAGAATCCGAAATTTTTCGATTATTGCTCATATTGATCACGGTAAATCGACTCTAGCAGATCGAATTTTAGAAAAAACATCAGCTTTAACTCAGCGTGAAATGAAGAATCAGCTGTTAGATTCAATGGATCTTGAACGAGAACGTGGGATCACGATTAAATTAAATGCCGTTCAATTAAAATATAAAGCGAAAGATGGAGAGGAATATACTTTCCATTTAATCGATACTCCAGGACATGTCGACTTTACGTATGAGGTTTCACGAAGTCTTGCAGCATGTGAAGGAGCAATTCTTGTGGTTGATGCAGCTCAGGGAATTGAAGCTCAAACGCTTGCGAATGTATATTTAGCGCTTGATAACGATTTGGAAATCTTGCCAGTAATTAACAAAATTGACTTACCAAGTGCTGACCCTGAACGTGTTCGCCAAGAGGTTGAAGATGTAATCGGTTTAGATGCATCTGAGGCAGTTTTAGCATCTGCTAAAGCTGGAATTGGTATTGAAGAAATACTAGAGCAGGTTGTAGAAAAAGTACCTGCACCACAAGGTGATCCTGAAGGACCGTTAAAAGCACTTATCTTTGACTCCTTATATGACGCTTACCGCGGAGTTGTTGCATACATTCGTGTAGTTGAAGGAACGGTTAAAGTAGGACAAAAAATTAAAATGATGGCAACTGGTAAAGAATTCGAAGTAACTGAGGTAGGGGTATTCAATCCAAAACCTGTTCAGTTAAAAGAATTAAATGTAGGAGATGTTGGATTTTTAACAGCTGCTATTAAAAACGTTGGAGACACTCGTGTTGGTGATACAATTACCAATGCAAAAAATGGGGCAACTGAGGCGCTGCCAGGTTATCGTAAGTTAAATCCAATGGTGTTCTGTGGACTATACCCAATTGATACCGCTAAATATAATGATTTACGTGAAGCATTAGAAAAGCTTGAGCTAAACGACTCATCTCTTCAATTTGAGCCAGAAACGTCACAAGCTCTTGGATTTGGTTTCCGATGTGGATTTTTAGGACTACTTCATATGGAAATCATCCAAGAACGTATTGAACGTGAATTTAAAATTGATTTAATTACTACAGCTCCAAGTGTTATCTATGATGTTCATTTAACAGATGGTGAAACACTAAGAGTCGATAATCCATCTAATATGCCGGACCCGCAAAAGATTGACCGCATTGAAGAGCCTTATGTTAAAGCGGCAATAATGGTTCCGAATGATTATGTTGGTGCAGTAATGGAGCTTTGTCAGAAGAAACGTGGAAATTTCATTGATATGCAATATCTTGATGAAAATCGCGTGAACATTAATTACGAAATCCCATTATCTGAAATTGTTTATGATTTCTTTGATCAATTAAAATCGAATACAAAAGGTTATGCTTCCTTTGACTATGAATTAATTGGTTACAAAACATCAACACTAGTTAAAATGGACATTTTATTAAATGCTGAGAAGATTGATGCATTGTCATTTATTGTTCACCGTGACTCATCGTATGAACGTGGAAAAATTATTGTTGAAAAACTGAAAGAACTTATTCCGCGTCAGCAATTCGAAGTGCCGATTCAAGCGGCGATTGGCCAAAAGATTGTGGCAAGATCAACAATCAAAGCAATGCGTAAAAACGTACTTGCGAAATGTTACGGTGGAGACATTTCACGTAAACGTAAGTTATTAGAAAAACAAAAAGAAGGTAAAAAGAGAATGAAGCAAGTTGGTTCTGTTGAAGTGCCACAAGAAGCCTTTATGGCTGTATTGCGTATGGATGAAAGCTGATTCTTTTAGATAAAATCGGATACATGCTATAATAAATTCTCTTAAGTTATATGAAAGAAAATGGATGCCGCAGCGATGACTGCGGCTTCTTAATTAGAAGGTGAAAAAATGATTAAATCCGCATACATTCATATTCCTTTTTGCCATCATATTTGTCATTATTGTGATTTTAATAAGGTTTTTTTCAAACAACAACCTGTTGATGAATATATTGAAAGTCTTATAACAGAAATGCATCATGCTAAGGAAGTTAATAAACAACAGGAGCCGCTTAAAACCATTTTTATTGGTGGTGGAACTCCTACAGCTCTATCGGCAAAACAACTTGATCGACTTCTTGAAGGTATCTCGACCGAGCTGCTGTCAACAAATGAACTTATTGAATTCGCGGTTGAAGCAAATCCTGGTGAGCTTTCTATAGAAAAATTGGAAGTGTTAAAAAATGCAGGAGTTAATCGCTTAAGTATTGGGGTTCAAAGTTTTGACGATGAGCTTCTCAATAAAATTGGAAGAGTTCATCGAAAAGATGATGTATTTCGTACAATCAAACAAGCTGAACAGGTAGGTTTTGATAACTTAAGTCTCGATTTAATGTATGCACTGCCTGGACAAACAATCGAGCAATTTAGAGAAACGCTGGAAACTGCATTTACTCTAAATGTGAAACACTTCTCGGCATATTCTTTAATCATTGAACCGAAAACAGTGTTTTATAATTTAATGCAAAAAGGAAAATTAACACTGCCACCTCAAGAGCATGAAGCGCAAATGTATGAATTGGCAATGGAAGAAATGGAGAGGCATGGCTTTAAGCAATATGAAATAAGTAATTACAGCATTCCAGGATATGAAAGTCAACATAATCTAACATATTGGAACAACGAAAATTACTATGGATTTGGAGCAGGTGCACATGGATATGTTAATGGGCTAAGAACATCAAATGTTGGTCCAATCAGAAAGTATATGGAGAACATTGATGAATCCGGGACAGCTTTTTCTGCACAAACAGAAGTGAGCAAAGAAGAAGAAATGGAAGAGCAAATGTTTCTTGGTTTACGAAAAGTAAAAGGTGTTAACAAGGAAACTTTTTATAAAAGATTTTCAGTTAAATTGGAAGAAAAATTTGGTAGTCAAATCCAAAAACTTGTTAAACAAGGATTACTGGTAGATGACGATGAATCTCTTTTTCTTACTCATAAAGGGAAGCTATTAGGCAATGAAGTTTTCCAAGAATTTTTAATTTCATAAAAACCAGACTTTATTTGAAAAATGTGAGCTTTTCATTGATAAATCAAGTATTTTATAATTGACAATTTATTTTGGTTTTGATAACTTTTTATATATATTTAGCACTCGCGTTATAAGAGTGCTAACAGAGGTGATGAATAGTGCTTACAGATCGCCAATTGTTGGTTCTTCAAGTCATCATTGATGATTTTATTCATTCAGCTCAGCCTGTTGGTTCTCGATCATTAGCGAAAAAAGACGAAATTACGTTTAGCTCGGCTACTATAAGGAACGATATGGCTGACTTAGAGGATCTGGGATTTATTGAGAAAACACACAGTTCCTCAGGACGTGTTCCTTCTGAGAAGGGATATCGCTATTATGTGGACCATTTACTTTCTCCACAGAGATTAACAAAAACAGAAGTAACTCAAATTAAATCTATTTATGCTGAAAAAATTTTTGAACTAGAAAAGGTTGTTCAAAAATCAGCACAAATTTTGTCGGAAATGACAAATTATACATCGATTGTGTTAGGGCCGAAGGTGAATGAAAATCGATTAAAACGGATCCAAATTGTGCCAATTAGTAAGGAAACTGCAGTTGCAATTATTGTCACAAATACTGGACATGTTGAAAATCGTACAATTACTTTTCCGGATTCACTAGAGCCAAGTGATATTGAAAAGATGGTGAACATTCTTAACGAAAGATTGGTAGGAGTACCACTGGTTGATCTCCAGAATAAAATCTTTAAAGAAGTTGTTACTGTCTTGAAGAATCATATTGAGAACTATGACATGCTATTAAAGATCATGGCTGGTTCATTAAACCTAGAGTCAAATGAGAAAATTTATTTTGGTGGTAAAACAAATATGCTCAGTCAACCAGAGTTTTCAGATATTGGAAGAATCCGGTCGCTTTTAACAATGATTGAGCAAGAAAAAGAGTTGTATGGACTACTAAAAGCAAATTCTGCAGGTATTTCAATTAAGATTGGTAAGGAAAATGATCTTTCAGCAATGGAAAACTGCAGTCTAATTACCGCCACCTATTCATTAGGAGACAATCAGTTAGGTACGATAGCGGTGCTTGGTCCTACTCGAATGGAGTATTCTCGTGTTGTAAGTTTATTAACTAGGATGACACGTGACATGTCTAAAACTCTTACTGACTTGTATCATGGTTCTTAAGCTTGGTTATATTGATAAGGATGGAATAAGCGCTATTCCATCCGATTCCCATGCTTATAAATACTAGATATATATATCTTTCTTTAAGGGAGGTGAAAGATCGTGTCAAATGAAAAAAATGTTGCAGAACAAGAAGAAACAGTAGATACAATTGAAAATGTCGAATCAGATGTTGAAATAGTAGATGCAGATGATGTTCAAGTAGAAGAAACTGAAGTAGTTGATGAGTCAGCTGCTCAAATTGCTGAACTACAGGCAAAGCTTGATGAAACAGAAAACAAAATGCTACGAGCTCAAGCAGACTTTGACAACTTTAGAAGACGTGCTCGCTTAGATCAAGAGGCTGCTCAAAAGTATCGTGCACAAAGCTTAGTTTCTGAAATTTTACCTGCTCTTGATAACTTTGAAAGAGCGTTACAAATAGAAGCAAGCAATGATCAAACCAAATCATTGTTACAAGGAATGAACATGGTGTACAACCAATTAGTTCAAGCCCTGCAAAACGAAGGTGTAGAAACAATCAAATCCGTTGGTGAACAATTTGATCCACATCTACATCAAGCAGTGATGCAAGTTGAGGATGAAAACTATGATTCTAATACTGTCATTGAAGAACTGCAAAAAGGATATAGATTGAAGGATCGAGTAATTCGACCTGCAATGGTTAAAGTAAATCAATAATTATCATAACTTACATATTAGGAGGTTCTATCTATGAGTAAAATTATCGGTATCGACTTAGGTACAACAAACTCATGTGTCGCAGTTTTAGAAGGCGGAGAACCGAAAGTGATTCCAAATCCAGAAGGTAACCGTACAACTCCTTCTGTAGTTGCTTTCAAAAACGGCGAACGTCAAGTTGGGGAGGTAGCAAAACGTCAAGCTATCACAAACCCTAACACAATTATCTCAATCAAACGTCATATGGGTACTGACTATAAAGTTGAAGTTGAAGGTAAAAACTATACACCACAAGAAATGTCAGCGATTATTCTTCAACACTTAAAGTCTTACGCAGAAGAATATTTAGGTGAGCCAGTAACAAAAGCAGTTATTACAGTTCCTGCTTACTTTAATGATGCTGAGCGTCAAGCAACAAAAGATGCTGGTAAAATTGCTGGTTTAGAAGTTGAACGTATTATCAACGAACCAACTGCTGCAGCTTTAGCATATGGTTTAGATAAAACAGACGAAGACCAAACAATCCTAGTTTATGACTTAGGTGGCGGTACGTTTGACGTATCTGTACTTGAGCTTGGTGATGGTGTATTTGAAGTACGTTCTACTGCAGGGGACAACCGTTTAGGTGGAGATGACTTTGACCAAGTTATCATTGATTACTTAGTAGCTGAATTCAAAAAAGAAAACGGCGTTGACCTTTCTAAAGATAAAATGGCCCTGCAACGTTTAAAAGATGCTGCTGAGAAAGCGAAAAAAGATCTTTCAGGTGTAACATCAACTCAAATCTCATTACCATTTATCACAGCTGGAGAAGCTGGTCCACTTCACTTAGAAGTAAGTCTTTCACGTGCTAAATTTGACGAGTTATCTTCAGATTTAGTTGAAAGAACAATGGGACCTGTGCGCCAAGCACTTAGCGATGCTGATCTTTCAGCTAGTGAAATTGATAAAGTTATTCTTGTTGGTGGATCTACTCGTATTCCGGCTGTACAAGAAGCAATTAAAAAAGCATTAGGAAAAGAGCCTCATAAAGGGGTAAATCCTGATGAAGTTGTTGCACTTGGTGCATCAATTCAAGGTGGAGTTATCACTGGAGACGTAAAAGACGTTGTATTACTTGACGTTACTCCACTTTCACTTGGTATTGAAACAATGGGTGGTGTATTTACGAAGCTTATTGAACGTAATACAACAATCCCGACAAGTAAATCACAGGTATTCTCAACTGCAGCTGACAGCCAAACAGCAGTAGACATTCACGTGCTTCAAGGTGAGCGTCCAATGTCAGCTGACAACAAAACTTTAGGTCGCTTTCAATTAACGGATATTCCACCAGCACCACGTGGAGTACCTCAAATTGAAGTATCATTTGATATCGACAAAAATGGTATCGTAAATGTTCGTGCGAAAGATTTAGGTACTAACAAAGAACAAGCGATCACAATCAAATCAAACACTGGTTTATCTGATGATGAAATCGACCGTATGGTTAAAGAAGCTGAAGAAAACGCAGATGCAGATAAAGCACGTAAAGAAGAAGTAGAACTTCGTAACGAAGCAGATCAATTAGTGTTCCAAACGGAAAAAACACTAAAAGATCTAGAAGGTAAAGTAGACGAAGCTGAAGTTGCAAAAGCGAATGAGGCGAAAGATGCTTTAAAAGCAGCGATTGAGAAAAACGAATTAGAAGAAATTAAAGCGAAAAAAGAAGCTCTTCAAACAATTGTACAAGAGCTTACTATGAAACTATATGAGCAAGCACAACAAGCTCAGGCACAGCAAGGTGGAGAAGCTGGAAATAAAGCAGCTGACGATGTTGTTGACGCAGAGTTTGAAGAAGTAAATGATGACGACAAAAAATAAGTCATATTAAGGTAAAAAGTCAAAGTCAGGGTAGGTCTTGACTTTGGCTTTTTTTGTAAAAGTGAGAGGCTTGTGATAAGCAGTAACAATATGTTGCTTTTCTTCTCTTTTGAGTGATACAATTTACCTTATGTGAGAAAAATCGGGAGTGAGAAATTATGAGCAAGCGTGATTACTATGAGGTGCTCGGGTTAAGTAAGAACGCAGGTAAGGATGAGATAAAAAAGGCTTATCGTAAGCTTTCAAAGAAATATCATCCAGACATCAACAAAGAAGCAGATGCAGACGAAAAATTCAAAGAAATTACAGAAGCCTATGAAACCCTAAGTGATGATCAAAAGAAAGCTCATTATGATCAATTTGGACATACTGATCCAAATCAAGGCTTTGGTGGCGGTGCTGGTTTCGGTGGCGATGGTTTTGGCTTTGAAGATATTTTCAGCTCAATCTTTGGCGGCGGCACAAGAAGAAGAGATCCGAATGCCCCAAGACAAGGTGCTGACTTACAATATACAATGACGCTTGATTTTGAAGAAGCTGTTTTTGGTAAAGAAACAACAATTGAAATCCCACGCGAAGAATCGTGTGAAACATGTGATGGTTCTGGTGCTCAAAAGGGGACTTCTCCTGAAACATGTTCGCATTGTGGCGGTAGCGGTCAACAAAGTGTTGAACAAAATACACCGTTTGGTCGTATTGTAAATCGACGAGTTTGTCACTATTGTGAAGGAACAGGTAAAATCATTAAGCATAAATGTGGAACTTGTCGCGGGACAGGTAAAGTGAAAAAACGCAAAAAAATTCAAGTGAAAATTCCTGCAGGTGTTGATGATGGTCAACAACTACGTGTATCAGCACAAGGGGAGCCAGGAGTAAATGGTGGACCTCCAGGGGATCTGTATGTTGTTTTCCATGTGAGAGAACATGAGTTTTTTGAAAGAGATGGTGATGACATCTATTGTGAAATGCCATTAACTTTCGCTCAAGCTGCACTTGGAGATGAAATTGAGGTTCCAACATTACACGGTAAGGTAAAGCTTAAGGTACCTTCTGGGACACAAACAGGTAAGAAATTCCGTCTTTCGGGTAAGGGAGTACCAAATGTAAGAGGTTACGGTCAAGGAGATCAATATGTTATTTTACGTGTGTTAACTCCTACAAACCTAACGGAAAAACAAAAAGATTTGTTAAGAGAATTTGCTGAAATTAGTGGATCAAAACCTGATGAACATGAAGATAGCTTTTTTGATAAAGTAAAACGAGCGTTCAAAGGTGATTAATATTTAAAGGTTAAGGATTGGAGTTGGTAGATATGAAATGGTCTGAATTAAGCATCCATACAACACAAGAAGCGGTGGAACCCATTTCGAATATTTTACATGAAGCTGGAGCAAGTGGTGTGGTCATTGAGGATTTAGCTGACTTAATGAAGGAACGGAGTACATCCCTCGGCGAAATCTACCAACTAGATCCAACCGATTATCCAGAAGAAGGTGTTGTTGTAAAGGCTTATCTGCCTGTTAATAGTTTTCTTGGTGAAACAGTTGAGGGCATAAAAGCTGGTATCAACAATCTACTGGTATATGATATCGATCTCGGAAGAAATCATATTACAATAAGCGAAGTAAATGAAGAAGAATGGGCAACAGCTTGGAAAAAATATTATCACCCTGTTAAAATTTCTGAAAAGTTTACGATTGTTCCAACTTGGGAGATCTATGAACCTGTAAGTTCAGACGAATTAATCATAGAACTTGATCCAGGGATGGCTTTTGGAACAGGAACACATCCTACTACTGTATTATGTATACAAGCTTTAGAACGTACTGTTCAAAAGGACGATACGGTAATTGATGTAGGAACAGGATCAGGTGTTTTAAGTATTGCTGCAGGTTTACTCGGTGCAAAAAGTATTGATGCATACGATTTAGATCAAGTGGCAGTTGATAGTGCCCGTTTAAATTGTAAGATTAACAAAGTACAAAACATTGTCAATGTATCCCAAAAAAATCTTTTGGACGGTGTTGAAGGCCCGGTTGATTTAATTGTATCTAACATTCTTGCGGAAATTATCGTTCGCTTTATTGATAAAGCATATGAAGTATTGAAACAAGACGGAACTTTTATTACATCAGGTATTATTCAAAATAAGAAAAATGAAGTAAAAGAAGCTCTGCAAAATGCGGGTTTTGTTATTGAAGAAACAATGGTGATGGAAGATTGGGTTGCGTTTATCGCGAAAAAGAAATAAAGAAAGAGGGAATCCCTTTGCAACGATATTTTATAGAAGCAGCGAAAAAAAATATTGAGGGAGATATCTTTATTACAGGTGACGATGTTCACCATATTTCACGTGTTTTGCGTATGCAACCGGGTAATAAGGTTGTCTGCTGTACAAAGGATGGCTTTGAAGCACTTTGTGAAATTGTTGAAATTACCAATGACCAAGTGAGTTGTTCTGTATTAGAATGGATGACAGTGAATCATGAATTACCAGTTTCTATTTCCATTGCGAGCGGGTTGCCTAAAGGGGATAAGCTTGAATGGATTATTCAAAAGGGCACCGAATTAGGTGCTTCTTCATTTATCCCTTTTAATGCTGCTCGTTCAATTGTAAAGCTTGAGACTAAGAAGGTCGGCAAAAAGCTGGAGCGTTGGTCCAAAATCGCAAAGGAAGCATCAGAGCAATCATATCGTAATACAATCCCAACAATTAGTGAACCATGTGATTTTCACGAACTGATTTCTCTAGCAAAAGACTTCGATGTGAAGATTGTTGCTTATGAAGAGTCTGCTAAACAGGGAGAAAAGAAAAACCTGGCTAAAGCCTTTGAAGAACTTCAGGTTGGAGGATCCCTGCTTGCTGTGTTTGGTCCTGAAGGTGGATTAACAGAAAAAGAGGTTTCAAAACTCGAGGAAGCTGGTTTTATTATTTGCAGTTTTGGCCCAAGAATACTAAGAACTGAAACAGCGCCGTTGTATTTATTATCTGCTGTTTCTTATAATTTCGAACTATCGAGGTGAAGATCATGCCTACAGTTGCATTTCATACATTAGGTTGTAAAGTAAATCATTACGAAACAGAAGCGATATGGCAGCTCTTTAAAGAAGCTGGCTATGAACGTACTGACTATGAACGTGTTGCGGACGTATATGTTATTAATACATGTACAGTTACCAACACTGGTGATAAAAAAAGTCGTCAAGTTATTCGTCGTGCCATTCGTAAAAATCCGGATGGTGTTATTTGTGTAACAGGATGTTATGCCCAAACTTCTCCAGCAGAAATCATGGCAATTCCAGGTGTTGATATTGTGGTTGGAACTCAAGACCGTGTAAAAATGCTAGAGTATATTGAGCAATACAAGGAAGAAAGAAAGCCAATTAACGGCGTTAGAAACATTATGAAAACACGTGTTTATGAAGAACTTGATGTTCCTTCCTTCACAGACCGTACAAGAGCTTCATTAAAAATACAAGAAGGCTGCAATAATTTCTGTACTTTTTGTATTATTCCTTGGGCTCGTGGTTTAATGCGTTCACGTGACCCTAAAGAGGTAGTTGCACAAGCTCAACAGCTCGTAGATGCGGGTTATAAAGAAATTGTCTTAACAGGTATTCACACAGGTGGATATGGCGAAGACTTAAAGGACTATAACTTAGCTATGCTTTTAAGAGACTTAGATGAGCAAGTGGAAGGCCTTAAACGTATCCGTATTTCTTCGATTGAAGCAAGTCAGATTTCTGACGAAGTCATCGAAGTACTTCAAAACTCTGATAAAGTGGTTCGTCATCTGCACATTCCAATTCAGTCAGGCTCTGATACTGTATTAAAACGTATGCGTAGAAAATATACGATGGAGTTCTTTGCTGAGCGCATTGAGCGTCTAAAAGAAGCATTACCTGGCTTAGCGATTACATCTGACGTTATCGTTGGTTTCCCAGGCGAAACGGCAGAAGAGTTTATGGAAACTTATAATTTTATCAAAAAACATAAGTTTTCTGAGCTACATGTGTTCCCTTATTCTAAACGTACAGGTACACCTGCTGCACGTATGGAAGATCAAGTGGATGAGGACGTTAAAAACGAACGTGTTCACCGTCTAATCGAGCTTTCAGATCAATTAGCTAAAGAATATGCTTCACAATTTGAAAATGAAGTATTAGAAGTGATTCCAGAAGAAAGATACAAAGAAGAAACGAACGAAAACTTATATGTTGGATATACAGACAATTATCTAAAAGTTGTATTCCCAGCAAATGAGGAAATGGTCGGAAAAATCGTCAAGGTCAAAATCACAAAAGCCGGCTACCCATACAATGAGGGTCAGTTTGTAAGAGTGATGGAAGAGACTGTTAAGGTAGACGAAGAAGTTCGTTTAACTTCATGATAAGAGATTTTAGGTTAGGCGCGGATTCTTAGGGATTCGCGCCTAATTTTTTGGAGCTTATTTCGGTCTTAACAATACAACAAGGAGATTGGGTGGTTTGTGTTGTTTATAAGGGTGATGAACGACAAAAGTGTAAGGGAAAAATCTATAAAAAACGGTCTTCATACATATATGTAAAGCGCCACTAAAACAAAAATCCAATTCTTGCAATATTATTTAACTTCATAACTAAAATTAAACTCTTCATTCTAATTTCATTATTAAATTTTCGACCTCAAAAAACCATAAAAATGACTAAATTTCTCTATCTGGCACAAATTATTTTTATACTCGTTTTTATACATGATAAATGATAAGATGTAAGATGTCGGACAACTATCGAAAATAAAGGAGAAGATACATAATGTCTAAAATTGCAAAAATGATAGATCATACAGCTTTAAAAGCGGATACAACAAAAGAAACAGTAGAAAAGCTATGTCAGGAAGCAATTGAATTTCAATTTGCATCTGTTTGTGTAAATCCAACTTGGGTTGAAACAGCTGCCCAGCTTTTGAAAGATTCAGAAGTAAAAGTTTGTACTGTTATAGGTTTCCCGCTAGGTGCGAACACTCCTGAGACAAAAGGATTTGAAACGAAGGATGCTATCTTAAAGGGTGCAACAGAAGTTGATATGGTTATTAATATCGGTGCTTTAAAAGATAAAAATGATGAGCTTGTTAAGCGTGATATTGAAGCGGTTGTGGAAGCGGCAAAAGGAAAGGCTCTAACAAAGGTTATTATAGAGACTAGTCTTTTAACTGAAGAAGAAAAGGTGAGAGCTTGTGAACTTGCAGTTAAAGCAGGAGCTGACTTTGTAAAAACATCAACAGGCTTCTCTACTGGCGGAGCTACTGTTGAAGATATTGCATTAATGAGAAAAACAGTAGGTCCTGATATTGGAGTAAAAGCATCAGGCGGGGTTAGAGACACTGAAGGTGCAGAGGCATTAATTGCTGCAGGAGCTACTCGTATTGGAGCAAGTTCCGGTGTTGCAATCGTTAAAGGTGAAGTATCTACATCTGATTATTAAAAATTGAAAACAAATAATAACAACCAATTTATTCCTTTTTGAGCATTTGTACAAACAAATGACAGGTACGTTCATAAGATAAGCTTAAGATAAAGGTTTTTAATAAAAGAATAAGAATTTATTATATGAGTTGACCTGTTATAGTCATTATATTATAATATCAAAGTACATGTTTATCTATAGGCATGTTTTATTTACAAGTAGTCGATTGGTTGTATTCGGAGGGAGGGAAAGAGAATGTCAAAAACGGTCGTTCGTAAAAACGAGTCGCTTGAAGATGCTCTTCGTCGTTTCAAACGTACTGTATCAAAAAGTGGTACAATACAAGAAGCAAGAAAGCGCGAATTCTATGAAAAGCCTAGCGTAAAGCGTAAGAAAAAGTCTGAAGCAGCTAGAAAGCGCAAATTCTAAAAGAGGGTGTACGTATGAGTCTTCTTGATCATTTGAATCAAGATATGAAACAAGCGATGAAAAACAAGGAAAAAGAAAAATTAGTTGTCATTCGTATGGTCAAAGCTGCTTTACAAAATGAAGCGATAAAGCTTGGCAATAATGAATTGTCTGCTGAAGAAGAATTGACGGTTCTTTCTCGCGAATTAAAACAACGTAAAGACTCCCTCCAGGAATTCAAAAATGCTGATCGTTTGGACTTAGTTGAAAAAACACAAGCAGAGATTGATGTACTGGTCAATTATATGCCTGAGCAGCTTTCCGAAGAAGAAGTTGCAGAAATTGTTAAGCAAACAATTTCTGAGGTAAATGCTACTTCTAAAGCCGATATGGGGAAAGTCATGGGAGCACTTATGCCCAAAGTAAAAGGTAAAGCAGACGGAAGTCTTGTTAACAAGCTTGTGCAACAACAACTATCATAAATGACAAAAAGACATCTTGCTCTGCAAGATGTCTTTTATTTTATTACATAATAAAAATCATTACATGACAATAAAAAAATAGCAAAGAATAAAGATGTTTATAATATAATCATCTTTCACAAAAAAATTTGAAACTAATTCATTTGTATAACCGTATTACTAATAGGATATAGAAAGGGGGTGTAAAGTGAGAAAAAGGTTTTTTCTTTTCTTGATTGTCTTCGCTTTTATATTAAGTATTTATCAAGGTTTTACTTCTATTATTAGTGCAGAATCAAATGAAAAGGTTTATATTATTCCTGTTGAAGAAACGGTTGAAAAAGGTTTATCGCAATATATTAAAAGAACCGTATCCGATGCACAGTCTCAAAAAGTTGATCACATTATTTTAGAGATTGATACACTTGGAGGGCTTGTTGATGGGCCTATGGAAATAGCTGATACTCTTCGTTCAAGTGAGATCCCGATTACTGCTTATATTAATAGAAGAGCAATCTCTGCAGGTGCCTATATTGCTCTTAATGCAAATCAAATATACATGGCACCAGGCAGTCAAATGGGATCAGCGGCTATTATCACAGGTGATGGGAATGCAGCAGATGATAAAGCTCAGTCTTTATGGTTATCCGAAATGAGAGAGTCAGCAGAACGTAATGGTCGTGATCCAAAATATGCGCTGGCAATGGCTGATAAAGATGTAGATATTCCTGAATACGGAGCCGGTAAAGGTGATTTGCTAACTTTAGAGACAAAACAAGCACTCGAAGTTGGTTATTCAGAAGGAACGGCTATGGATCGAGATGATCTACTAAAACAATTAGGTTATAATAATGCCGTGGAGATTGTAGCTGAAGAAAGCTTTGCTGAGAAAGTTGCAAGGTTTCTGACGAATCCGGTTGTTGTTCCAATTCTACTTTCAATAGGAAGTCTAGGGTTGGTTGTGGAGCTTTATTCACCTGGTTTTGGTGTTCCGGGAAGTATGGGACTTGCAGCACTTCTTATTCTTTTATGGTCACTTAGTAGCGGGATTAGCTGGAATGGAATCCATTATCCTATTTATTCTTGGGATTATCTTTATAATAGCCGAGTTTTTTGTCCCAGGAGGTATATTGGGAATAGTAGGATTTGTTAGCATTATCACTAGCCTGTATGTAGCTTCAGGTGATTTTGTGCACATGACAATATCTCTTTTGATTTCCTTTGCTGTTTCAATAACAGCATCTATCCTATTAGTAAAGGTGTTTGGAAAGCGTATGAATATATTTAAAAAGTTAATTTTGCGTGATTCAACAAATACCGAAAGTGGTTATGTATCCAATGTATCTAGAGCTGAATTAGTTGGTGCTGAAGGAGTAGCGTTAACCACTTTAAGGCCGTCAGGGACAGCTATTATTAGTGATGAACGCCTTGATGTAGTGACAGAAGGCGGATTTATTACAAAAGGAAATAAGGTAAAAGTAGTAAAAGTAGAAGGCTCACGTATTGTTGTGAGAGAACTATAAAGAAAGAACATTAGGAGGAATAACATAATGGATGCTTCTGCAATCTTATTAATTGGACTTATCATATTGGGGCTAATCGTTTTAGGTGTTTTCTTTACATTTGTACCGATTGCCCTATGGATTTCTGCCTTAGCAGCTGGTGTAAGGATAAGTATTTTTACGCTAATCGGAATGAGGTTACGTCGTGTCATTCCTAGTAGAGTTGTCAACCCATTGATCAAAGCACATAAAGCAGGTCTTGATGTGACAACTAACCAACTAGAAAGCCACTATTTAGCAGGTGGTAATGTTGACCGAGTTGTTAATGCTTTAATTGCCGCAGAACGTGCAAACATCGAATTAACTTTTGAACGCTGTGCTGCAATCGATCTAGCCGGTCGTGATGTACTAGAAGCTGTACAAATGAGTGTAAACCCAAAAGTTATTGAAACACCGTTTATTGCTGGTGTTGCGATGGATGGTATTGAAGTAAAAGCTAAAGCTAGAATCACTGTTAGAGCAAATATTGAACGACTTGTCGGTGGTGCTGGTGAAGACACGATTATCGCCCGTGTTGGTGAAGGTATTGTAAGTACAATTGGTTCATCAGATAATCACAAGAAAGTACTTGAAAACCCTGATTTGATTTCTCAAACTGTTTTAGGAAAAGGACTTGACTCAGGTACAGCCTTTGAAATCCTCTCGATTGATATCGCGGATGTTGATATCGGTAAAAACATTGGTGCAGAATTACAAACAGAGCAAGCAGAAGCAGATAAAAAGATTGCTCAGGCAAAGGCAGAAGAGCGAAGAGCAATGGCTGTTGCACAAGAACAAGAAATGCTTGCACGTGTTCAGGAAATGAAAGCTAAGGTTGTGGAAGCAGAAGCGAAAGTTCCGCTAGCTATGTCTGAGGCTCTTCGTTCAGGTAATATTGGTGTTATGGATTATATGAATATTAAAAATATATCCGCAGATACAGACATGAGAGATTCAATTGGAAAAACAAATAAAGATCATAATGATTCAGATCAATACTAAGACGTGTTATCAATAAAAGGGATTGAGTACTCAATCCCTATTCCTCATTAAAAAGGAGGGAGTAAAGAGTGGATATAACAGAAATTTTCACAAATCCTCTTGTCTGGGCGGCTTTAGCATGGCTTTTCTCTCGCGTTTTCACTTCTAAGACAAAAGAAGATGAAACGAATCAAAAACAACCAACTAAACAAACGGTTTCTCCGCAGGATACCAGGCAAGATTCTAGGCCTAGTCCAAGGTCAAATCCAAGACCGAATCCAAGGACTAGCTCTAGACCAAATCCGAGGCCTGTCCCGAAACCGGTTATGACAACTGTAGAAACAAAACCAAGAGAAGAAAGCAGGCCACCTCTTCAAACCGTACAAGAGGCTTATGAGAAGATGAAACGCAATCCTGTTAAAGATGATAGGGTAAATACTGTAAAAGAGCGTCTTGGTAAACCTCAAGCTGTAAAAGAGGAGAAGTTACCAAAAGTTAACCGAAACGTAAATCGTAATCAGCTTATTGTTGATCAACAAAGTGCTGCTCAAGGTGTTATCTGGAGTGAAATTCTTGGGGCACCTCGTTCGAAAAATCCACATTATACCCAAAATAAAAGATGATTGTAACTTAACAAATAAACGTGTTATAAGACTCCGGTTTCTCTCATACATATGAGATGAAAGGGGGTCTTTTTTTATGGCAAAAAAATGGCGCCAGCAATTAACGAGATGGATAACAAATAACATTGAACTCCCGCCGGATGTCATGATGGATCTTCCTAGAATTACGATGGTTGGACAGCTACATATTTACATAGAGAATCATCGAGGACTCCTTACATTTACTGATACTGAGCTCCGCCTATTACTAAAGCAGGGTCAGCTTTTAATTAAAGGTGAAGCCTTTGTCATAAAAACTATTCTTCCGGAAGAAATTTTATTAGAAGGTAAAATAAACCAAGTTTTATACCTTGATGAGTCTTAAATGTTTATACTCCTATCGTTCGTAATTGTAAAGAACTTCATGTAATCATAAGGAATATTTGGGTGAAATTGTCTAGTTGTCTGCTGTGTTTCAGCAACACGGCAGACAAGTATATATCTCTTTTTTATTGATGTGTTTCTTAAACAGGGGGATGAGTATGAAGAATCAATGGACGAGTTATTTGTTTGGTGTAGTTAAAGTGAGTATTAGTGGAAGAGGTACAGAGCGGTTTTTAAACGATTGTATCCGAAACAATATTGTGGTGTGGAATGTTAAACGATATGAGTCAGAAAGTTTAAGTTTTTTTATACGCCTTCAAGATGTACATGCTTTACGAGCTGTTGTAAAGAAAAATGAATGTAAATGTAGGTTTGAAAAGAGGCTAGGCTTTCCTTTTTTCGTTAAAAAGTCATGGAGAAATAATGGTTTCGTTTTAGGATTACTTGCATTTTTACTGGTCATTTTTGTTTTATCCAATATGATTTGGGGAATAAAGGTCGAAGGTGCGTCACCTGAAACAGAACACTTAATAAAAAAAGAATTATCTAGTATCGGAGTAAAAACCGGAAAGTTCCAATTCTTGGTTGAAAATCCAGATGATATTCAAAAGACTTTAACAGATAATATACAACAAATCACATGGGTTGGAGTAGAGTTAACAGGTACAACCTATCATCTAAAAGTTGTAGAAAAAAATCAGCCTGAGGAAGAAGAGTTAGTAAGTCCAAGACATATTGTGGCACAGAAGGAAGCTGTTATTAAAAAGATGTTCGTTGAACAAGGTCAACCGCTAACAACCTTAAATGAACATGTTTCAAAGGGACAGGTATTGGTATCCGGTTTGATTGGTAAAGAAGATGAACAGAAGAAAGTTGCTGCTAAGGCTGAGATATTCGGGGAAACTTGGTATAAATCTTCAATAACAATTCCATTAAAAACGACTTTTGATGTGTTAACTGGGGAAGCTAAAGTTAAACATTATCTTCAATTGGGTTCCTTTAGAATACCAATATGGGGATTTGGAGCTAGTAAATTTGAATCTTTTGAAGTTGAAGATGATGTTTATCATGTTAAATTTTTAAAGTTTACACTTCCTATTGCCTATGTGAATGAAACATATCGTGAAAAGGAACAGATAAAAAGAGAATATAGTATTGAACAAGCAAAAGAAGCTGCATTAGATAGAGGACGTAAAGATATTGAAGACAAATTAGATGAAGAAGAAAAGGTCATAGGTGAAAAAGTTTTGCACCAATCGAATGAGAATGGTAAAGTTAAGTTGACTGTTCTTTATCAAGCGATAGAAAATATTGTAAAAACCACACCAATTGTTCAGGGAGATTAAAGAATGCCAGAAGAATTAGTGACAATGAATCAACAAGTAGAAAATCCAAACGAAGCAATTGCTCTATTTGGTAACCATGATCTTCACTTAAAACGAATCGAAGAAGGTTTAAATGTTTCGATTGTAACAAGAGGAGAAGGAGTTTATGTTTCAGGAAGTGCGGAGAATGTAAAACTCGTCGATGAACTTCTTAAATCACTGCTTCTCATTATTAGAAAAGGTATTAACATAAGTGAAAGAGACATTATTTATGCCATTAATATGGCGAAAGAACAAAAGTTAGATCAGCTGGAAAATCTTTATATGCAGGAAATTGGAAAAACGGCTAAAGGAAAGTCTATACGCGTAAAAACCTTAGGTCAGCGTCAATATATTTCTGCTATTCAAAAAAAGGATTTAGTGTTTGGAATTGGCCCTGCAGGAACAGGAAAAACGTATCTAGCTGTAGTAATGGCCGTTAATGCATTAAAACTTGGCTCTGTTAAACGCATAATTTTAACACGACCAGCTGTGGAAGCCGGAGAAAGTTTAGGATTCCTACCGGGTGACTTAAAGGAAAAAGTTGATCCTTATTTAAGACCATTATATGATGCTCTTCATGATGTATTGGGAATGGAGCATACCCAAAGGCTGATTGAGCGTGGGACAATAGAAATTGCACCCTTGCATATATGAGAGGTAGAACATTGGATGATGCTTTCGTAATTTTAGACGAAGCACAGAACACTACGCCAGAGCAAATGAAAATGTTCCTAACAAGACTGGGATTTGGCTCCAAAATGGTTATAACTGGTGATATTACTCAAGTGGACCTTCCAAAAGGAGTCAAATCAGGCTTGGCTACCGCGAAAGATATTCTCACAAATGTTAGTGGATTATCATTTGTGATTCTTGAGCAGTCAGACGTTGTTCGACATCCACTTGTAGCTAAAATTATCTCGGCATATGATGAAAATTCAAAATAAGAAAAATGACCCGAGCACCCTTAATCGGGTCATTTTCTTTTACTAGGATTTGTTTATTCATTCTAATTGAAGATTATTAAACAGTAATTCTTAAGGCACTTTCGTGAAAAACCTTTTTAAGGTATCGTTTATGAAAGTGCTTGCACTTTTGTTCTTTTTTTGTCATATTTTGTCTTAACAGTTGAACATTTTTCGATAAAAATGAATAATGGTAGTATAGAATTGTTTATAGCGGCTTTTCTTTTGGAAGGTTGTTAGAGGGTGGTGCCAATCATGAAGAAAAAAATGCCAATTCAAAGGAAAATAAAAGAACGAACAAAGTGGTAGATAAGTTAAATAGTTACAAGTTTCTACATATTTTTTTATACAGCATATTAGCCGTTATCTTATTTGTAGCTCTGTATAGTAATGTAAAGTTCTCGAAACGCTGGATATTGAGCTCTTTACTGTTTCAGATCAGACAATCTATGCTCCTACAACGGTGGAAGATAAAGTTGAGACAGAAAGAAAACAACAGGAAGCATATGATTCAGTAGAGGATCAGTATGTTTTAAAAAAGGAAATCTCAGAAAAGCAAGTAGATCTTGTTTCGTCTATCTTTGACACTGTAATAGAAGTTAGAAAAGAAGAAGAAAAAGGCAATGAAGAGGGTGCTTCAACTACAACGTCAAATGAAAAAGTTGAGAAAATCAGAGGTAAATTAACAGAATCGATTAACAAGAAAATTCCTGCTAACACATTTGTATCATTAGTTGAAACATCTGAAGATGAACTTGAGTTAGCAAAAGATGCTGTTGTAACAGCTGTGAATAATATAATGAGCAAAGAAATTCCTATTGTTCAATTAACAGAAGCAAAAAAGCAGGTTGAGGATGAGCTCCAATATACATCGTTGCGACCTGAGGTTTCGCAATCAGCTACAATTCTTGCCAGATTTGCGATTACGCCAAATTTTGTGTTTGACTTAAAAGCAACTGAAGAACAAAGACAACTTGCAAAAGATAGCGTGAAAACGGCGCAAATTAAACAAGGACAAATTTTAGTGGAAGAAGATGAACTCATTAACCGTGAAGTTTATCGAAAACTTGGCCTTGTTGGTTTATTAGATGATCATCAATCTTTTAAACCATTTTTGGGACTTGGTTTATTTATTCTCCTAATTTTGGCTGCGGTTGTTTATTTTTTTGAAAAGAAAGACAGTCCGATCTCAAGAAAAAATAATTCTTTGTTATTATATTGTTTAATCTTTGCTATTACGATCTTATTAATGAAAATTGTCAGCTTATTTCAAAAGATTGATTATACACATATTGGTTATATCGTTCCGGTTGCAATGGGAGTGATGTTGGTTAAATTATTATTAAATGAACGATTAGCCATTTTAACTAGTATGATCTTTGCTGTTTGTGGAAGTGTTATATTTAATGAAGGAATAACAGGCAATTTCAACTTTTCTATCGGAATTTATTATCTTTTTGGCTGTCTTGCAGGGGTGTTGTTTTTAGGTGAACATAACCTGCGCTCAAAAATCTTACAGGCAGGTTTATTTGTTGCTGGAATCAATGTGCTAGCTCTTACAGCCATTATGCTTATTCGTAATGGTGGATATTCTAATATGGAAATATCCTCGTATTTTGTAATGGCATGTGCGTCAGGTCTTGTGTCTTCGGTATTGACGATAGGTTTTATGCCATTTTTTGAAACAGGTTTTGGCATACTATCAACGATGAAGCTAATTGAGTTGGCCAATCCTAATCACCCCTTACTAAGGAAAATTTTAACGGAGACTCCTGGAACATATCATCATAGTGTTATGGTTGCTAATTTATCAGAATCTGCTTGTGAAGCTATTGGTGCAAATGGACTCCTTGCAAGGGTGGCTGCTTATTATCATGATATTGGAAAAACAAAACGTCCACAGTATTTTATTGAAAATCAGATGAATATTGAAAATCCACATAATAAGTTATCTGCACAACTTAGTAAAAATATCATCATTTCCCATGTTACAGATGGCGTGGAAATGTTAAGAAAGCATAAAATGCCAAAGGAATTTGTTGACATAGCTGAACAGCACCATGGGACAACACTTTTAAAGTATTTTTATCATCAGGCTAAGCAAACGAATGACTCCATCTATGAGGAGGAGTTCCGTTACCCTGGTCCAAAGCCACAAACAAAAGAAATTGCAATTATCTCAATTGCGGATAGTGTAGAAGCTGCAGTACGCTCTATGTCAAACCCTACTCCTGAAAAGATTGAAAAGTTGGTCAGGTCAATAATTTCTGATCGATTACAAGATAATCAGTTAGATGAATGTGATATAACATTAAAGGAACTGGATATTATTGCGAAGTCTTTTTGTGAGTCATTAAAAGGAATTTTCCATTCTAGAATTGAGTACCCTGAACTAACAAAAAAACAGAAGGTGAAGAAAGAATGAGATTATCTATCGATAGTCATGATGAAACAAATGAATTAACTGAAAAGGAAATACATACAGTTGAAGAACTCTTGCAGTTTGCTGCTGAACAAGAAGGGATAACAGAAGGTGCTGAGATCTCAGTCACATTCGTTACAAATGAACGTATACAAGAAGTAAACCGGGAATATCGAGACAAAGATCAACCTACAGATGTTATTTCATTTGCTTTAGAAGAGATGGGAGAAGGCGAGGTTGAAATTGTTGGCATAGATCAACCTAGAATGCTTGGAGATATCATTATATCGATTCCCCGTGCCAAAGAACAGGCTCAGGATTATGGTCATTCATTTATGAGGGAGCTGGGGTTTTTAGCCGTACATGGTTTTCTTCATCTTTTAGGTTATGATCATATGACAGAAGCTGATGAAAAAGAGATGTTTACTAAACAAAAGGATATTTTAAATCAATATGGACTTAAAAGATCCGAAACTATCTGAATGGAAGCGTTTTTTTAAAAGCTTTATATATGCCTGGTCCGGTATTACTCAAACCTTTAAATCCGAGAGGAATTTTCAAATCCATGTTTCGATCTCCTTCATCATGCTGATAGTGGGAATGATTCTTGGGTTTACAACATTTGAATGGGTCCTTCTCTTGTTTTTGCTCGGTGGTATGCTTTCGTTAGAATTGATCAATACCGCTTTAGAGCATGTAGTTGATTTAATTACACCAGATTATCACCCGCTTGCAAAAGCAGCAAAAGATGCTGCGGCTGGAGCGGTTTTGGTATATGCGTTTCTTTCGGTTATAATTGGTGTAATTATTATTTGGAGTCATCTTAAATTATTTTTATAGCTAGGAGCTGTCAAAGCGAGATAGCTTACCATTTTTTAAATCAGGCTTCTTATACTGAAAAAAGATTGTTATCTTTAAAGACAAACCTTTTAGTGTATTAAATACACTGTCCGAAAATTCTTACAATTAAATTACAAAGTTTGAATTAGGCGTGAAATTTAACCGGAAATTAGGTAAAATAAAAGAGAGAATTAGTCATTCTCTTAGAGAAAGGAAGAAAGATTTAGTGAACATTGAACAACTCATCGAAGAAGCGAAAGCAGCAAGGGAAATGGCTTATACTCCCTACTCAAAGTTTAAAGTAGGTGCAGCTTTATTAACAAAGGATGGAACAGTTTATAAAGGCTGTAATATTGAAAATGCTGCTTACAGCATGTGTAATTGTGCTGAGAGAACAGCAATATTCAAAGCATATTCAGAAGGTGACAAAGAATATACAGCTATAGCCGTTGTAGCAGATACTGTTAGACCTGTTCCACCTTGTGGTGCTTGTCGTCAAGTTATTGCTGAGCTTTGTCCAAAAGATATGAAGGTTGTATTAACGAACCTCCAAGGTGATGTTTCAGAACTTACAGTTAGTGAATTACTACCAGGAGCTTTTTCAGCGGAGGATTTACATGAATCATAATCAATCTTTCAAATCAGGATTTGTATCAATAATAGGAAGACCAAACGTAGGAAAATCTACTTTTATCAACAGGGTGATTGGTCAGAAAATTGCTATTATGAGTGATAAGCCGCAAACAACTCGTAACAAAATTCAAGGGGTTTATACAACGAATCATTCTCAAACAATTTTTATTGACACCCCAGGAATTCATAAGCCAAAACATAAGCTTGGCGATTTTATGATGAAAGTAGCACAAAACACGTTAAAAGAGGTTGATTTAATTTTATTTATGATTAATGCAGAAGAAGGGTATGGACGTGGTGATGAATTCATCATTGAGAAGTTAAAGCAAACAAACACACCTGTTTTTCTAATTATTAACAAAATAGATCAAATCCACCCTGATCAACTGCTGCCTCTCATTGAACAATATAAAGAGTTATATCCTTTTAAAGAAATTGTTCCCATTTCAGCACTGCAGGGAAACAATATTGATACGTTACTGCAACAGATCGAGGCTGTCCTACCGGAAGGGCCGCAATACTACCCGGAAGATCAAGTGACAGATCACCCGGAACGATTTATTATTACAGAGCTAATTCGAGAAAAGGTTTTACATTTAACAAGGGAAGAAATTCCACATTCTATTGCAGTAGTAATGGATACACTTGAGCGCCGTGAAAACAATGCTGCAATATATGTTGGTGCAACGATAATTGTCGAGCGTGATTCGCAAAAAGGTATTGTAATTGGTAAACGTGGGAGCATGCTAAAAGAAGTTGGTCAAAGAGCACGAGTCGATATTGAAGCATTGTTAGGATCTAAAGTGTTTTTAGAGCTTTGGGTAAAAGTGCAAAAAGATTGGCGAAACAAATCTTCACAGCTTCGTGATTATGGATTTAGAGAAGATGAATACTAAACCGTTTAGGATGAAACAATAACAAAAAAATAATCGTATTCATGAAAAGCATTAGTAAAAATTGTTTAACATGAAATGAAGAAAATAAGGTCAAGATAACTATAAAGAAATTGGATTTATTGCTTGCTAGTCTTAACAACTGAAAGGTGGGGTTTATATGTTGGATTTTACCTGGAAGGTTTTTTCGCAAACAGGTAGTATTGATACGTATCTTCTTTTTAAAGAGTTAGAAAAGGAGAATGATGAAGGACCCGATTCTCAAGATGATGAACTAGCTGAACTAGATTTTCCAATTTCCTGATCTTGCCTGAACCTTTGAAAGGTGAGGGGAAATTTGCTTCAAAAATGTGAAGGAATTGTTATACGATCTACCGATTACGGTGAAACAAACAAAATAATAACATTATATACAAGAGAACTTGGAAAAGTTGGGGTTATGGCAAGGGGCGCTAAGAAACCTAATAGTCGTCTTACGTCAATTACCCAACTTTTTACGTATGGGACGTTTTTGTTTCAAAAGTCCAGTGGGTTAGGTGGTTTGCAGCAGGGAGAAACAATTTTGTCATTTAGAAGTATTCGAGAAGATATTTTTTTAACAGCATATGCTTCATACCTAGCTGAGTTACTAGACAAAAGTACTGATAATCTAGACAGAAACCCTTTTTTGTTTGAATTATTAAAACAAACCCTTCAATATCTAGATGAAGATGTAGACCCGGATATTCTGATTCATATTTTTGAAATGAAGATGTTACCAGTGTTAGGGTTGCAGCCGCAGCTTAATGCTTGTGCTAATTGTGGTCAAAAAGATGGAACATTTCATTTTTCCATACGTGAGGGAGGTTTTCTATGTCATCGATGTTTTGAAAATGATCCTTATCGATTACAGATATCACCGATGACAGTAAAGCTCCTCCGTCTTTTTTATTATTTTGATTTAAACCGATTAGGAAATATTTCTGTTAAACAGGAGACGAAGAATGAATTAAAAATGGTCATCAACTCCTATTATCAGGAATATACAGGTCTAACAATTAAATCAAAGCGTTTTTTAGATCAAATGGATTCTTTAAAGGGAAAGTTATAGAAGCACGTTGTTGACATTAGAACAATTTTCAATTAAGATGCAAATATAATTTAACAATTGTTGCGTTGAAGGAAAGAAGTAATTACGATACATCAATGATAGCGACCTTAGGATGGTGAAAGCTAAGGATTGACCCGTAATGAAAGGCATTCTGGAGCATACTAATTTAAAGTGGCTTATACATATAAGCAATTAGGGTGGAACCGCGGGCTTTAGCTCCCGTCCCTATGTCATTAGTTTGACATAGGGACGGGAGCTTTTTAAATTTTAAAGAGTGTTGCCAAAACTGGTGTACTTCTGGGTATTTAATAAAAACATCACATAAGCCAGGCCGTGTAAACCCTAAAGCAAAAACTTGTTTTTAAAAAATAATGGAGGTTTATGAAGATGAATATTCAAAATATGATTCTAACATTGCAAAAGCATTGGTCTGATCAAGGCTGTGTGCTTATGCAAGCATATGATACTGAGAAAGGTGCAGGTACTATGAGTCCTTATACGTTCTTAAGAAGTATTGGACCAGAACCATGGAAGGTGGCTTATGTTGAACCATCTAGAAGACCTGCTGATGGACGTTATGGGGAAAACCCTAATAGACTTTATCAACACCATCAATTTCAAGTGATAATGAAGCCTTCACCAGACAATATTCAAGAGCTTTACCTTGATTCATTACGTGCATTAGGAATTAACCCATTAGAGCATGATATTCGCTTTGTTGAGGATAACTGGGAAAACCCTTCACTAGGATGTGCTGGTTTAGGTTGGGAAGTATGGTTAGATGGAATGGAAATCACTCAATTTACTTATTTTCAGCAAGTTGGCGGGTTAGAATGTAAGCCAGTTTCAGCTGAAATTACGTATGGTATTGAAAGGCTTGCATCTTATATTCAAGATAAAGAAAATGTATTTGACTTAGAGTGGACTGATGGATACACAGTGCGCGATATCTTTTTAATGCCTGAGTATGAGCATTCAAAATATACCTTTGAAACATCTGATACGGATATGCTTTTTCATCTGTTCTCTACCTATGAAAAAGAAGCGATGAGACAGATGGATGAGGGCCTTGTCCATCCTGCATATGATTATGTTTTAAAATGCTCTCATACATTTAATCTTTTAGATGCAAAAGGAGCAATCTCTGTTACTGAGCGAACAGGCTATATCGGTCGTGTAAGAAACTTAGCTAGAAAAGTCGCAAAAACATTTTATGAAGAGCGAGAAAAATTAGGCTTCCCTATGTTACAACAGGAAGGAGGAGCAAATCATGAGTAAGAAAGATTTATTATTAGAGATTGGTTTAGAAGAAGTGCCTGCACATTATGTGACAGATGCAATGAATCAATTTGCAGACAAATTAACAAAATGGCTTGATGAAAAACAATTATCACATGGCGAAGTGAGAACATATTCCTCTCCACGTCGTATAGCTGTATTTGTAAAAGATGTGCTAGAAAAACAGCCAGATATTGAAGAAGAAGCAAAAGGACCTGCTAAAAAGATTGCTCTTGATGAGAATGGCAACTGGTCAAAAGCTGCAATAGGCTTTACAAAAGGACAAGGTGCTTCTGTTGAAGATATCTACTTTAAGGAAATTAATGGCGTTGAATATGCTCATGTTCAAAAATTTACAAAAGGAATAGAAGCAAAAACATTACTAACAGAGGCTAAACAATTAATAACGGGATTAACATTCCCAAAAAACATGCGTTGGGGAAGCCAGGAATTACGATATATCCGACCAATTAAATGGCTTGTAGCCTTATTTGGACAAGAAGTGATTCCTTTTGAAATTACTGGGGTAAAAACAGATTCATATACATATGGTCATCGTTTTTTAGGAGAGAAAGTTGAAATTGCGATGCCTTCATTGTATGAAACGGTATTACTGGAACAATTCGTCATTGCAAATCCTGTAAAAAGAAAAGAAGCGATAAGTCAACAGTTGTCAGATCTCGAACAAGAACATAACTGGGTCATCCCGGTTGATGAGGACCTGTTAGAGGAAGTAAACAATCTTGTTGAATACCCAACCGCTTTGTTTGGTAAGTTTGAACAAGAATATTTATCTTTACCAGATGAAGTGTTGGTTACAACGATGAAGGAGCATCAGCGTTATTTCCCGGTAAGAAGCCAAGCCGGAGAATTACAGCCTTATTTTATTACGGTAAGAAATGGTGATCAAAACCATCTTGAAAATGTTGCAAGAGGTAATGAAAAAGTGTTACGTGCGCGCCTTTCTGATGCAAATTTCTTCTATAAAGAAGATCAGAAGCTCAATATTGGGGATGCCGTAAAAAAACTTGATAAAATTGTTTTCCATGAGGAGTTAGGAACTTTAGGAGAAAAGGTGAAACGAATTGTTAGCCTTTCTGGCAAATTAGCAGACCTACTTCAAGTACCTTCTAATGAAAAGCAAGACGTGGAAAGAGCTGCGTCTATTTGTAAGTTTGACTTGGTTACACATATGGTATATGAGTTCCCTGAGCTTCAAGGGAAAATTGGTGAAAAGTATGCGAGACTAAGTGGTGAAACGGAAGAAGTATCTAGAGCTATTAACGAACACTATATGCCGAGGCACGCTGAGGATGCAGCACCTGCTTCAAATGTTGGGGCAATTGTTGCATTAGCAGACAAATTAGACACAATTGTTGGATTTTTCTCCATTGGCAAAATCCCAACCGGGTCACAGGACCCATATGCTTTAAGAAGGCAGGCAAGCGGAATTATTCAAATTCTTTTATCGAAGCAATGGACAATTGCTTTGCCGGAGTTATTTGAGCTTGCACTATCTTTTTATGGTGATAAAGGTTCTACTGAAGCAAAAGAAGAATTACAATCATTCTTTAGACTAAGATTAAAATATCGTTTAGCTGAAGAAAACATTCGTTATGACTTAAACGATGCAGTTTTAGAATCATCTATACTTGAAGTAAATTCACTTGTTGTACGTGCTAAAGTTCTTCAAGAGGCTTCGGTTGAACCTGAATTTAAAGAAACTGTTGAAGCACTGGCTCGTGTGATGAATATTGCTAAAAAAGGGAATAACTTAGATATTAACGAAGAGTTATTTGAAAGTGAACATGAAAGATCACTTTATAAGGCATATCTTCAAGCGGTTGAACAGTTAAACAACTTTAAAACGGTAGAAAAGATCCGAGAAAATTATGTTATTTTAGCAGAATTGAAACCGGTAATTATTGATTATTTTGATCATACAATGGTTATGTCAGATGATGAAAATGTAAAGGCGAATCGTCTGGCTCAAATGGTCAAACTATCTCAATTAATAGAATCCTTTGCAAAAATGAATGTCATTTTAGTAAAGTAATGATCAAATATGAAGGGACTGACTTAATCTTTGTCAGTACCTTTTTCTTTAGATACGAAGGTATTAAAGCGGAAACAATATCTTTTCATTATAGGTAGATAGTATATAATCGACATATGGATAAAACCATTTGAAGTTTTATCTGATTTTTTAATGTGTTATACACAAGAGGTTTAATGTTATTATATTAATTAAGATCTTATATAAATTGTTCTTATCAAGAGGTTCTTTGAACCGTTGTATAAGGTTGATTTAGCGGAAATGAGCAACCTTGCAAAATGTTTGGAAAAGCCATAATGAAATAATACATATCTAATAGTAAGGCGGTGAGTCTTATAGAATTAAATAAAAGGCAAGAACAAATTGTTGAAATCGTTAAAGCTAATGGTCCAATTACAGGTGAACAAATTGCTGATCAATTGAACTTAACGAGAGCTACCCTTCGTCCGGATTTAGCTATTTTGACAATGGCTGGATATCTAGAGGCACGACCACGTGTAGGATATTATTTCACTGGTAAAACAAATACTCATTTGATTATGGAAGAGCTAAAGGGTCTTCAAGTTAAAGACTATCAGTCAATTCCAATTGTTGTAAATGTTAATGTTTCTGTTTATGATGCCATTTGTATGATGTTCCTAGAAGATGTTGGAACACTATTTGTAGTTGATGAACAATCGCACTTAATAGGAGTTCTTTCTCGAAAGGATTTACTTCGAACAAGCATTGGAAAGCAGGAACTTACGACGATCCCGGTAAACATTATCATGACACGAATGCCAAATATAACTGTTTGTAGGCCTGAAGATTATATTATAGACGTAGCTCAAGTTCTCATAGAAAAACAAATTGACGGTTTACCAGTTGTAAAAGATACAGATCAAGGTCTTGAAGTTATTGGGAGAATTACAAAAACAAATATGACGAAAATACTTGTTAGCTTTCTTAATGAATAATATAGCTAACTGTTGAAATGGGGAATAGAATATGAGTTATCAATTGATTTATGTAGTTTCGGACTCTGTGGGTGAAACTGCTGAACTAGTAGTTAAGGCAGCAGCAAGTCAATTTAATGGAGCATCAGCTAATACGAAAATCAAAAGAATTCCCTACGTTGAGGATAGAGGAACAATTATTGAGGTTCTTTCGTTGGCAAAGCAGGAAAAAGCTATTGTGTGCTTCACATTAGTTGTACCAGAATTAAGAGAATTTCTCATTGAAGAAGCAACAAGACAAGGTGTTGTTTATTATGACATCATTGGTCCCCTTATTGATAAGATGGAAACTTCTTATGGGATAACTGCAAAATATGAGCCAGGAAGAGTACGGAAGTTAGATGATGATTATTTTAAAAAGGTTGAGGCTATTGAATTTGCTGTTAAATACGATGATGGCCGTGACCCAAGAGGAATACTAAAGGCTGATATTGTTTTAATAGGTGTTTCAAGGACTTCTAAAACTCCACTTTCTCAGTATTTAGCTCATAAGCGGTTCAAAGTGGCAAATGTACCGATTGTTCCAGAAGTAGAGCCACCTGAAGAGCTTTATAAGGTCTCAGCACAAAAATGTATCGGATTACGTATCATGCCGGAGAAATTAAACAATATCCGTAAAGAAAGGTTAAAATCATTAGGCTTAAATGATGAGGCCTTTTACGCAAATATCGATCGCATTAAAGAGGAATTGAATTATTTTGATAAAGTGGTAGAGAAAATAGGCTGTAAGGTTGTGGATGTATCAAATAAGGCGGTTGAGGAAACAGCAAATATTATTGCTAATTTTATGAATAACCAAAATTAAAGATTGGTAAAGGGAATAAATTCCAAGGGGTGGCTGTAATAGTCATCCTTTTCCTTCGTGTTCTTGGTTTCATTTGTCAAATGGTGATATTTTACGATTGATTACGACAAAAAAACAATAGAAATTTATGAACCTTTGTATTATAATAAAAAATTGTGATAAAAAATACTTTTTTTAGGTTTAGAACTTGACATATGGGAATAAACTATTAATTGTAAACTGTCAAGATATTATATAAAAAAATTTTCGACAAAAGGAATTTTAGAAAGTTCTCTCGAATAGTAACTATCAAAGGTGTGAAATAAGAAGGAATTTTCGGAGTGATGTAGAATAGAGAAATATGACGAAAAAAATAAAAAAATTTATGTAGATGCTGATGCTTGTCCAGTTAAAGCGGAAATTATGGCATGTCATATTTGTTGCTTCTTATAACCATACAACAGGTAATACTTATGGAGGAGAATGGGTTTTTGTTGACACGGGTAAAGAAGAAGCTGATTTATACATAGTAAACCACGTCAATAAAAACAACATTGTTATTTCGCAAGACATTGGTTTAGCGGGCTTATTAATAAGAAAAGATGTTATTTTCATTACCCCAAGGGTAAAACAATATACAGAAGCTAATATTGATACAGCTCTTCAATTTCGATACTTGTCTGCTATGGAAAGAAAAGGAGGCAAATATACGAAAGGACCAAAAAAGTTTACAGATGAAGATACTTTAAATTTTATCACAAATTTAGAAAAAATTTTGTCGAAACATGCAGGAGAACTTGAATAAATATCGAATATCTGTAATACGGAGTTGTTAGCATGGGAAATCGAATTCCCGAGGAATTACTCGAAAAAATACAAAGAACTTCTGACATTGTTGATGTGATAAGTGAATATGTTCAATTGAAGAAACAAGGACGGAATTATTTTGGGTTATGTCCGTTTCATGGTGAAAAGTCACCTTCGTTCTCTGTTTCAGCTGATAAGCAAATATTCCATTGCTTTGGATGTGGTGCTGGAGGGAATGTCTTTTCTTTTCTTATGCAACATGAAGGATATACTTTCATAGAAGCAGCACAGCACTTAGCAGACAAGGCTGGAATCGATTTGCCTTCTCTTTCGCCAGTTGATCAAAATCAAGGGAAAGTTGCTTCGAAAAGTACAGACAAAATGGTTGAAGCGCATGAGCTGTTAAAGAAATTTTACCACCATTTGTTAGTAAACACAAAAGAAGGTCAACCTGCATTAGATTACTTATTGAATAGAGGATTTACAAAAGAAACAATCGATGCGTTTGAAATTGGCTATTCTCTAGATTCTTGGGACTTTATTTCAAAGTTTTTAGAAAAAAGAGGGTTTGACCTTTCATTAATGGAGGAAGCAGGGTTACTTGTTAAAAAAAATAACTCTGACAATGAATTTTTTGACCGATTTAGGAATCGAATCATGTTCCCAATTATGGATCATCATGGTAATACAATTGCTTTTTCAGGAAGAGTGCTTGGTGACGAAAAACCTAAATACTTAAATAGCCCAGAGACGAAAATATTTAATAAAAGCAAGCTGCTTTATAATTTTCACCGTGCAAGATTACATATTCGGAAAAATCAACAAGTTGTCCTATTCGAAGGATTTGCCGATGTTATTTCTTCAACACGTGCTGGTGTGGAACAGGCAATTGCGACAATGGGAACCTCTTTAACAGAAGAACAGGCAAAAATCATACGAAGAAATGTATCTGAAGTGATAATATGTTATGATTCTGATTCTGCCGGAATTGAAGCAACCATGAGAGCTTCTAAGATATTAAAGGCAGCAGGATGTAACATAAAGGTTGCAATGGTTCCAGATGGTATGGACCCTGATGACTACATCAAAAAGTTCGGAGAAGAGAAATTCAAACATGATGTAATAGGGGCAAGTGTACCGATCATGACATTTAAAATGACTTATTATCGAAGAGGAAAAAATCTTCATAATGAGGGGGAGAGACTTCAATATATAGATTCTGTTCTTACCGAACTATCTAGAATTGAGAATGCTGTTGAAAAAGAAATTTACTTAAAACAATTATCCTCGGAATTTGACCTGTCAATGGATGTGTTGAAGGAGCAAACTTTTCAGAAGGAAAAACAAATAAGTAAACAGCAGCCTCCGCAGCAACAAAATAAAATGTCTCAGCAGCAGCCAAAAAGAGTGCCTATTCAATCAAAGCGGTTATTACCAGCATTTCATACGGCTGAAAGAATGTTGATAGGACATATGCTAAGAAGTAAAGATATTGCTGAAAAGGTTCTTGATCGGCTTGGTCTCCAATTTAATATTGAAGAGCACAAGGCAATTGTCACTTATTTATATGGTTTTTATGAGGAAGGAAATGAAGAAAATGTAAGTTCTTTTCTTTCTAGATTACCAAACCCTGAATTACAACATACCGTATCCAACATTGCGATGATTACCTTAAACTCTGAAGTAACTGAACAGGAGTTATCTGATTATATAAAACAGGTGTTGAATCATCAAAAAATGTTAATGATAAAAGAAAAAGAAATTGAAAAAAATGAAGCTGAACGAAACAAGCAATTTAAAGAAGCGGCTCAGATTGCAATGGAAATTATTCAATTAAAACAAGCTCTAAAATCATAATAAGTAAGCAATTGATGATGTGGTTAATGATAGCCAAGTCATCTTATATATAGGAATACTATTTCAAAAACAGTAATCCAAATGCTTATCTTACGATGGTAAGTCTGGAAGGAGGGGATCCTATGGCTGATAAACAAACCCATGAGACAGAAGTAACCTTTGAACAGGTGAAAGATCAGTTAACTGAAATTGGGAAAAAACGTGGAGTTTTGACATATGAAGAAATTGCAGAACGTATGTCTAACTTTGAAATCGAATCAGACCAAATGGATGAGTATTATGAATTTCTTGGTGAACAAGGTGTTGAACTAATTGGTGAAGCGGGTGAAGATGTTGAAGATGCTGATCCAAATATTCAAGATCTTGCTAAGGAAGAAGAATTTGATTTAAATGACTTAAGTGTTCCGCCTGGAGTTAAAATAAATGACCCTGTAAGAATGTATCTGAAAGAAATTGGCCGTGTTGATTTATTATCAGCTAATGAAGAAATTAATTTAGCTAAGCGTATTGAGGAAGGCGATGAAGAAGCAAAGCGTAGACTTGCTGAAGCTAACCTTCGTCTAGTAGTTAGTATTGCTAAGCGCTATGTTGGTCGTGGGATGTTATTCTTAGATTTAATTCAAGAAGGTAATATGGGGTTAATGAAGGCTGTCGAAAAATTCGACTATGAAAAAGGTTATAAATTTAGTACGTATGCTACTTGGTGGATTCGTCAAGCGATTACACGTGCAATTGCAGACCAAGCCCGAACAATCCGTATTCCGGTTCATATGGTTGAAACCATTAATAAATTAATTCGTGTTCAACGTCAATTATTACAGGATTTAGGTAGAGAACCAACTCCAGAAGAAATTGGAGAAGATATGGAACTAACTCCTGATAAGGTAAGAGAAATTCTGAAGATTGCTCAAGAGCCTGTGTCATTAGAAACTCCAATCGGTGAAGAAGATGATTCACATTTAGGAGATTTCATCGAGGATCAGGATGCTACCTCACCTTCTGAACATGCTGCTTATGAATTATTAAAAGAGCAACTTGAAGATGTGTTAGATACATTAACAGACCGTGAAGAAAACGTATTGCGCCTGCGCTTTGGTCTTGATGATGGAAGAACAAGAACTCTTGAAGAGGTTGGAAAAGTATTTGGTGTAACACGCGAGCGTATTCGACAAATAGAAGCAAAAGCGCTTCGTAAGTTACGTCATCCTAGCCGCAGTAAACGTCTAAAGGATTTCTTAGAATAGGATAAGGGGCGGACACAATTGTCCGTCTTTTTTTCTTTTGCAAAAGGATGCCTTTAAATTTTTCATTTACAAGTCCGGTTTTCCTTTTTAAAATAAAGGAAACAACTTTTTAAGGATGACTACATGAATAGAGAAAAGAAAGACATTATTGTTAACGAGATTAAATATTGGAAAGAAAGTAAGTTGCTTCCTGACACTTACTGTAATTTTTTACTTGCCCTCTATACAGAAGGCTCCCATGATGAAAAGGGACAACCAGTAGAAAAAACAAAGAGACCTAATGTGGCGTTTATTGGAATTGGTATTCTTAGTTTTCTTCTTCTTTGTACTCTTCTTGTCACCTATTTTACTGAATTGTCTTTTGTTTTGCAAACAGTTACAGCAGGAATATTTGTTTTAGCTTCTGGACTTGTTACCGCTTACGTAATTAGAAAAAAAGCAGCATTTCAAATTCCGTTAGTGATCACATTTGTGCAACTATTCGTTAGTTCCATAACAATTGTAGATTTTGCTGTGAAAGGGACTGAGCTTTGGGTTGTACTGACAGTTGTTTGTAATTGTATGCTCTGGGTTGTAATTGGGAAGTTATTTCGAATCTATTATCTGCTTGTAAGTGGTATAATAAACCTCTTCATCGTTATCTTAAGTATTATATTTTGAAAGTATTTACTGGATATAATGTCAACAAAGAATTACGCTTACATATAACTATTGTCTGTTTTTTGTCTAAAGTGTGAAAAACATGGAGATGTTAAAAGATAGGTCTTTTCCTATTTCAAAAATTACAGTAAAATAGAGATTGTTTATAAAAATTGTACTTATGTTGATTATCCAGCAGTACCGGGCAGTAGAACCCTATGAAATGTAGCTATATTGTTCATTTTGACTATATGTTGATTATCGGAAGTATTCCAATGGGCAGCGACCACCCATGGAGAAGAAAATCATCCATCAAAATAACAAAGCTAAATGAAAGTAGATAAAAGAATTATCGGAGGGGACTGCTCGTAAGACAGACGATAATTCTACTCATCATTAGACGGCAATGATATGTTGCCTCTGATGAAAAGGCTCACTATTTACATAAGGGAGGTTACATGATGAATCGCAATCCACTTATTCCATTTTTATTAATTGCTGTGCTAGGAATCGGCCTTATGTTCCTTTTATCTTTTAAAGGTATTGGCGATCATGAAGAACTAGCTAGTGGCGGAGAAGAAGAACCAAAAACCGAAGATGTTGCAAACGCTACACCGGAAGAAATTTACCAACAAAATTGTATTTCATGTCATGGACAAAACTATGAGGGCGGAGCTGGTCCTGCACTTGTAGGCGTTGGTGAGAAACTAAGTGTAGATGATATTAAAACAACACTTAAAGAAGGTAGAGGAATTATGCCTGCTGGTCTTGTTCCAGATGAAAAGCTGGACGAAATGGCTGAATGGGTATCTCAAATTAAATAACCTACAAATAAAGAAGTCCTTTGCATCTGTGAAGGACTTTTTTTATACTTTTAAATAGGAGCTTTTGGACAAGCTAATGATGTCCAAGAAAATGTAGAATAACGAATTGTGGTGACTAACTTTATGAATGAATTAAAACTATCAAAAAGACTTGAAACAGTTGCATCTTATGTTCCAAAAGATGCGATCTTTGCTGATATAGGCTCGGATCATGCTTATTTACCTTGTTACTCTATCTTACAAGGAAAGGCTAAGGCTGCGATTGCCGGGGAAATTACAGATGGTCCTTATTTATCTGCTAAAAATCAGGTAATGAAATGTAATCTTACTAATGTAATATCTGTAAGACAAGGTGATGGACTTTCAGTAATAGAGGACGGTGAGTCTGTTGACTGCATTACCATTGCAGGTATGGGTGGTGCACTAATTAAAAAGATTTTAGAAGAAGGTAAATCAAAATTAACAGGTGTAACTCGTTTAATCCTTCAACCTAATATTCATGCCCACTATATACGTGAGTGGTTAGTAGACAACGGATGGGAGCTTATTGAAGAAGAAATATTAGAGGAAGATGATAAGCTTTATGAAGTACTTGTAGCGGAAAAAGGTGAAGCGAAGCGTCCATATGATCACTATTCTTATGAAGCAGGATTACTGTTAGGACCAATTTTAGCTAAGGAGAAATCAGAAACGTTTCAAAAAAATGGACTGGGGAATATCATCATTGGAAATCCATTATTGCGAAACTTGAAGAAGCTGGACATACATATGAAAAGAATGAGAAATATCAAGAAATAATAAAGCAAATGAAGCTGGTAGAGGAGGTTCTAAGCATATGACTAAAATACCAAATGGCTATGAAGTCATTCAATTGTTTGAGGCATTCTCTCCAAAAGCATATGCTGTTGAAGGAGATAAAATAGGGCTTCAAATTGGTAGTTTAAACAAAAAAGTCAAAAATGTGATGATTACTTTAGATGTAGTTGAATCTGTTATTGATGAAGCGATCAATCAAAATGTTGATTTAATAATTGCTCATCATCCTCCGATTTTTAGACCAATTAAAACACTATCAACTGAAACCACTTATGGAAGAATGCTTGAAAAGTGTATCAAACACGACATTGCGTTGTATGCTGCACATACTAATTTGGATGTAGCTAATGGCGGGGTTAATGATTTATTAGCAGAAGCATTGCAATTAACCAATTTAGAAGTGCTTGTTCCTACGTATGAGGATCAATTAAAGAAGCTGGTAGTGTTTGTACCAGGTACCCATGAAAAAGTGGTGAGAGATGCTTTAGGAAGTGCAGGAGCTGGTCATATCGGTGCCTATAGTCACTGTTCTTTTTCAGCTAAAGGAGAGGGAAGCTTTTTGCCACTAGATCAGGCAAATCCATTCATAGGCGAAAAGGGGAAACTTGAGTATGAAGACGAACACAGAATTGAAACAATTTTCCCTCAGTCAATTCAAAAAAAGGTCATTCAAGCTATGTTGAAATCACATCCTTATGAAGAAGTAGCTTATGATATTTATCCTGTAGAACAAAAGGGAGAAATTTTGGGCCTGGGGCGAATTGGGAAATTAAACAAAGAACTAACACTTCAGGAGTTTGCTGAACATGTTAAAAGCTCTTTGCATGTTGAACGTGTAAGAATGGTTGGAAAAACAGATGTGAAAGTTAAAAAAGTTGCCGTTCTGGGTGGGGATGGTAATAAATATATCCAACAGGCAAAATTTAAAGGTGCAGATGTTTATGTTACTGGAGATCTTTACTTCCATGTTGCACATGATGCTATGATGATGGATTTAAATGTTATAGATCCAGGTCATCATGTGGAAAAAGTGATGATTGATGGAGTTTCTAAAAAATTAGGAGAATTATGCTTGAAAGAAAAGTTTGATGTGAAGGTCTTTGGATCTCAGGTTGATACAAATCCATTTAAATTTGTATAGAATAAGAAAAATCCCATTCATTTCTGAATGGGATTTTGTTTCTTATATTAAGAATTTTTCACCTTTACTTTTGGAAGTATCTTAGATAATGGAACTTTATGATCCAAACTCCATGTTGATTCGTCGTCCGGATTATATTGTTCTAAGAACTGAATAACCTTCTTTGTAATAGGCGTTGGAGTGGATGCTCCTGCAGTTACTGCAACAGTTTTGACATCTTTTAACCACTCAAGTTTAAGCTCACTTATATCTGAGATTCGGTATGCTCTTGTGCCGGCAATTTGCTCAGATACTTGTGCTAATCGATTTGAATTATTACTTTTCGGGTCACCTACAACAATTGTTAAATCTGCTTCTGTTGCTTGTTCAGCAACAGCTTCTTGACGGACCTGAGTAGCTAAGCAAATTTCACGATGAATTTCAACATGCGGAAATTTTTCTTTTACTTTTTCCATAATGTCGGCAACATCCCATTGACTCATTGTTGTTTGATTCGTAACGACCAGTTTTTCATTTTCAAGAATGAGTTGTTCCACATCTTCAACTGATTCGACAAGATGCACAATTTCTGGTGCCACCCCGACAGCACCTTCTGGCTCAGGGTGTCCTTTTTTGCCGATATAAATCACGTTGTACCCTTCTGCTTCTTTTTCACGAATAAGGTCATGTGTTCTAGAAACATCCGGACATGTGGCATCAATCGTAACAAGTCCCTTTTCCTTAGCAAGCTTTCTTACTTCAGGTGATACCCCGTGGGCAGTAAATACAACCGTTCCTTTATCAACCTTTTCTAAGATTTCTAAGCGGTTTTCCCCATCTAAAGTAATAATGCCATCCTCTTCAAAGGCATCTGTTACATGTTTATTATGAACAATCATTCCTAAAATGTAGATAGGTCTAGGTAAAGATTTATCTAATGCTGCATTTTTTGCAATAACCATTGCATCGACAACACCATAACAATAACCGCGTGGAGCGATTTTAATGATATCCATTATATTGCCTCCTTAAGAGATCAAATAGAGAGCTGACAAATGATCGACCCTTTGTCCCTGCTTCTACTGAAAAAAAAGCCGCTAAACGGCTCTTATATCTCACAATCTCTTAATATTATAACGAAATTCAGGAAAGAATACAAAGAGGAATATTAGATATACATTTTTGGCTGAGAGCTTCTTGGCATTGGTTTACGCTTTTTGGTTTCAGTAGATTGGATAACTTCTTCAGAAATACTTGGAGACTCTTTTTTAGATGTTTTTTTACCAACGTTTTGATTTGTTGGCTGATTCGACTGTTCTGTAACAGTGGCTGCTTGAGTTGTTTCATTTGTGGAATCATTTGACTCATTATCATTACTGCTGTTTAGCTCACGATAAATTTTTACCATAGCCGGAAGATTCTTTACTAATGGACCGTATTGTTGGACCATTGGTGTTACCTGCTGTGCCATTCCTAATACACGTTGCACATTACCAAGCATTCCTGAAATGTTTGAAGGATTCATCAGTCCTTGAAGAGATCCGGTGGCTCTAGTTGCATTTGAAGCAGCATTTGCACCACCAATAAAGCTTTGGGGATTTATCCCTCCTCCAGCTGCACCTTGTGAGCCCGGCAGTATTTTCGAAAGAATACCTTTTAATCCACCGCCACCACCTGCGCCTCTAGCAGCCATTTGCGATCCTAATTGTCCTCTGCCCATGAATGAGCCTGGATTTGCTTGTCGTCCCATCGGAATTTGCCCTTGTTGTGGGAAGTAACCTCTGGAATTCATAGGAGGCATCGGTCTTTGCTGAAACATAAAAATTCCTCCTTTCAAAGTTCTTTACCCTGTTTTAGACTATGCATTTAAAGGTCAATTGGTTTCTGTTATATAAAAAAATGAAAAAATGTTTTACATAATTTGAGTTTTTTATTCAATAAGGTATAATCTAATGATGGACTGATAAAGTGTCGATTTATGTATAAAATAAGAACTTTATCAAAAAGGAGAGATACTTATGGAACAAACAAAATTTGAGCGTTTTTCATTAAAGCCTTTTATTATAGAAGCAATCACAAAAGAATTAAAATTCTTTGAGCCAACTGAGATACAGGAGCGATTAATTCCCTCTATTTTAAGAGGTGAAAGTGCAATTGGACAATCACAAACTGGTACAGGAAAAACACATGCTTACTTACTACCATTAATTAATCAAGTTGATACTGATCGACAAGAAGTACAAGTCGTTATAACGGCTCCGACAAGAGAATTAGCATCACAAATTTACAATGAGGTTGGAAAACTAATTGCTTTTTCATCGGATAATATATCTGCAAAGCTTTTTATAGGTGGTACTGATAAACAAAGAACAATAGAAAAATTAAAAACCCAACCACAAATCGTTGTAGGTACACCAGGGCGAATAAATGACCTTGTAAAAGAAAACGCACTAGTAATCAATCGGGTTCGTTCATTTGTAGTTGACGAAGCAGATATGATCTTAGATATGGGATTTATAAAAGATGTGGATATGGTTGCAGGGCAAATGCCTGATCAATTACAAATTTTAGTTTTTTCTGCGACTATTCCAGAAAAGCTAAAACCATTTTTGAAAAAATACTTGGCAAATCCAAAATTTACACATGTAGCTCCTAAACAGGCTACTGCAGCAAAGATTGAACATATTCTTGTTCCAGTAAGACATCGCGATAAGAAGCAACTTGTTCATGATATGCTTAAGAATTTTAATCCTTTTTTAGCCATTGTTTTCACAAACACTAAAAAGAATGCGGATGAGTTGGCAGATGCACTCATTGAAAAAGGCTTAAAGGTCGGAAGAATACATGGTGATTTATCCCCGCGTGATCGGAAAAAAATGATGAAGCAAATTAATGATTTAGAATTCCAATATGTTGTTGCAACTGACTTAGCTGCACGTGGAATTGACATTAAAGGAATAAGTCATGTTTTAAACTATGAAATTCCTACAAACGATTTAGAGTTTTATATTCATCGAGTTGGAAGAACAGCTCGTGCAGGCAGTTCAGGTATTGCTGTCACATTATATGAGACTTCTGATGAAGATGCGTTAAACAAGCTTGAAAAGCAAGGTATTGAATTTATTAATAAAGATTTTGTTGGTGAAGAATGGCGTGACATTGATGACAGAAAACGTCGTCAAAATCGAAAAAGAGTAACAGACGAGGTAGATGCTTTAGCGAAAAGTATTGTTCAAAAACCTAAAAAGGTAAAACCAGGCTATAAAAAGAAGATGGGCCGAGAAATGGAACAAATTAAAAAGAGAAAAAGAAGGTTAAACAAAAAACAAAAATAGGGAGAGAGAGTAAATGTTGAAAATTGGTTCACATGTGTCAATGAGCGGGAAAAAGATGCTTCTTACATCTAGTGAAGAAGCTGTATCATACGGTGCCAATACATTTATGGTATACACTGGTGCCCCTCAGAATACAAGACGTAAAAAAATAGAAGATTTGAATATAGAAGCCGGTAAAGAACATATGAAGGAGCATGGAATCGAAGAAATTATTGTACATGCCCCTTATATTATTAATATTGGTAACACAACCAATCCCGCAACCTTTCAATTAGGTGTTGATTTCTTACGATCTGAGATTGAAAGAACTCATGCAATTGGTGCAAAGCAAATTGTTCTTCACCCTGGTGCACATGTAGGTGCTGGAGCGGATGAAGGAATCAGAAAAATTATTGAGGCTTAAATGAAGTTCTTGAACAAAACCAAGAAGTTCAAATTGCGCTTGAAACAATGGCTGGTAAAGGTTCGGAATGTGGACGTTCATTTGATGAGTTAGCGAAAATTATAGATGGTGTTACACATAACCAACATTTATCTGTTTGCTTTGACACATGTCATACGCATGACGCTGGTTACGATATTGTGAATGATTTTGATGGTGTGTTAAAAGAGTTTGACTCCATAATTGGACTTGACCGAATAAAAGTTCTTCATATTAATGATAGTAAAAATCCAATGGGAGCAAGAAAGGACCGACACGAAAACATTGGGTTTGGACATATTGGCTTTGAAGCACTTAGTCAAATTGTTCATCATCCTTCTTTAATAGATGTTCCGAAAATATTAGAAACTCCTTTCGTTGGGGAAGATAAAAAGTACAAGAAGCCTCCTTATCAATTTGAAATCAATATGTTAAAAGAAAAAACATTTGACGAGGGACTACTAGATAAAATAGCAAATCAGTAACAATTAGGGAGGGAGCTGCAATCAGTGCTGCTCTCTTTTTTATGGCAAATAAAAAGGAACAGTAACAAATATTTACTGTTCCTAGAAATAACTTGATGCTCCTAGTTTCTAAGTATATGGTCAATTAGTGAATTTCTGAAATAATTGATTAACCTGCTGTGCCGTTTGTGGAGAGGTAATGGATGCAATTTGCGATAACAGCTTTTTTCTTTCATTCACATTAAAGATATTGATATTTTTTCCATTCATTGCTTTCACTACTTCGGCTGCTTGAAAATTGACCTATTGAAATATTAAATTGTTTGGCATATTGCATAAGTTCCTCAACAGAAATGTTGTTTAACTTTTGATTAATAATTTTTTGAAATAAGATCATTTTCAAACCTCCTCTGAAACAATGTATGGAGATTTGATCTAAAATGTGCTGTTTTTTTACAAGCAATTATCCTTTACTTTTAAGTAAGAATCCTGTACAATTTTCATGTTATAAATAAGATACCTTTTAAACGTATTTTTATTAAATCGGAACGATTCTTAAATCGTAAAGGATGAAGAAAGATGAATCAACCTATAGTAGAAATAAAACATGTAGATTATACGTATGAACGACAAAAAGTTCTTGAAAATATAAATTTAACAATTGAACAAGGAAGCTTTCTTGGTCTTGTTGGTCCAAATGGATCTGGAAAAACAACATTATTAAAATGTTTATTGGGTCTATTGAAACCCCAACAAGGTGAGATTAAGCTCTTTGGTCAATCTATCCAAAAGTTCAAAAACTGGCATGAAATTGGATTTGTTTCGCAAAAAGCAAATAGCTTTAACACAGGATTCCCTGCTTCGGTTTTTGAAGTCGTTTCCAGTGGATTAACATCAAGACTCGGATTGTTTAAATTTATGAAACAACAAGATCGGAAGCGAGTGTATGAAGCGATTGATGCTGTTGGATTAAGTGAATTTACAAAAAGGAACATCGGAGAGCTGTCGGGAGGACAACAACAAAGAGCTTTTATTGCAAGAGCAATTGTTAGTGATCCAAAATTATTGATTTTAGATGAGCCAACTGTTGGAGTTGATGCGAAGACAGTTCAAAATTTTTATGATATGCTTCTTAACTTAAATAAGGAATTAGGTATCACCCTTATATTAGTTACCCATGATATTGGAACAATATCAGATAAAGTTTCCCATGTTGCATGTATTAATAAGCACCTGCACTTCCATGGAAACTCAAAGGAATTTGAATTATTAAAGGACGATGAGATGTCTGACTTTTATGGGCACTCTCTACATGTGTTGTCACATGATCACTCCCATTAATGGAGGATATACAAGATGTTAAGTAGTCTTTTTGAATATGAATTTTTACAAAATGCATTTATATCAGGTATGCTCATAGGCTTAATTGCTCCTTTATTAGGTGTTTTTGTAGTTGTCAGAAGAATGTCTCTTATTGCTGATGCACTAAGTCATGTTACTTTGGCAGGAATTGCTGCAAGTTTATTGCTTGAAAAGAAAATTTCAACTTTTGCTGGTCTTAATCCTATTTATCTTGGCATGAGTTTCTCTGTTATAGGCTCACTTTTTATTGAGAAGCTAAGAACAGTCTATAAACATTATCAAGAGTTAGCCATTCCAATTATATTATCAGCAGGTGTTGGAATCAGTGTGATCTTTATTTCTTTAGCAGATGGCTTTAATACCGATTTATTTAGTTATTTATTTGGAAGTATAAGTGCTGTTAGTAGAACAGATATGCTTGTTATTCTAGGAATTACTATTTTAGTCATTAGTATCGTTTTTATTCTTTATAAAGAGCTTTTTTTACTATCGTTTGACGAGGAGCATGCAAATGCATCTGGTATTCATGCGAAATCCATTCATTTTATTTTTATTTTCATGCTTGCCCTTGTAATCGGCGGGTCTATGAGGATTGTAGGCATCTTATTAGTATCTTCACTTATGACCCTTCCGGTTGCAGCGAGCATTCGAATTGCAAAAGGATTTAAGCAAACAATCTTCTTTTCTGTACTATTTGGCGAATTATCTGTTATTATTGGATTATTCCTAGCCTATTATTTAGACTTAGCACCAGGTGGGACTATTGTTATTTTGTCAGTGCTTATTTTAATATTGACAATCTTATGGACTAAATTGACAAAGGGGAAAGTAGTTTCATGAACGTTCAAGAAGCTCTCGACTTATTGAAAGACAAAGGATACAAATATACAAGTAAGCGTGAGGAAATGCTTCAACTTTTTGCAGATTATGATAAGTATTTAACGGCAAAAGATGTTTTGGAATCTTTAAAAGACAATTATCCTGGATTAAGCTTCGATACTATCTATAGAAATTTATCTTTATTTGCTGAACTTGGAATTTTTGAAATGACTGAATTGTCCGGGGAAAAACATTTCCGTTTTACATGTGATAGTAAACATCATCACCATCATTTTATTTGTTTGAAGTGTGGAAAAACGAAGGAATTGCCAGGTTGTCCAATGGGAAATTTGGAGAATTTAAATGATTATGAGATAAGTGGACATAAATTTGAAGTATATGGTAAATGTCCGCAATGTCATTAAAAAAGCTCTGACGATGTGTCAGAGCTTTTCGCTTTATAAAACTTTCACATCATACCATTGATTTACCCAATTCTTTGCTTCAAGCCAGTCATTTACCCGAATGACTCCTTTGGGAATCGGATCTTGATTGTAAGGTGTATTAAACAAAATAACGGGAATCTGATGTTCCTCACTTATCATACAGGCATTATCATGCTTGTCCTCAAAAAAGATGGAGATCTTATTATTTTTTACGGCTTCAAGCTTATCATGACTCCCTACCAGTTCAATATGGTGGTAAGAAATGTCCTGATCATTAAACCAGTTGTGCGTGATATCCAACAAATGTTTTCTCCTTGCACTGATAAATAACAATTCGTGCTGATGCTTCCATTCATTTAAGACGTTTTTGGCATGAAGGGCAAGCGGAGCTTCTTTGTAAATGATGGGTTCAAATTTATCCATCCAAACCCAAAATTCTTCTTCCGTAATATTGAGGACTTTTGTTAAGTCATATTGATTTAAATCTTCGTACGTTAAAGATTTATTAAATGATTTATTTAAATACGGGACAAATGTTCTTGGATCTGTAACGGTTCCATCAATGTCAATTCCTAGTCGTAACATCATGTTCTCTCCTTCGTTGATTCCTACTACATAAGTGTAACATAATGAATTTTTAAGCGAACAGAAAAGTTTTACAGTTATAGTTTTTCTCTCTTTGCTCATAATATTAATGCTCCTTTAATTCAGAAAGGATGGGATCTAAATGGCAGACGAAAATAAGTTCAATGAACGAGATCGTTTTGACAATCCTGATTATAAGGGGATTACGCCGCTAGATCGAGAACTTGAGAATTATGAAACAGAATCAGCCGCTGAGATTGCAGCCAATCAATATGGGTCGTACAAACGCTACTGTTAACACAGAAGCAGATCGAGGGGAAGCTGTAGGAGAAGGAAGAGGAATGGGCTTTCTTGCCCTTGCCCTATCCATTATCTCATTGTTCATTTTACCTGTCATATTAGGAGCAGCAGGTATTATTGTCGGCTTTATTGCACGTAGACGAGGTGCTACTGGAACCGGTGCATGGGCCATTGGAATTGGCGCCTTATCGATTATTTTAGGCATCTTTATTATGCCGTTCTTCTAGGAAAAGAAAACTAACTGAAAGAGGGATTGGCCAAAAGGTCAATCCCTCGTTATGTAAATTGTATTAGGGGGGATTCCATTTGAGAGAGAAGCAAACGATCAAAGCATCTGTTCATAATGGAGTAAAATCAACTGACTTAGCAAGTGATGCGTATAGTGCCAATATGGCTATTCAAGATCGATTTTATGGTGATAAGCCGCTTGAAGACGATATCGATACTTCTCTATCAAACAATGCGAATATAGGAGCGGTTATTCTCCCTGAGGATGATTAATAAAAAAAGGAATCGGTGGGTCACCGATTCCTTTCAAATGTTATGCTTTTGCTTTTTCAGCCTCTTGTTTTGCATAGTGCTCTTCAGCAATCTTATCAATTTCCTTTTTTAATTCCTCTACCATAGTTTCTTCAGGTACTTTGCGCACAATTTTTCCTTTACGGAAGAGTAGACCTTCACCACGAGCCCCAGCGATCCCAATATCCGCTTCACGAGCTTCTCCAGGTCCGTTAACGGCACATCCTAATACAGCAACTTTGATTGGAGCCTTGATTTTTGCGATATATTCTTCCACTTCATTTGCAATGCTAATGAGGTCAATTTCGATACGACCGCATGTTGGGCAAGAAATTAAAGTAGCGGCATTCGCTGCTAATCCAAAGGATTTTAATAACTCTCGAGCAACTTTAACTTCTTCTACAGGATCAGCGCTTAGCGATACGCGTACTGTGTTCCCAATTCCTTTACTTAAGATGGCACCTAAGCCAGCAGCACTTTTTACCGTCCCAGCAAACAATGTACCTGATTCCGTAATTCCTAAGTGCAATGGATAATCGAATGCTCTTGCAGCTTTATCATAAGCCTCAATAGCAAGATTTACATCAGAAGCCTTCATCGATACAATGATGTCATGAAAATCTAAATCCTCTAAAATTTTAATATGGTGAAGAGCGCTTTCTACCATACCATCTGCAGTAGGGTATCCATATTTCTCTAAGATACGTTTTTCGAGAGAACCAGCATTTACACCAATTCGTATTGGTATGTTACGTTCTTTTGCGGCTTTTACTACAGCTTCAACTTTTTCTTTTCTGCCGATATTTCCCGGGTTAATTCTTATTTTATCCGCTCCGCCTTCAATAGCTTTTAGAGCAAGTTTATAATCAAAATGAATATCAACTACAAGTGGTATATTAATTCTCTTTTTTATTTCAGCAATTGCATTTGCCGCACGTTCATCTGGACATGCAACACGTACAACTTGGCAACCAGCTTCCTCTAGGCGGTTAATCTCAGCGACAGTTGCTTCGACATCATGTGTTTTCGTTGTTGTCATACTTTGAATAACAACCTCATTATTTCCACCGATTGTTAAATTACCAACTTTAACGGGTCTGGTTTTCGTACGATGTATGATTTCACTCACGTGTAAATCGCTCCTTAACAATAAGTTTAAACCTTCGATAATCTTATCCAATATTTATGATACTTGACTACATTTTATTTTACTAGTAATTATACTTACCAACCCTCATTTTACAGTGATGGGGTGGAAATGACAAGAATGATCTATTGATTATAATTTGGAAAAGTATATTTTTGCCCGATCATAATTGCTTCTGCATCCATTTTAGGATTTAAGGTTTCGAAATCTTCGATTATTTGTTCAATTGATACAGGGAGGGTTCCATGATGCTTTTCAATAATGGATAATACGGTGTCTCCCTGTTTTACTGTCATTTCAAAGCTTTGGATTTTCGCTTGCTGTTTATCTATACTCTCAGAGGCTACTACTTGTACAGTAGATGTTTTATTTGTAACTGGAAGTGTTCCAATTTGGAAGTCGTAATAGATAATGTACAGAAGAAATAATCCGATAAGAATAGTTGAGAATCGCTTCATCATTGCCTCCCAGGGTTTTTTAAATATTCTATAATACACTCTATGTTTTGAACCTAGATATTATGTTAAAAATAATAGAGTTAATAGATTAGACCTGATAGCAGAAATGAAGGAATGAAGACATAAAAAAACGCGGGATAATCCGCGTTATTTTATGCTTCTTTTATTTTCTTCTTAATAGGTGGCACTTCTTTTAAAACTAAATAGATAACAATTAAATGAACAAACCAGTTGATTATGAAGCCGCTTGGTACAATAACCTGTAGACTATCCATTATAAAGAAAAAGACGGTTGCAAGTGTTGTTGAGTAGGCGGCCATAACCCAAACCTGCTTAAAGTTAAGTTTCCTTTGTAAGCTGTTTTTGATGGCTAATCCCAGCAATGCTAAAAAAGTTACTTCTATAAACTTTACGAAAGTTCTCCGAATAAGTACATTACAACAAATAATATAGTTAAAACAATAGGTAGGAGTTGATTAAACTGTGAAGTGATTTCCGTTAAATCTTGCTTTGTTATTGACATGTTCAATAGGCTATATTCGTATGATTGTGCTTGCCCATTTGCAGAGAATACAAATCGATCGCTCAAAATACCAATAGCATTTTGTTTTGCCTCAATTTCTTCTACACCGAAAGCACCTGATTCATCTAAAATAATGATAAAATCATCTACTTTTATTTCTATTGGCTTTTCTGTGTCAGCTGAAAGAAGACCATCTTCAATAATAAAGTCGGGAAGTTCATTTTGTAATGTTTGATCAAACCCTTTTATACCCTCACTTAAGCCAGTGGAAAAGTGATAACCAGTCGGAATTGTACTAAGTAACGATAAGATAAAGACATATAAAATAGTTTTTCCTATTCCCTGAAAGCGAAAAGTGGATATGGTTTTAGGTGAGTATATGCTAGTATATAACTGTTTAAAAACGTTCATGTTATGAAACACATCCTTATAATTTATACGTCTTATATTTTATAGATGAAAAAGAAATATGACAAGGAATGAAGTCAAAGTTAAGGTTTATTTTTAAATTAAGGATCTTTTGTAAAGTTTTTATAAATTTTTTGTAAATATTTTAGAAAAACATCTTTACAATAAAACGGAATATCGTTAATAATTGTAAGGGTTGTAGATGTTTGTCGACAAAAGACGAAATGAGGAGTTGGAAATTTTGGAACTGGATATCCAGAAGATGATATTTGAATTCATTGGTGGACTTGGGATATTTCTATTTGGAATTAAATATATGGGAGATGGTCTGCAACGCTCCGCTGGTGACAAACTAAGAGATATTTTGGATAAGTTTACGACAAACCCCTTAATGGGTGTTTTAGCTGGAATTATAGTAACAGTATTAATTCAATCAAGTAGTGGCACAACAGTTATTACTGTTGGTTTAGTTAGTGCTGGGTTTATGTCACTTAGACAAGCTATTGGTGTTATTATGGGAGCTAATATAGGAACCACTGTTACGGCATTTATTATTGGAATTAAGATCTCTGATTATGCGTTACCTATTATTGCTGTAGGTGCAATCCTTTTATTCTTCTTTAAAAATAAAAGAATACATAACATCGGTCAAATTGTGTTTGGCTTTGGTGCACTTTTCTTTGGTTTAGAATTAATGGGTGACGGAATGAAGCCGTTGAGATCTTTAGAGGCCTTTCATGATTTAACTGTAAGTATGAGTTCTAATCCTCTGCTTGGTGTTTTAGTAGGTACAATCTTTACAGTTATTGTTCAAAGTTCAAGCGCGACAATCGGAATTTTGCAGGAGCTTTTTGGCCAAGGTCTATTAGATATCAAGGCAGCTTTACCGGTTCTTTTTGGTGATAATATTGGTACAACAATTACAGCTGTATTAGCTTCTATTGGAGCTTCTGTTGCTGCAAGAAGAGCTGCTTTAACGCATGTTATTTTTAATTTAATTGGTACGACGATCTTTTTAATTTTCTTACCACTTTTTACGGTTTTCATGCAATTTTTACAAGCAAAATTAAATCTTAACCCTGAAATGACTATTGCTTTTGCACATGGAACATTTAACTTTTCAAACACAATTATTCAATTACCTCTAATTGGTGTCTTAGCCTGGATTGTTACAAAATTAATCCCAGGTGAAGATTCAGTTATTGAATATAAAGCAAAGCACCTTGACCCAATTTTTATTGAACAATCATCTTCTATTGCCCTAGGGCAAGCAAAAGAAGAAGTACTTCGAATGGGGAAATTTGCAACTGTTGGTTTAGAAGCTGCAAGGGATTATCAAATGACTTTCTCTCAAAAAAATGCGGACACTGCTTTGCAACTTGAGGATGCCATTAACAATTTAGATCGAAAAATAACGGATTATTTAATTCTGATTTCAAGAAGTGAGATGTCGACAGCTGAATCAGAAGAGCACAGCATGCTAATGGATACAGTCAGAGATATTGAACGCATCGGAGATCATTTTGAAAATGTGGTCGAATTGGTTGGCTATCAAATAACAAATAAAGTGAAACTTACGGATTCAGCAAAGCAGGATCTTCAAGAAATGTTTGACTTAACAATTCAAACATTAATAGATGCAATAGCAGCTTTAGATGATAAAGACACATCTTTAGCATCTAAGGTTCTAAGGTCAGAAGAGCAAATTGATAAAATGGAAAGAACTCTTCGTAAAAAACATATATTGCGAATTAATGAAGGAAGCTGTACAGGTTCTGCTGGTATTGTTTTTGTTGACATTATTAGCAACTTAGAACGAATTGGTGATCATTCAGTTAACATCGCAGAAGCTGTTTTAGGTTACAGAGATTAATCTATTCATTAAAAATATCTGAAGAGGGTGACTCAAAAGGTTGTTAAATAACGACCTTTTGAGCACCCTTTCTTTATTTTTTGCATAGAAACCAAATAAGTAGGATTTTTTAATGAAAAAGGGGTATTCTCCCCCTTATTGGCATCCAATTTCCTCTTTTACTTTATTTCTTTTTATTGCTTTCTGCATTTTTTTACAGTTATGCGCAACGCAAAGAAGCCCCCCCATTCAATTTTATTTTTTTGGAGGCCACGCATCGAAAAGCGTCTGAACTGCTGATTATGTTTTATTTGTCCAAATACACTTTCCACATCACATTTTCGTTGACTATATAATTTTCTTCCTTCTTCACTCTGAAGACGTTCACGAATCTCTTTTCGTTGTCTTTGATTTTCTAGAGATATTGTAATTGTTTTTTGTTCTTTTCCTTTGGCACAAGTTTTTTGGAAAGGGCAGCCGGCACATTCAAAACATGAATATTTTCTTTTAATTGAAACATATTCATTTTCAGAAGTTTTTGAGGTTTCATACTGGAAAACAAGGCTTTGCTTGTTTGCACATATAAACTCATCTAGTTCCTCATCGTACTCCATATTTTCTACACGTTCGATTTTCTTTTTCCAGTTTCTTTTTTGTTCTTGATCAAATGTATTATATTTTATGTACGCTGTTAGTCCTTCTCTTTCTAAAAAGTCATAGTTTTCCTCACTACCATAACCAGAATCGGCAACTATTTTTTCTGGTTTCACTCCGTGCTCCTCCAGGTGTTGAAGATGAGGGATCAAGCAGCCTGGATCACCTGCTCTTTGATGTAGAGAGAAACCTGTAATAAATTGACCTTCTGTTCCTGTTTGTACATTATATCCTGGTTTTAACTGCCCATTTCGCATATGATCTTCCTTCATTCTCATAAAGGTTGCATCATTATCTGTTTTCGAGAAACTGTTTTTTCCATTGAAAAGTTGATTTTGTTCTTCATATTTCATTTTTCGAGGAAGATAGTCTTTCTTTAATAATCGAACAGCTTTTTTTGCCTCTTTATTTTTAGGTTCTGTCTCTAAATGCTTTTCTAACTTTTTAATACTTTGTTCAATCTGTTCTGAAGTAATAGGAGTTTCTTTCAGCTTTTCTTCTAAATTTCCATGGAAGGGGCCGTCTTTTCCTCATTTTCAAGGATGTGCTCAATTTGTAAAGCGAGTTGACGATATTTATCATCTAAACTTTTTTCATATTTCTCTGTCGCTTTCCGCCAAACAAAAGTATACTGATTTGCATTTGCTTCAATCTTAGTCCCATCTACAAAATAGTGCTCCAGCTTGACTAATCCTTTTTCACGTAGTAACTCTACAATTGAGAAGAAGACTTGATAGATAATGTCTTTCATTCGCTCTGATCGAAACCGATTGATCGTACGAAAATCAGGAGTTTGACTACCGCTTAACCACATAAAGTAGATATTTTCGGTTAGTAACTTTTCCATTTGTCTTCCTGAATAAACTTTTTGTGTATAAGCATATATGATGACTTTAAGTAACATTTTTGGGTGATAGGATGGGCGTCCACCACCTTTGTAGGGTTGAACCAACAAAGTATCGTCTAGCTTTTCTACAGCTTCGTGAACAATGATAGATAAATGATTTTGAGGGATGAGAATTTCAAGGTCTAATGGAAGAACTAACTGATTCATGTTATAATTAACGAAAGAGATATGATCATATTTCATAAAAAAATCGTTCCTTTCTTGTATAAGGTGGTGTGGTAACTTCATTATACAAAATTGGACGATTTTTTTGTTTTAATTTTGTCTTTTAAAAAGCTGTTTTCGTAGATTGATGCAGATAAATATTATTTAAAATGGATAGTGGAATGGAGCGGAAGACACTTGACTCCTGCGGGAGGTAGAGGAAAGGCTGAGACCCCGCAGGCGAAGGCGAGGAGGCTCAGCTTCCTCCCCGCGGAAAGCAAGTGTCTGGAGCGCAATGTAACGAACCAGTTTTTATATTTAACTTTATTAAAAACACTTTTAAAAAAAGGCTAACCCAAAGGTCTAAAATCTAGACTTTTGGGTCAGCCCCTTTTTATATAATTACCATTAAATTAGCAAAATTGGTGGATCTTTTATTATAAAAATAAGAAGAAGGTCTTATTGACGTGGATGTTAATCTTAACACTAGCTTAACATTTCGATGTTATAATTAGTCGAAATTACACGAGATATGGAGGGCTTCAGCTTGGGATTGAAATGGGCGAACTACATAAAAAAGACACCAATACATAAGCAGAAATTTACACAGATAAAGCTTAAAAAGAGAGAGAATACAGAAAAGGAAAAGATACCAGAAACCAATTCTGTAATAAGTAGAGTTTTTTCAAAATTCAGTTTAAAAAATCGTTTATTGTTTTTATTTATTTTCTTACTGATTGTTTCTATTAATATTGTTGGAATTAGTTCTTACCTAAAGGCAAAAGATACAACAATTGAGACGATTGAAAACCGGATAAGCCGTGAATCAGAAGTGATGGCATACGTTGCTAAAAACTTAAAGTTCTTATATGTGAGTGATAATCTGTATTTTATGCAACAATTAGAGATTAGTATTCGTGATCAGCAACGACAGTTAGAATCAGACGGCATCCAATCGGATATCTTTTTTTATTCGGAGAATGAAATTAAACCATTTAAAATAAGTAATAAAGCAAACATTTCTTTTACTGAGTCTTTTAAAGAAAAAATAGCAAATGGAAAAAATGCTGTTTTTCATCAAACAATTGATGGAAAAGACTATACAATTTCTGTGATAAAAGTGCCAGAGATTAATGGGAAAACGTTTCTTGTTGTTCCAACTGAATCTTATTTAGGTCCAGTAAATGAAATGGCACAATTTATGATTATTGTAATGGCTGTGAGCTTAATTATTTCAACTATCCTTTTAATTATGTTTGTACGAAGTCTAACAAAGCCACTAAATGAGCTTCAAAATGTTATGACTGAGGTGCGTGAGGGGAATCTAAATAAAAAAGCCTTAATTAATACAACAATTCCTGAACTTCAATCTCTCAAAGTTAGTTTTAATATGATGATTGAACAGATGAGAGTCGTGATAAATGAAATCAATGAAACAACAACAGAGCTAGAAAATACCGGGGAAAATCTGAGCCATTCTTCAGAATATGCCCTTTCTTATAGCCGTCAGCTAATTGAAGCCATTAATGTTGTAAAACAAGGAGCAGAACAAACAGCAAGTAGCTCAGAAAGCAGTGTAAATGGCTTTCAATCAATGAAACATAGAATTGAACTTTTGATTTCCGGGATGGACACAGTTTTTCAGAGCTCTGAAGATATGAATTTATCTGCAAAGCGAGGAGAAAAGAACAACACATATTTAATCAATACCATCCATAGTTTCGAACAAGATTTTGAGCATATGACCTCAACGATTCAACAAGTAAAGAATCATTCCTCTTCTATCACAAATCTTGTAGGTTTAATTAAAGGTGTCGCCGATCAAACTAAATTATTAGCTCTTAATGCTACAATTGAGGCTGCAAGAGCAGGAGAAGCAGGAAAAGGTTTTGCTGTTGTTGCAAATGAGGTACGTAAACTAGCAGAACAATCCTCATTGGCAACTGTAGATATCTCAAAATCAATCGCTGAAATGGAAGATGTAACGATTCGAGCTACAAAAGAATTCGATGATATGCTTATGAAAATTAAACGCAACTTAGAAACAGCAAATTCATCAAAAGCATCTTTTGATGAATTAATGGTTGAAATTGAGACAGTGAGTAAACGACTGCAAGGAATGCAAGGAGAACTTCAAGGCTTAAAATCAGTTCTCCCAGACCTAGAGGAAGGAACGTTAAGCTTTTCATCCATTTCACAAGAAACTCTTGCAAGTTCAGAACAGATGCTTTCAACTAGTGGTGATCAAATACAGCAGATGGAAAGCACCCATGAAATTGGTTTACAATTAAAAGGTTTATCTAATTCATTGTCTAGTATTTCAAAACAATTTAACGTGAACTAAAAAAGACAGATTGTCTAAACACTCATATTTAGGCAATCTGTCTTTTAATTTTATATTAAATTGTGCTGTTCTAAGGGCCGTTTATTCTGCTTCATCATATATTATTAGAGAAAGAGTACTTAAATAATGTAATAAAAGTAGTCTGTAATAGCCACTATTTATTTTAAGGAGGTTTTTTATGCAAATAATCTATTGGTCCGTTATTAGTTTATTGTTTGTTGTTTCCTTTATTGGACTTATCTATCCAATTATTCCAAGTGTTCTTTTTATTGTTGCTGGATTTTTACTATATGGATGGTTTTTTGAATTTACTGAACTAACATGGTTATTTTGGATTATACAGGGATTCTTTATTGCTTTACTATTCGGAGCAGATTATTTAGCAAATCTGTTAGGGGTAAAAAAATTTGGCGGTAGTAAAGCAGCTATTTGGGGAAGTACGATTGGTCTTTTAGTTGGACCTTTTATTGTTCCGTTTATCGGTGTAATAATAGGGCCATTTATAGGTGCTGTAATTGCAGAGTTATTATTTCATAAGAAGGAATTTAAATTAGCTGTAAAATCAGGTGTTGGTTCTCTATTAGGATTTATTTCAGGAGTGTTTGCAAAAGGATTCATTCAATTAAGTATGATAGCGTATTTTCTTTTTCAGGTTTTAAGATAGGTTCTTCTGTTGTATATAATTTATTACTTGTGAGAAAACTGTTATGTGTTTGAATGCTTTTCAATTGAAAGTACAGGGCAATTTTGGTAACCTTAAACTTGAAAAGCTTACACAGGCTTTGATCACGTACATATATTAAGGAGGAACAAAAAAATGGCTTACGAATTACCACAATTACCTTATGCTTATGATGCACTAGAACCACATATTGACAAAGAAACAATGAACATTCATCACACAAAACACCACAACACTTACATTACAAATGTAAATGCTGCTTTAGAAGGAAATGCTGATCTAGCAGGTAAGAGTGTTGAAGAATTAGTTTCTAATCTAGACGCTGTACCTGAAGCTATTCGTCCAGCAGTACGTAATAATGGTGGTGGACATGCAAACCACAGTCTATTCTGGACAATTCTATCTCCAAATGGTGGCGGTGAGCCAACTGGAGAACTTGGTGAAGCAATTAATGCTAAATTCGGCAGCTATGACAGCTTTAAAGAAGAGTTTGCTAAAGCGGCAACAACTCGTTTCGGTTCAGGTTGGGCTGGTTAGTTGTAAACAATGGTCAATTAGAAGTAACAAGCACTCCAAACCAAGACTCTCCTTTAATGGAAGGAAAAACACCGATCCTTGGTTTAGATGTTTGGGAGCATGCTTATTACCTAAACTACCAAAACCGTCGTCCAGATTACATCGCTTCTTTCTGGAACGTAGTAAACTGGGATGAAGTTTCTAAGCGTTTCAGCGCTGCGAAATAATAAGAAGTTAAAGAGAAGGGCTAACAGACTTGTTAGTCCTTTTTTGTATGGTTTTTTCCACTCAATTTACTAATTACAAGATATATACATAACTACAAACCGATAAGACAAACTATGTACTAGAAGTTGAAGGGGAGTAGTTTTTATGTCAAAAATGAAAAAGATTATCGGTGATGTAGATGTAAGTAAGGATTTGATTTTATTATTAGTAATAGGAGGATTATATTCCCTAAGTATTGCACTTTCTAATACATTTGTGAACGTATACTTATGGAAACAATCCGGAAAGTTTATTGATTTAGCAATTTACAACTTATCAATTGTAGTGATGCAGCCTTTAACCTTTATTTTTGCAGGAAGGCTAGCTAAAAAAGTAGATCGTGTAATCGTATTAAGGCTAGGTGTAATTTTTTTAGCTGTTTTTTTCTTAAGTGTCCTTATGATTGGAGGATCTGCTGCTAAATTTCTTATCCTACTAGGCGGTACTTTAGGGATTGGTTATGGTTTCTACTGGCTTGCATTTAACGTTTTAACATTTGAGATTACTGAACCTGAAACAAGAGATTTCTTTAATGGATTTTTAGGTGTGATGAACTCAACAGCAGGAATGGTTGGTCCTATAGTGGCCGGTTTTGTCATCTCCAGGCTAAAAAACTTTACTGGTTATACGACAATCTTTACAATTTCTCTCTTATTATTCTCAGGCGCTGTAGTACTGAGCTTTTTTTTAAAGAGAAGAAAAGCCGAAGGAGATTTTATATTAAGACGAATTTTTCATGAAAGAAAGAATAATAAAAATTGGCAACATATTACAAGAGCGCATTTTTTTCAAGGATTAAGGGAAGGAACATTTGCTTTTGTCATTGGTGTTTTCGTCTTTATTACAACAGGCAGTGAATTAGCGTTAGGGACTTTCGGTTTAGTCAATTCAGGTGTAGCTTTTATAGGTTATTATCTTGCATCACGGGTGATAAAGAAAAATAAGCGTAAGCGTTTCATTTTAATAGGTGGAACTTTACTATATTTCTCAATTTATTTAATTTTGTTTGATTTGACTTATCAAAAGCTACTTATATATGCTGTACTCATTGCTATAGGGTATCCGATGTTACTCGTTCCGTATATGTCATTAACATTTGATGTGATTGGAAAGGCGTGGAGTGCTGCAAAAGCAAGAATAGAGTACATTGTAGTAAAAGAGATTTTTCTAAACGCAGGAAGAATTGTGTCAATACTAGGGTTTATCATTGCTATTTCTTTCTTTGATGAAAAACAAAGTATTCCGTTTTTACTTGCCATTATTGGAGCGGGGCACTTCGTTATATACTTTTTTGTAAAAAATGTTCAACTAGAAGAAAGCGAAGAAAGTTTAGAGCAAACTAGTCGAAAACCAGTTTTAAAAAACAATCTTGTTGATGGTGACAATAGTGGGTAAATATGGTTCGTTTTATTATGCAACAATTTCCATTGTATAAAAATAAAAAATGAATAATGTTCTAATAAACCTAATACCCATCTTTACGCAAAATATGACAAACTCCATCACAAATTTACAAAACCTTTACATTCAGTTAAAACGTTATTAATACTAGAGCGTTATTCTATTACTCGTAGGACAAAACAAAAAACACTCTTTAGGGGGAATTTGGCAATGAAAAGCTTTAAAAACCTAGCATTACTTATCGTAATGGGAATTTTAGTTGTTTTCGCAGCTGCTTGTGGTGGCGGAGAAACTGCAGAAGAAACGAACACTGGTAACGGAGAAGCTACTGAAGAAGAAGCAACTTTAGAAGGTAGCGTTGTAATTGATGGTTCTGGTACTGTATATCCTTTCATGGCAAGAATGGCTGAAAACTATATGGGTGAAAATGAAGAAGTTTCTGTTGAAGTAAGTCGTGCGGGTACTTCTGCTGGTTTTGAAAAGTTTCTTGTAGCTGAAAACGGAACTGATTTCAATGATGCATCTCGTCATATTAAAGATGAAGAAACAGCTAAAGCTGAAGAGCTTGGTATTGAAGTTAAAGAATTCCAAGTTGCTCTTGATGGTTTAACTTTTGTTATCAATAAAGAAAATGATTGGGCAACTGAAATGACTCAAGAAGAAGTTGTTAAAATCTTCCTTGCTGAAGGTGGAGTAACAAAATGGTCTGATATTAATCCAGAATGGCCAGCTGAAGAAATCAAGCCTATGGGTCCTAACGAAAACCATGGTACTAACGAGTTCATGTTTGAAACGATCATGGAAGAAAAAGATTTCGTTGATAGTGTAAACCTACAACAAGAATATTCTACTCTTGTAGATCTTGTTTCAAAAGATAAAAATGCAATTGCATTCTTTGGATATGGATACTACGATAGCAATAAAGATAAATTAAGCGCAGTTAATGTTGACTTTGGTAATGGTCCAGTTGCCCCAAGTTTAGATACAATTGGTTTAGATGATGAAGCTGGGTACAAACCATTTACTCGTCCAGTATTCACATACTTAAACGTTGATATGGCAAAAGAAAAGCCACAAGTTCTTGATTATGCAATCTACACTATGGAAAATGCTCAAGATGTAGCTGCTGAAACTGGTTTTGCTCCATTAAAAGATGAAGTAATTCAAGAATCAATCAGCTTCTTAGAAGGATTAAAATAATCATCCTCGAAGTTTTCCTAACTGTATGAAGATGAGAAGTTTAGCTTCTCATCTTCTTATGTATTTTCTTCTATTAAAACTATCTACAATAAAATTTTCACCTTACATAATATGTGGAGGATGGAAGGGGTTTTCGATCTTGGATAATAAAGAGAGCATCCGTGACATGATTGAAAAAAAGAGAAGCACGACAAATTTAACTTCAGTCACAGAAAAGTTCATGCCTAAATTTTTATTAGCAATTGCAACAATATCAATACTGACAACTATTGGTATAGTTGTTACTCTATTAACTGAAACAATTAACTTTTTTAGAGATGTATCATTTTTAGACTTTTATACAGGAACAATTTTAAAACCATTAGGTGATGATGCAGTATTTGGTGTACTTCCATTATTATTGGGAACTCTTTATTCAACAGTTATTGCCATGATAGTGGCTATTCCAGTTGGTTTAATGGCAGCTGTATTCTTGAGTGAATACGCTTCAGATAAAGTGCGAAGAGTTTTAAAGCCTATATTAGAAATTCTTGCAGGTATTCCTACGATCGTATATGGGTTTTTTGCTTACACCTTTGTAACACCCTTATTAAGATCATTTATACCGGCTCTAGAACCAACAAATATTTTAAGCCCTGGTATAGTGATGGGTATTATGATCATTCCAATGGTAGCTTCACTCTCTGAAGATGCAATGAGTTCTGTACCAAACACAATGAGAGAAGGTGCTCTTGCCCTTGGTTCGACAAAACTTGAGGTAACTTGGAAAGTTGTCATTCCAGCTGCTATATCTGGTATAATTGCTTCGTTTGTATTAGGAATTTCTCGTGCGATTGGTGAAACTATGATCGTCGCAATTGCAAGTGGAAGTAACAAGGACTTTACCTTTGATCTAACACAATCCATGCAGACAATGACTGCTTATATCGTTGAAGTAACTGGTGGGGAAGCTCCTGCAGGTTCAACTATTTATTACAGTTTATACGCTGTTGCTATGACATTATTTGTTTTTACTCTTATAATGAACCTAGTTGCTCAGTATATTTCTCGTAAATATAGGGAGGAATATTAAGATGAAATATGTAGATGTTGAACAGGTACAGAAAAAAATGGGATCGCGATTGTTTGCAAATAACCTTGCGAACGTTGTTTTTCTATTAGCTACTCTATTTGGATTAGTCGTATTATTAACATTAATCTATCGAGTATATTCAGATAGTATTGGATGGATTGACTTTCAATTTATTACGAATAAACTTTCAACAGATGCAGAACGAGCGGGTATTATGGGTGCGATCATGGGTACTTTATGGTTAATGGTCGTTGTTGCACCTGTTACAATGTTTTTAGGAGTCGGTACTGCAATCTACCTAGAGGAATATGCAAAAAACGGGAAATTAAAATCTATTATTCAAACTAATATTTCTAACTTAGCTGGTGTCCCATCGGTTGTATTCGGTATATTAGGATTGACTGTATTTGTACGAAGCTTTGGATTAGGCAATATTGTTCTTGCTGGTGGTCTAACAATGTCTTTATTAGTACTTCCAATTGTTGTTGTTGCAAGTCAGGAAGCGATTCGTGCTGTTCCACAATACCTTAGAGAAGCTTCTTATGGAATGGGAGCTACTAAATGGCAAACAATAAAAAATATCGTTTTACCGGCAGCCATTCCAGGGGTGTTAACTGGTCTAATACTTTCTCTCTCCAGAGCAATAGGTGAAACAGCACCTCTAGTTGTTATAGGTATTCCGGCTTTGTTAATTCCACTTCCAGATGGAATTTTTGATAAATTTACGATTTTACCTATGCAAATTTATTATTGGACTGTTGACTCTGCACTTGTTGCTGAATATGCAAACCTTGCTGCAGCTACAATCGTTATACTCTTAATCGTATTATTCTTAATGAATTCAATTGCAATCATTATTAGAAATAAGTTTCAAAATAGATTTTAATTTCTTGGGGGGTTTTCAAACTATGGCAGTTTTATCTGATAGTGAAAAGAAAAATGTAACGACTATTGAAAGATCAGAGAAGTCAGTGGATAAAAAGAGCGTTGTATATGATACAAAAGATTTAAATTTATGGTACGGCGGAGATCATGCATTAAAGAACATTAACCTTTCTATACATCAAAATGAAGTAACTGCAATCATTGGACCTTCTGGTTGTGGGAAATCGACATTTATTAAAACATTAAACAGAATGGTTGAATTAATACCTGTTGTTCGCATATCAGGAGATATCAGATATAGAGAAAAAAGTATCCTTGATAAGAGTTATAAGGTTGAAGATTTAAGAACAAGAGTTGGTATGGTTTTCCAAAAGCCTAATCCATTCCCTAAATCAATTTATGATAACATCGCTTACGGACCTAGAATTCACGGTATAAAAGATAAACGTATTTTAGATGAAATTGTTGAGAGAAGTTTACGTGGGGCTGCGATTTGGTCTGAAGTTAAGGATCGATTAAAAGAAAATGCATATGGTCTTTCTGGAGGACAGCAACAGCGTTTGTGTATTGCTCGCTGCTTAGCAATTGAGCCTGATGTTATCTTAATGGATGAACCAACTTCAGCGCTTGATCCGATATCAACTCTTAAGGTAGAGGAATTAATTCAAGATTTAAAGAAAGATTATAGCATTATCATAGTAACTCACAACATGCAACAAGCTGCTCGTATTTCAGATAAAACAGCGTTCTTCTTAAACGGAGAAGTTGTAGAATTTGATGCGACGGATAAAATCTTTTCAAATCCTGTTGATAAGAGAACTGAGGATTATATTACAGGTAGATTCGGTTAATAAAAAAGTCGTGCATTTCTAAAAGTGCACGACTTTTTTTATCCATTACTTATAGTAGTGTTATAAAGCTTTATTTTGGGGAATATATAACTGTATTTACATAGGAGGTAATCATTATGAGTATAAGAGAAAGATTCGAGATCGATTTAAAAAACTTAAGAGATAAATTAATTGAAATAGGAAGTGTTACTGAAATTGCACTTAACAAGTCAATTGATGCATTAGAAAAACAAAATATTGATGAAGCTCTTCAAATTATTGAGGATGATTATAGAGTGGACGACCTTGATGAAGAAATTAACGATTTAGCGATACTTTTAATTGCTAAACAACAGCCTGTTGCAACAGATTTACGAAGAGTTATTGTTGCAATTAAAATTTCAAGTGATATTGAAAGAATGGCTGATTTTGCAGTAAATATAGCTAAGTCAACAATTAGAATCGGCGATGAACCTCTTGTTAAACCAATTAAACATATTAGAAAGATGCACGAAATTGCTACAAAAATGCTCTCGTTATCGATAAAGGCTTTTAATGAAGAAGACCTTGTATTAGCAAAAGAAGTGGCTGATATGGACGACCAGGTTGATGAATTATATGGAGAAACAATTCGAGATATATTAGATCTCATGTCATCTAAAAAAGATAGCTATCAGCAACTTACTCAGCTTATGTTCATTTGTCGCTATATTGAAAGAACAGCAGATCATGCAACAAATATTTCTGAGAGTATTATGTACTTGATTAAAGGACAGAGATACGATTTGAATTCATAAGGAAATAAAAAACAGCTAAGAATAAGATCTTAGCTGTTTTACTTTACCTAGTAATCGCTTCTGCAAGTTGCTGGAACGTCATTCCTTTTTGGACTTCAAACGTGCCAAGCTGGACTCTTGTATGAAAGTTGTTTTTGATTAAATATTGATCAAATTCGAAAGATGAGGCAATTATGGCATTTTGTTCTAGAACATCAGAAACTTCACTAGTTGTCATGCCTTCTTTAATCGTAATATTATATTTTATTACTTCTTCTTTCTTTTCTTCAGTTTCTTTAGGTTGTTCGGTTTCTTTAGCCGTTTCAGTTTGTTGTTGATTTTCAGAGTCCTCTTGAACTACTTCTTCTTTTTTAAGTGCCAAAAGCTCTTCATACTCTTCAGATGTGATGGAAACTTGTCCATTGCTTTTAAGAAATTGGTTGACTTGTTTTTCAGTTACTTCTTTTTTCTCACTATCAGCAGTTGCAGATTGATGATCTGAAAGAAGATAGGTTCCGCCAAGAACAGAAGTTGCAACAATCATCCCTGCTGCAAAAGCTTGAAAGCCTAATTTACTCATGTTAATGCCCTCTCATTCTGTTCCACAATTGTGCGAATTTCTTCAACAGAAGAAGCTTCTGATAAAGCGATAGCTTCAAGTGACATACCTTGGCGATACTTTGCTAATATACGTTTAGGGTTTGCGCCCTCATCCTCTTGATAAGGTTTTGCTTGTTCTTTTAAAGGAACATCATTTTGTAATAATTCTTCTTCTACAATGCGCATTTTCTTTTTCAATTTATAAATCTCTTGCATTGCAGATAATTGTAAATGGTCTAATTCTTGTTCTAGTTCTTTAACATTGTCACGTTGGAAAAAAGATAATCCAATTAAAGCAATGCTTATAATAAATAAAATAATAATCACAATTGTCATCAATTTCACCTTCTTTGATTATTTCCCTTTACCTTTATATCATAATTTTTCGTTGTAAAGAAGTGATATTTTGAGGAAAATGTAGTTTTTTGACGATATTTCTTTTAAAAAGCAAAGTTTGAATACATTTCGCACATGGTATGATAAATAGAGTATGAAAATAAGAGAGGAATCTTTATGGAAACATATCATCTTCTTAATCACCAACATATTATTCGAAATCAATCGCCGGTTTCTGTCGATAATATAGAAATTTTCACTTATCCAGACGTTGTACTAGTTTCCTGGAAACTAGTTTCTTCTACTAAGATAGCAGTTTCCTCATTACTTGGAGAAGATTTTAATGATTTATTAGTAAGAGTTATTCTTTGTCGGCAGAATCAATTCAAAGAAGAATTTGCATTTAAGATAGATAAATGCAGTGGTGTTTTAGAAATTCAAAATCTTGAGACAGATACCTACTTTTGTGACCTCGTCGTAAGCAATTCTAAAAACGAATCTATAGTCATTAAAAGCTCTACTAAAAAAGAGTACCATAATCATAACGGAATAAAGAATCAACTTAACTGGAGAAAAGTAGTTGAAATGAAGGAGAGCGAGACGTGGGTGCCAATGTTCTCAGGGTATACAGATTATGATGAAGAGTGATCGTACAATTTTAATTTTAACACCTGAATTTGAAGAACATCTAGTTGGGGGACTTGGCAGGCATGTAAATGATTTCGTGGAGGAAGGGATTAAACATAATCTTACATTTATTATTTTAACGCCTTCCAAAAGTAATAAAGAAAGTTATTTAAAGAAAGAGAATATCCACATCTTTCACTTACTGCCATGGAAACAAAACTCGTCAGATTTGTTTGATTTTATTCGAAACATTAATTTTCGGTTTAGTCAATTTGTTCTTCAGGAGCTGCACATTCCATTTGATCTCATTCACGTACATGATTGGATGTTTTCAGCATCATCCTGTCAAATTAAGGAGGAATTACATAAACCATTAATTACGACCATTCATTCTACAGAACATGAAAGAAAACAATTTAATAATGGAAAAGAGCTTCCCAAAATAACCAAATATGAGGAACAGCTTATTGAAGCTTCAGATCAGCTAATCGTTTGCAGTTCTTATATGAAAAATATAATAGAAAACAGAGCAGTAAAACAAGAAATTCAAATAGAGGTAATACCAAATGGTGTTATCGTCGAAAACTATCAAAAAATGCTAGAGTCTTCACAAGCACTACAAAAGTTTTCTTTTATAGATTCTTCTTTTTTGTTTGCGATGGGAAGATTAGTAAAAGAAAAAGGATTTCACCTTCTCCTTGAGGCCTTCTCGATCATACATAAAGAGTATTCTGAATTAAATCTCGTTATAGCTGGTGAAGGACCTTATGAAGAACATTTAAAACAAATGGCAACAATTCTTGAAATCAAGAGCAACGTTTTTTTTACAGGTTTTGTGAAAGATGAGGAACGTAATACATTACTTAGCAATTGCCAAGCACTTATAGTACCGAGCTTATATGAGCCATTTGGGATCGTTGCTTTAGAAGGAATGGTATTGCATAAACCAATCATCTCATTTCAAGTTGGAGGCCTAGAAGAAGTGTTGTTACATGACCGTGGCATGTTAACTGCACAAATCAACAGCAAAAGTTTAGCAGAAACGATACTTTTTATTCTCTCACACCCTAAGCAGGCCGATGAGATTGCTCATACTGGGTATTTTGCTATTATAAAGGAGTATCAGTGGTCAATTCTTATAAAAAAGTTAATTTCTATCTATAAAAAGCCTGAATTTCTACAATATCTTTAAAATATAATGAAATAGATGTGGAATTTGTCAAATAAAAATGCTATTATATTAAAGTCTGATTTGTTTTATAGTTTTTTATGTTTGGAGGGAAAGAAACATGCGTGTGAATATTACATTAGCTTGCACTGATTGTGGCGAACGTAACTATATTTCTAAAAAGAATAAACGTAATAATCCAGATCGTCTTGAGCTTAAGAAATATTGTTCAAGAGAGAAAAAAATGACAGTACACCGTGAAACAAAGTAAGCAGTAGGATTTTATATCCTACTGTTTTTTTTATACGTTTATAGTATAAATTAGTAGCACAGGAGACTACTCGACGTAGTAGCTAATTTTATTTTATAAAGTATAAGTGCAACTAACTCTTCTGTCTTCACCTTTAGTTTCGCCAGTCAGCGAGTTTTCTATATGCTACTATAAACAAAAGGAGGGATATTCTTGAAGAAAAAGGAAATGAGAAGCGTTACGCTAAAACAACTTACCGAACTCAGTGATAAAGAATACCAACAGCTTTCAAAAGAAATACATAAGCATTTATTTTCTTTCTCAAAATGGAATAAGGCAAATACAGTAGCTGTTACAGTTTCTAGAGGCAGAGAAGTTGATACTTTTCCGATTATAAAACAAGCGTGGACTGAAAAGAAAACAGTCGTTGTTCCAAAATGCGATCCAGGTACCAATACGATGGAATTTAGAAGCATTACCTCTTTTGATCAGCTTGAGAAGGTCTTTTACGGATTAAAAGAACCCATCTTGTCAGAAACATCTGCTGTAAAAAACTCTGTAATTGATCTTATCCTTGTCCCAGGTATTTGTTTTGATAAAAATGGTTATCGAATAGGCTATGGTGGGGGATATTATGATCGATATCTTGTGGATTATAAAAATGATACTGTTTCATTAGCTTTTTCTTTTCAAGTAACTGACGAAGTACCTAGAGAAGCCCATGATGTTCCTGTATCCACCCTTATTACTGAGCAAGGAGTTATGAAGTAAGATGCTTTTAGGATTACTATTTATCTTGTTCCTCTCTTATAGGCTTGGAAAATGAGGTCACTGTCGATAAGCGGAATGATTGGTGCTTTTTTGGTAGGATCAGCTATTTTTTTAGGATTTGCTTGGAAAGGTTTATTTTTATTGGGTTGTTTCTTTGTAAGTTCAAGCCTGTTAAGTAAGGTTAAATCGAAGCAAAAATCTTTTTTACAGGATATCCTTTCTAAAGGAGATCAAAGAGATATCATGCAGGTGGCAGCTAATGGAGGCTTACCAGCAATTATTGCAGTTGTTTATTATTTCCAAGGTACAAACGATACACTGTACATCACATTGTTTTGCCTTTCATTAGCGGCTGCAAATTCAGATACATGGGCTTCGGAAATAGGTACACTAAGTAAAGGACGTCCAAGGATGTTGTTTTCTCTAAAAAAAGTGGAGAGGGGTACATCTGGTGCTGTTTCTCTGCTAGGCTCTTTTGCTGGATTGGTTGGGTCATTCTTTATTAGTATCATGTCAGGTTTCTTATTTTCTTTATCTATACTAGACGTTTTAGTAATGACACTGTTTGGTTTCCTTGGAAATATTTTTGACACTGTTCTAGGGCAAACTGTCCAAATAAAATACAAGTGTAAAGTTTGTCAAAAGGTAACTGAAAAAAGAATTCATTGTTCGAATATCGGGAGAAAATCTAATTCTTATGCTTTTATGAACAATGATGCAGTTAATTTTACAGCAATTGTATTGACGACGTGTCTAGCTTTTCTAATTTTCACTTAAATATCTCAATTGAAAGGATTTGACATAATGGCTGTGCATGTTAATCGTGTTGTTCTTATTGGCACTGGTTTAGTTGGATCTAGTTATGCCTTTGCGATGCTAAATCAAGGAGTTTCAGAGGAGCTTGTTTTAATTGATTTAAATAAGGAGAAGTCAGAAGGAGATGTGATGGACCTTAACCATGGTCTTGCGTTTGCTCCAAGTTCAACACGTATTTGGTTTGGGGATTATGAGGATTGTAAAGATGCTGACATTGTTGTTTTATGTGCTGGTGCAAACCAAAAGCCGGGCGAAACCAGATTGGATTTAGTTGATAAGAATTTGAAAATCTTTAAAAACATTGTAAAAAACGTTATGGACAATGAGTTTAACGGTATTTTTATTGTAGCGACAAATCCAGTTGATATTTTATCATATGCTGTTTGGAAATACTCGGGTCTGCCTCAGAGTCAGGTAATTGGATCAGGGACAATTCTTGACACAGCTAGGTTTAGATATTTATTGGCCGAACACTTTGATGTGGACACCCGTAATGTGCATGCCTATATTATTGGTGAACATGGAGATACAGAGCTTCCTGTATGGAGTCATGCAGATATAGGAGGTATGCCGATCTTAGATACGGTAACAGACCAAGAGGTCCTTGATCACCTCTTTGTTAGTGTAAGGGATGCGGCTTATCAAATTATTGAACGTAAAGGTGCTACCTATTATGGAATAGCAATGGGGCTTGTTCGATTAACAAAAGCCATTATTCATAATGAAAATTCTATTTTAACCGTTTCTTGTTTCTTGAATGGAGAATACGGAGAAAAAGATGTTTACATAGGTGTACCAGCAATTGTAAACAGTAAAGGAATTAAAAAGGTTTTGGAATTAAAGCTTAATGAAAAAGAAACGAAACAATTAAAACACTCAGTTAGTGTATTAAAGGAAACAATGTACCCTTTTTTTAAAGGATAAAATCGCCTCTTCCTACTAATGATAAAGTGTAGGAGGGATGATCATGAGACGATTAATTATGCTTGCGGCAGGTTCATTTGCTGTTTATCGTTATCGATATCGCATTGTAAATTTTGTATTAGGTCAACCGCAATTGCGTAGATATTTTATTAATTTATCGATGAGAATACCATTTATTAGAGATCGTTTTGTTAATCGTGCTTTCCATTGATTTTATCAGAAGAACCATTTTTAGAAATCAAAATGTAATGAAAATCCATCATAAAGGCTGACTTTCTTGTGAATTGTCAGCTTTTTTTCATCTGTAAAAGCAGAATCTTTCTTTTCTTTTTTATGTATTGATATAATAAAGAAAACTAAAGCGGAGCGGATTAAAATGGTCTTAGAACAGGATTACGTCTACTGGTCGTTTATTGAACAACTAGTTATTGAGCACAAGTATACAATCTTAGCTATCTCCCAAGATGGAAATGAGGTTATGCTCGAACCTTTTAGGAAGAAACAGTTTTCAATTATTAGGGTAAAGAGAACCGACGTTGATTGGGGTAATACACTTGCTATTGATATTGAACAAGCCGGTCGAAAATTTGAACAGCTGTTAAAAACAGGGGTTAGAGGTCCATTGACGGTTTTAAATATCTATTTTTCTAGCTTGCCGCCTGTAGATGATTATCCTGAAGTGTTTTTAAAGGGCTATAGTGGTGGAAAAAAGGGCAGCATTGACATTACCTCAATGATCCTTGTGAAAGATGAACTGAAACAAGGATTAGATAAGTTGTCAGACACTCTAAATCTTCCTTTAGACACTGTAAAAGATGTTGATTCTTCCGATGTGTCTGAATCTCAGCTTCATGAAATTAGGACAAGAGTAATCTCTCATCAAAATAAACTAAGAGAGGAAGAAAAAAGGCTCTTTCACAATGGCAAGCCTTTCTTTACTAATATTTTTCTAGGCATTCAAATTCTAATGTTTTTTGTGCTTGAGCTTTTTGGAGGAAGTACAGATACGAATACACTTATTCAGTTCGGAGCTAAATTTAATCCGCTTATTTACGATGGAGAATGGTGGAGGTTTATAACACCTGTTTTTCTACATATCGGGTTTCTTCATCTGCTTATGAACAGCTTTGCTCTCTTTTATATTGGGCCGGCAGTTGAAAGGGCTTATGGAAGAGGAAAATTTTTATTCATTTATCTTGTAGCAGGGGTTTCTGGATCAATTGTCAGCTTTGCCTTCAGTCCATTTCTGTCCGCTGGAGCTTCGGGAGCTATTTTTGGCTGCTTTGGTGCTCTACTATTTATTGGTGTCTATAATCGAAAAGTGTTTTTCCGAACGATGGGGCAAATATTTTAGTGGTTGTTGGTATTAACCTGGCGATGGGATTTGTAATCCCTAATATAGACAATGCAGGGCATATAGGAGGGTTAATAGGCGGATTTCTCGCTGCAAGCATCGTTCAGCTGCCCAACCAAAAAAAATGGTTTCTTAGAGTTGGCGGACTTATCATAACAGTCGCATTGTTAATAGGGTTATTCTTATACGGGATGGACCAATCAAAAGCACAATATAGTGAGTATAGAGCGATGAAGGGGCAGGAGCTTATTCAAAATGAAGAGTTTGAAGAAGCTTACACATATTTACAAGAAGCCATTTCAAGTGATCAGACTTCAAATGATATCTTGTTTTTATTATCTGTAGCTGCCATTCAATTGGAAAAATACGATGAAGCGGCGGAACACCTGCAACAAGTCGTTTCAAATGATGACAGCTACCACCAAGCACATTTTAATTTAGCAGTATTATACGCTAACCAAAATAAATTGGATTTAGCGCTAGAACAAGTGTCAAAAGCTCTAGAATATGATCCGAACAATGAAAACTACAAAGCTTTTCAAAATGAGCTTTCTCCTTAACTTTTAATGTTTTGAATCAATTTAAAAGGAGTACCGTCTTCTGCTTGAATTAGTACTAAAACATGGGAATAATCTTTTGCAAATAGAAGGAGAGGCATTGCACTACCAATTGGTTCAATGACTTTACCTTCTTTTGTTTTTAAACCTAAGAAATAGTTTTTATATAACCCCTCCCAAAGACTTCCGATGACTTCTTGTGTTTTTGACTTAGAAAGACCTAAAAGAGGTTCAGTGTTATATCTTGCAAGCTCCGTTAATGGAATAGCCTCGTACTCATTTTTATTTATCTGATAATGATCTATTAAATGATTCCAGCTATATTCAAGGTGTTGTGCCTTTACTTTGTCTAAAATATCTTTCCACTCATGTTCTTCCTCTGTTTGTGCGTTCTTAAATGAAAAAGCACTTGTGAATTCCGAATCAATGACATATAAATGATCACTTGTCATCTGCTGTGTACTACGGATTTGATTATCTTCCAAATGGATCTCACCATAATGAAGACTAATGGCTTCATAATGGCTACTGTCTTCACCATTTACCTTTTTAAACTGTGCGAGCTTTTGGCTTTGGTCTTCCCACTCTGATAATGTATCAATTAATTTACCATCAGAGAAAAGAAGAGATAAATCTTGTCTAAGAAAAATAACTTTGTCTGTGAACGAATTAACGTCCCATTCAATTACATACTCATCATCATCCATATTTTCAACAAATTCAAGTGAAGTTGAAGCTGTTGTAAAAGCTACAGAATCGGTAATGGGAAAAAAGATGATGCTCTCACGAACACGTTGACCATGTGAGAAATAAAGAATACCAGACGTTATAAGGGCAAGAATGATGACAATCATCCATTTTGTTTTCATTTTATCAACTCCGAGAAGGACAGGTTGCTAAATTGTATGTTTCAATTTACAATTTTATGAGTACAAGCTAAAAAATAACAAATTAATGTAATGTAGGTATGTTTTACCAATAATTCGTCAAAGATGTGTAACAAATCGTGATACGAAATGGAGAAATCTTATGGCGTATGAGGTAGAAAAAAAGATTGTAACAAAGGATTTTCAGGAAAATACATCGTACTTAAATGAACGATTGGGTGTAAAGAAAAGCTTTGATGTTATTCAGCTCGATGTTGAGTATGCTGGACGTAAAATGGCGTTATTTATGGTGGATGGTTTTGTAAAAGATGATATCTTACATTATTTAATGAGATATTTATCTGAGCTTACACCAGAGCAGCTCGAGGAAAATACTCTTGAAAAGCTGCTCAAAACGTATATCCCGTACGTTGAAATTGAGAAAACAGATGATTTAAATACTGTTGTTGGAACGGTTTTGGCAGGGCCAACAGCTCTTGTTATAGAGGGTATTGATCAAGTCATCTTAATTGATGCCCGTACATATCCTGTCCGTGGGCCACAGGAACCGGATATGGAAAAAGTTGTTAGAGGTTCAAGAGACGGGTATGTAGAAACAATCGTTTTTAATACGGCATTAACAAGACGAAGAATTAGAGATCGATCTCTCAGAATGGAGTATTTACAAATAGGTAGACGTTCGAAAACAGATGTGGTTGTTTGCTATTTAGAGGATATTGCAGACATGGAACATGTTGAGGATCTAAAAAAGTCGCTACTGGCTATTGATACAGACGGTCTTCCTATGGGAGAAAAAACAGTTGAGGAGTTTATCTCAGGTCGACATCTTAACCCATATCCAGTGGTAAGATACACAGAACGTCCTGACACAGCAGCAGCTCATATATATGAGGGGCATGTGATTGTTTTTGTTGATGGGTCTCCTAGCGCACTTATCACTCCAACAACATTTTGGCATCATTTGCAGCATGCTGAGGAATATCGAAATAAGCCGATTGTCGGAGCTTACTTACGAATGGTTCGATTTATCGCAGTGTGGGCTTCAATTTTTATTTTACCTCTGTGGTATTTATTTGCTAATAATCCTGGTCTATTGCCACCTGGTATGAAATTTGTTGGTATTGAAGATCCGGGTCAAGTACCATTACTTCTACAGTTTCTTCTGATTGAAGTTGGAATTGATATCTTAAGGATGGCTGCCATTCATACCCCATCATCGTTAGCAACTGCTCTGGGGCTTGTTGCCGCCTTAATGGTTGGACAAGTAGCGGTAGAAGTTGGCCTTCTAACAAACGAAGTGATTTTATATTTAGCTATAGCGGCAATAGGTACCTTTGCAACTCCTAGTTACGAATTAAGCCTAGCTAATCGAATTTACCGTATTGTGTTACTTCTATTTACCGCATGGTTAGGAGTAATAGGATTAGTAGCTGGTATTACTGGCTGGATTATTATGCTTGCGCGTATGAAGTCCTTCAATGTTCCATACCTATATCCGTTTATCCCATTTAATGCACGTGCTCTAAGGGATGTTTTATTCCGTTCACCAATGCCATTGAAAAATCGTCGACCAACATTTTTACATCCACAAGATCCTGATCGTTAAAAAAGGGGGCGACAATTTGTCACCTTTTAGGATTTAAGCAACCTTTTCATATGGAAGAGGATCTTTTTTATATTTTTTCATTTGAGTTAAGAACCAAATGAATACAGCTAAAAAGATGATTGAACCTATGATCATAGAAGTTTGATAGGATAATTGGAATCCTTCTGGTGCATAGAAAATATAAGATCCAGTTACCGCAGTCATGAACAATGCTGGAAGGCTGCAAATCCAGTGAAATTTGTTGTTCTGTAGTAAATACATTGCAGCTGTCCATAGCATTACTGTTGCTACTACTTGATTTGTCCAACCAACATACCGCCATAAGAATGAATAATCCATTTGTGTTAGAAGATATGTTGGAACGATAACTGGAATTGTCATTAGTACAGTTTTCATTTTAGAATCAAAGTTTCCAAATTTACTTAATAATTCAACAAGCATCATTCTTGATGATCTTAATGCCGTATCTCCTGTTGTAATAGGAAGAATAATGACACCTAAAACGGCAAGAATTCCACCAAATTGACCTAATGTTGTTTTACTAATTTCGTTTACAACACCTGCTGTACCACCTTCAGCAAGTGCTCCTTGAAGTCCATCAGGTCCACCAAAGAATGTCATACCAGCTGCTGCCCAAATCATGGCAATAATACCTTCAGCAACCATTGCACCAAAAAATACTTTACGTCCATCGCTTTCTTTCTTTAATGTTCTAGCTAAAATTGGACTTTGAGTACTATGAAAACCAGAAATGGCTCCACATGAGATTGTCACCATTAGCAATGGCCAAATTGGTAATTCACCTGGATGTAAATTTTCTACTGTTAGATTTGGAATGGAATGATCCATAAAGAATAAAGCAAATCCAATAGAAACAGCCATGATGATTAAGATAAGTCCGAAAATTGGGTAAATTTTACCGATTAGTTTGTTAATAGGTAAAACAGCTGCTAATACGAAATAAACGAAAATAAGTATTAAAGAAGCTGAATAGCTTAAAGGGGTTAACTGCTCAACTAATTGAGCTGGTCCCGCTGTGAAAGCTGCTGCAACTAAAATCATTAACACAAGTGATACTAAATTTATGATTGTTTTTACTGATTTCCCTAAATAACGTCCAACAAGTGTTGGATATTGTTCACCGCCATGTTTAATGGAAAGCATACCAGAAAAATAATCATGAACAGCGCCAGCGAATAAACATCCAGCAACAATCCAGATAAATGCAACTGGTCCATAAAGAGCTCCCATAATCGCCCCGAATATTGGACCTAAGCCTGCAATATTTAGTAGCTGAATAAGTGATGCCTTCCACCAGCTCATAGGCATATAGTCTAACCCGTCTGTTTTTGCGTAGGCAGGAGTTACACGTTGATCATCGATACCAAATACGCGCTCAACTACCTTCGAATACAAGAAATATCCTACGATTAAAATAAGTACACATAAAATAAAAGTTACCATTACTTGTTCCCCCTAATAAACTTCCAATTAATAAGTAACCCTATTTTAAACTTGTCTTTTAGAAATGACAATATATTTTTTAGAAAAAATAAATTATTCTGATAAATAAAACAAATTATAATAATGGATCCAATCAATATAAGGGGGAATTAAGGGTTTTTGATCTTTTTTAATATATTGAAATATAATGTAGGGAATGCTAGAAAAATAATCTTGTCAAAAACCCTTACAAATTTTAAACGTTTTCTTGACGCTTTTTTCAATTCCTTTATACTTGAAAGTAGTGCTTGTAACTTAGTGCTAAGAAATGTTTGTTATAATGAAGTAGGTGATACCTTGAAAACGATATATGACGTTCAGCAGCTTTTAAAAAAATTCGGAACCATTATTTACATAGGCGATCGAGTTTCTGACTTAGAATTAATGGAAGAAGAAATGAAGCAGCTGTATCAATCAAATTTAGTAGAGCCAAAGGATTACCAAATGGCAGTTCTACTCTTAAGACAAGAAATACAAAAACTTAAAAAGCAAGAATAATATAAGTTTAATGATTTGTATAAGTGAAAAGTAATAGGGTTGAAAACGTTTACTAATGAACATATATATAATAGTAGAAAAAGGTGATTTTAAATGAATGAGAAAATATTAGTTGGTGTAGATTTAGGTGGTACAACAATAAAAATGGCATTTATTAATTACTATGGAGAGATTATAGAAAAATGGGAAATTCCTACTGATAAATCAGGGAAGGCGATAACAACTGATATCGCTAAAGCAATTGATACAAAGCTTGAAGAAATAGGAATGGATAAATCAAGACTTGGTGGAGTAGGGATGGGAGCTCCTGGTCCAGTTAATTTAGAGAGCGGACTTATTTATGAAACACCAAACCTTGGCTGGGTAAACTATCCATTAAGAGATCATTTAGAGCTAGAAACCGGTTTACCTGCTGTTATTGATAATGATGCAAATATTGCAGCACTAGGTGAAATGTGGAAAGGTGCTGGAGACGGCGCTAAGGACTTAATTTGTGTAACATTAGGTACTGGTGTTGGTGGCGGTCTTATTTCAAATGGAGAGGTTATCCACGGTGTAAATGGAGCAGGTGGAGAAATTGGACATGTTACAGTTGTCCCTGAAGGTGGAGCTCAATGTGGGTGTGGTAAAACAGGATGTATTGAAACAATCGCATCAGCCACTGGAATCGTAAGGATAGCAAAGGAAAAGCTTCAATCATCTGATCAGGATAGCATTCTTAAGACAATCGCTGATTTAACATCAAAAGATGTATTTGAGGCAGCTGAAAAAGGCGATTCTTTAGCTGTAGAAGTAATTGATTATGTTACATTTCAACTAGGACTTGTACTTGCAAATTTATCCAATGGATTGAATCCTGAAAAGATTGTAATCGGCGGAGGAGTATCTAAAGCCGGAGACCTTCTTATCTCTAGAGTTGAGCAATATTTTAAACGCTTTGCTTTCCCGCGGGTTGCTAAAGCAGCGTCCATCTCGGTTGCAACATTAGGAAATGATGCAGGTGTAATCGGTGGAGCATGGTTAGTAAAGACAAAATTACTAAATAAATAAAATTAACACACAAAAAGACCTAGAAACTATACCGATAGATGATAGTAAAAAGGAGCCTCCATGAGAGAGCTCCTTTTATTTTTAGTGTTGAAATTACTGAGTTGAATGGATCATTTGTAGGTAATCAAAAGCAGAACTATATTCCTGGGTTTATTTTCAGAATTATTTTACTTTTAAAGAAAACGAAACTTTTTACGTTTTAGGACGTCTAATACTAGGGTATAGAGAATAAGCTTAACATTATTATTCTAGCAGGCTATTGTAAGGGGCGTATGAAAAAACATTGATTTTTTGTAAAGAAAGTATTAAGATATGTTTTAGTTGTTTAATACTAACCTAATAAATGGAAAAAATTAGAGATAAAAGGAAGCGTAATTGTCCCGAGGGATGAGGAGGTAGTTAGATGCGCAAAAAGACATTTTCAAAAATCTCATTTTTACTATTAGCAACGTTATTTCTATGGATAAAAACATACATTGTCTATAAAACTAGCTTTGATATTAAAATTGAAAATTTCACACAAGAGTTTATATTATTCATTAATCCATTAAGCTTTCTATTATTAATATTTGGTTTTGGACTTTTCCTGAAGGAGAAGAACAGAAACCGCTATATATTTGGTGCTAGTATCTTTGTAACAGGTTTGCTCCTGGCAAACATGGTATTTTACCGATTTTTCAATGATTTTCTAACAATTCCAGTATTGTTTCAGACAAGCAATATGGGAGATTTAGGAAGTAGTATTACAAATCTTTTCTTACCTAGTGATTTATTAATGTTTGTTGACTTAGCTATTTTATACTGGTTATTAAAAAAGCCAACTTTCAGATCCGCTTCATTACTGACTAGAAAAGAAAAGTCCGCTTATTTTCTACTAGTAGCCGCTGTATTCTTTTTTAATTTAGGGTTAGCTGAAACAGAAAGACCACAATTATTAACACGTTCTTTTGATAGAGAAATGCTTGTGAAAAACATCAGTGTTTACAACTTTCATATTTATGATGCGGTATTGCAATCAAAAACGTCTGCCCAACGTGCTTTAGCGGACAGTGATAGCTTGACTGAGATAGAAAACTATGTAAATGCTAACCGTAAAGCTTCAAATGAAGACCTACAAGGAATAGCACAAGGTCGTAATGTAATTTTACTTTCACTCGAATCATTACAGAGCTTCGTACTAAATGAAGAATTAAATGGACAAGAAATTACTCCATTTTTAAATGATCTGATCGGTGAGAGTTATTACTTTGAAAACTTTTATCATCAAACAGGTCAGGGGAAAACATCTGACTCTGAATTTATTGTAGATAACTCCTTATATCCATTAGGCCGTGGTGCGGTATTCTTTACAAACAGCAATAATGAATACAATGCAACACCAGAAATTTTAAAAGAGTCTGGATACTATTCAACAGTGTTTCATGCGAATAATAAGAGTTTCTGGAATCGTGACTTGATGTATCAAGGATTTGGCTATGACCGATTCTTTGATGTTAATGATTACAATGTAACGGAAGAAAATTCGATTGGTTGGGGCTTAAAGGATATCGACTTTTTCCAACAGTCAGTTCAACATATTGATAACCTTCCACAGCCATTCTATACAAGATTAATCACATTAACAAACCACTTTCCTTTTGAACTCGGGGAAGAGGATCGTATGATTGACGAGTTTGATTCTAATAGTAAAACGTTAAATCAATATATTCCAACTGTTCGCTACATGGATGAGGCAGTAAAAGTATTTTTTGAGGACTTAAAGAAAACAGATGTTTATCAGAACTCAATCATCATCCTTTATGGTGATCACTATGGAATTTCAGAAAACCATAATGTAGCAATGGAGAAGTTTATTGGCAGAGAGATTACTCCGTTTGAAACAGTGCAATTACAACGTGTTCCTTTCATTGTTCACATACCAGGTGTAACGGATAAAGAGCCTAAGAACATCACGAAAGTAGCAGGACAAATTGATATCCGTCCAACAATTATGAGTTTATTAGGTATTGATACTAGTGAGCAAATTCAGTTTGGTACAGATGCGTTATCAGATGATAAATTATCGTTCACAGTTTTAAGAGATGGAAGCTTTATCACTGAAAACAATGTTTATACACGTGGTATTTGCTATAATAAAGAAACAGGTCAGCCTACAGATCAGGCTGTATGTGATCCGTATATGGAAAAAGCAAAGCAGGAGCTAAATTACTCTGATGAAATCATTTACGGTGACTTATTACGATTTTATGGCGAAAACTCCGAAGAAACAGAAGTGAAAGCAGAAACAGTGGTAGAAGAAGAAAATTAATAACAGGGCTGACTCAAACTAAGGTGCTAGTCTTAGAGGGTCGACTTTTTGATGTTGAAAAACAGTAATGAACTTAACAACAATTGAACCAACCTAACATAAGCTATAACTAAATAGGCAAATTGGAGGTTCAATGATGATTATCCGCTTAAATAAAAGCATTTCACTTACTGATCTTTCAACTCATTTGCAACTCGACAGTCAGCTTTTACATGAGAGCAATGACGTTGAGCTGAGAGGTGAAATAGAAGCAAACACTCAGTTAAATATTCCTGTTAACTGCCTATCTATTGTTGAAAATAGTGATATCGTGGAGTTAGTTGGTGACGATATAATAAAATCCGAACTAAAGATGAAGAAACCTTATGATTCAAATGAGTTAGAAAAGGATATAGAAAAATTAATTGTTATGTATCCTTTTATAAAAAAGGATATAGTTGGCTATAGTGTGTTAGGAAAACCTATTTATCAATTAACAATCGGGAATGGTCCTAAAAAGATTCATATGAACGGTTCTTTCCATGCTAATGAATGGATAACCACGAGTGTGATGATGTATTGGTTACATGAATATGTTGATGCCTTAGGGAATGGTTCAACAAGAATAAATGGGCATGATGTCCAATCTATATATAAAGATACAACCCTTTCATTCGTCCCGATGGTCAATCCTGATGGGGTAGATCTTGTTTTAAATGGATTACCACATGATAACACTTACGAAGCAGGTCTTTTGCAAATGAATGATTTAAGCATCGATTTTTCACAGTGGAAGGCAAATATTAGAGGTATTGATTTGAATAATCAATATCCTGTTAACTGGGATATTGAAAAAGCCCGTAAAATTCCAAAAACACCAGCACCACGTGATTACCCTGGAGATGCTCCCTTAACTGAACCTGAAGCAATTGCTTTATCAAATCTTGTTAAAAAACAACATTTTGATCGTGTATTAGCATTTCATACACAAGGAGAAGAGATTTACTGGGGATATCTAAGGAAAGAACCTGAAGAAGCAGAAGCGATTGTAAGAGAATTTGAACGTCTTAGTGGCTACAAAGCAGTAAGAGACATAGATAGTCATGCGGGTTTCAGAGATTGGTTCGTTCATGACTATAGAAAACCAGGTTATACAATTGAGCTGGGAAATGGTGTGAACCCCTTACCGTTTGACCAATTTGATGAAATTTATAAAAAGAGTAAGGGCATTTTCTACGCAGGATTATATATGTAGCAAGCTTTTTAAAACGAGTGATTGAACAATTTCATTCACTCGTTTTTTTACATAGTGATAAAGTTAAGAAATTCAAAAAAAGTTCATCTGCTTTGATTTTTTTTTACACCTCAGTATGTTATTTTTTAATGAGGAATAATCTAATAATAAAATGAAACATTTTAACATGATAAAACGTATGAAATAATAGAGAAAAAATTAGGAGAGACAGGTGACAGAAAAGTTGATGAGATTAACTAAATTATGTTTATGTTTCTTGTTAATCGTGCTTTTTGGATCGGGTTGTAATCCATCTCATCAACAAGAGAATGATGAAGAGTTACTATCTATGAGGGAACAAGAAACTCCTGTAAAGGGATCAGAAAATCAACTTCAGGGAAAACAACTCACATTACCATTAGAAGCAGAGGAGGCGCAATTCCACTCAGTTGCTGACTGGAAGGATGACAAGACCATTTTTTATATCCTCAATGATTCAGATGGATCTAAAGTATATACGTATAATATATACTCTGGAGATTCAATATTGTTTTTTACATCAGAGGCACCAATTGTTCAATTGGAAGCAAATGAAGACAATAGTCTTTTATTAATTCATACTAGTCCTTCAAGTTATGAAGCAGAATTAATAATAGTAGACAGCGAGGCAAAGGTGCAATATCAGACGACAATTGAATCGTATGAGCTTCAGTACACTTGGAATCAGCAAAGCCAACATCAGCTTTTTGTATCTAGTTTTAATGAAGATTGGACCTATAATACGTACATAATTGATACAAAAGAGCAAACACTTGTTGAAAATCCAGTTGATATCCCGTTCATTCAATGGATAAATGATCATGAAGTGAGCTATTTAAAGTGGGATCAAGAAGCACCGGCTTTAACTGCTCCTTTATATATTTATAACCTTGATAGCAAAGAGGAGACTTCAGTCTCTGATGGGGTTGTTGCTAATACTAATTACACAAACATCATGTCTACGATTGAAATAGTGGATGAGGATGGAACAGCAACTGTTCGTTTTTATGATTCAACAAGTCAACAACAACTTTCGGAGATGCCGACACGTCTAGTTGCCCTTTATTCTGATTGGTCAATTCCATATCATGATATGGATAATAATAACCATTTTTACATGCTTGAAGTGAATAAAGAAAAAACAGGGTTTTCTCTCATTTCTTTTTCATTGGACTCTGGTGAAAAACAAACAGTTATAGAAAAAATGGAAAATCTCCCAATAAAATTATCACCAAACGGGGATTATGCACTATATGGTGCTAGATATGAGCATCTAATCAATTTGGAATCACAAAAGATGTTAGAGCTAATTTCTTTAAAGCAGGAAGGATGAAAAATATGGCAATAGTAGATGTAACAGTAATTCCAATCGGAACAAATACACCAAGTGTTAGTGAATATGTAGCAGATATTCAACAAATCCTTAAAAAATACGAATCTGAGGGGAAAATAAAGTATCAGCTAACTCCAATGAATACCATTATTGAAGGGGAGTTACATACATTACTTCAAGTGGTTGAAGACATTCATGAAGCCCCTTTAATAAAGGAATTCAGAGGGTAGCAACCAATATTCGAATCGATGATCGACGAGATAAAAAGTCTACAATGGAAAGTAAACTAGAAAGTGTGCAGAAGCATTTTTAAAAATAACCAGTAAAAAACCCCTTAGCAAAGTGCCAAGGGGTTTGTTCTGTTTTTAATTATTAGTGTGCAGTTGGGTAACCGTGGTGAATAAAGGTCATTACGGCAAACCATCCAAATACAGCTAAAGTACCAAATGCAAATGCTGCACCAAGAAGGTTTTTATCTTTCAGTGAACGAATAAGTCCGAAAATCCCTAGAATGGTTACAAGTGCAAATATAATCACTAAATTTCCCCATTAATAAAGCCCCCTTACTCTATGTAGATCATTTTTCGTTGAATCAATTTTAAAAAACAAATACAATAACAAGTCCTTCTAATATTTTAATCGGTTTCATGGCGTTTGTCGAGTTTATTTTCGATTCTATTCATTCAAAAGGGTAGTATTATATTTACCATCTTGTTCTATAATTAACCATCATGTGGTTATCATCACACTTATCTATAGTGTAAAATGAAAGTAAGTAAATAATTTGGAGGATGAGAAAATGAAATGGAGACAACTCCCTTTAGGACCACTGCAAACAAATTGCTATCTTTTTTTCAATGAAAAGAAGGAATGTTTAATTATTGATCCGGGTGGTGACGGGAAAAAGCTGATTAGCTTACTTGAGCAACAACATATAAAGCCGCTGGCCATCTTACTTACACACGCTCACTTTGATCATATTGGTGCAGTAGACGATGTGAGAAAGCAATGGAACATTCCTGTTTATGTACATAAAAATGAGAAAGATTGGTTGTCAGATTCATCTCTAAATGGTTCACAATTTTTTATGGCTGGTGCTGTTAGTGTAGCAGAGCCTGATAAATTAATTAAAGGTGAAGGAAAATTAGAGATAGGTGAATTTTCTTTACAAGTATATGAAACACCAGGTCATTCCCCGGGAAGCGTTTCTTTCTATGCACAAGAAGCAGGGATCGTTTTTTCAGGAGACGCATTATTTGCAGGAAGCATCGGCAGAACCGACCTGCCGGGTGGCAATCATGAGCAACTAATTAAAAGCATACATAACAAGCTATTGAACCTACCAGAAGAAACAATTGTTTTGTCAGGACATGGTCCGGAAACCAGTATTGAACAAGAGATGGAAAGCAATCCTTTTTTAAATGGTTTTTAATAATAGAAAAACAGGCAGCTATACAAAATAGCTGCCTGTTTTTTCATTTACATTGGTGTTTTAATTAATGTCCCATGTTATGTCCTGGAATCATCATAAATGTTGTCCAGTACGTAAATCCGACAAAGAAAATAGTTAGGTAAGCACCAAAAATATAAATGTACATGCGTTCGGATAATTTTAAATAAGATAAGAAAACAAAAAATCCAGTTTGTCCGAAAAAGAGTAAGGAAGTCGTCTTCATATCTCCAAGATAGAACATTACTGCGAAGATTCCCGTCCAGAAACCTAATACTCGGAACATACGATCCATATGTATCCCTCCTTTGTTGACTTTGCCAATAGCTGAATGGTAGATAAACCTGATGTTAGAAGTACATAAAAATTAACATCAATATGATAGCTTTTGACAAATTATAATCTGACATACAAGTCCATCACTTTAATTATTATAATGTACCATTAATATACTTGTAAATAGCGTTTACAATCATGCTGCAACAATCTAAAAAAGAAAATATTGTTGTAATAAAAAATTCAAAATATCGTTAAACAAATAACTATACAATCATTGTACAAATGATGTACAATTGAACCAACAAGTTATCAGGGGCCAATGATAGATCTAAACACTTATTACCTGAGGAGGAAGTATCGTGAAAAATCTAATGTTCTACAGTTATCCAAGTTGTACATCATGTAGAAAAACAAAGCATTGGCTAAAAGCGCACAATGTAACCTTTCACGAAAGACATCTTTTTCGTGATACACCATCTATAGATGAACTTAAGCAAATCTTATCTTTAACAACAGAAGGCATAGATGAAATTCTTGCAACAAGAAGCCAAACCTATAAAGACTTAAACATTGATGTAAATGAACTCTCTCTTTCCGAAGTACTTACACTTATGCACCAAGAACCAAAACTCCTACGCCGTCCAATCATCACAGACGGAAACAAACTTATCGTAGGCTACAACCCACAAGAACTAAGCAAGGTAGCAAGAAAACAAGAACTTAAAAAATCAGTATCATAAAAGAAAAAGACGTCTGCCACATGGCAAACGTCTTTTTCAAGTAGCTGGGCTAGCTGGATTCGAACCAACGCATGTCGCAGTCAAAGTGCGATGCCTTACCGCTTGGCTATAAGCCCATTGAATAAGCTTCAAGAAAATACATCCCTGAATATGCTACATGAATCCTCATCGCAAGAGGATATTTTGTGTTATTTCTGCAAGGAAATAACTCGAAATATCGTCGACGACTAAGTATGACCTGAGATAAAGTAAGTGCAAAGCAAAAAGTAAACCGTTTTCGGTTTCACTTAAAGCCCCATCACAAAGCACTACCCCAGCAAGAGGATATTCTGGGATATTTCTGAAGGAAATAACGCGAAATATCGTCGACGACTAAGTATGACCTGAGATAAAGTAAGTGCAAAGCAAAAAGTAAACCGTTTTCGGTTTCACTAAAAGCCCCATCACAAAGCACTACCCCAGCAAGAGGATATCTTGAGTGAAATACTTTCCCTCAATCCAACCTACAACCTCTATTATGTTCGATTTTCCATTTTCTATAACAAAAAATCATAATAAATTAAACTTCTTCCTATAAATTCAGAAAAATAACTTAATAAACAGCTCTTAAAATTCATTTTTACTGATGTGCAAAAAATCCTCCCTTTCTGTACAATGGTTGTACAAAGAAGAAAGGAGAAGTACAAGTGAAACCAATTGAACAAATAAGTGAACGAATTATTGAAGAAGCCTGTGCATTAAGAGCCTCAGACATTCACATTATTCCAAGAGAACAAGATACACTCATTCAATTTCGAGTTGATGATGATTTGATTGAGAAGCATACAATGAAAAAAGAAATCTGTGGTCGGATCATCTCTCATCTGAAATTTCTGGCCTCGATGGACATTGGCGAAAGACGAAGGCCCCAAAATGGATCATTGTCACTTTCCACAACCAATTTGAATGTTCACCTTAGATTATCCACCCTACCTACCATTCACGAAGAAAGTCTTGTGATTAGAATTCTGCCACAAGAAAAAATCCCGCCAATTACACATTTATCGTTATTCCCTGCCACAACTAACAAGCTGCTCTCTATTTTGAATCACTCACATGGTTTGATGATTTTTACAGGTCCAACTGGTTCGGGTAAGACAACGACACTTTATTCTCTCATTCATTATGCAAAGCGTCATTTTAACAGAAATATTATTACCTTAGAGGACCCGGTTGAAACGAAAAGTGAGGAAGTATTGCAAGTTCAAGTTAATGAAAAAGCAGGGATTACCTATGCTGCCGGTTTAAAGGCAATTCTGCGTCATGATCCTGATATTATTATGGTTGGAGAAATACGAGATCGAGAAACAGCTCAAATAGCCATTCGTGCCAGTCTAACTGGTCACCTTGTTTTGTCAACCATGCATACAAGAGATGCAAAGGGTGCGATATATCGTTTAATGGAATTTGATGTGAGTTTATCAGAAATTGAACAAACCCTCATTGCTGTTTCAGCTCAGAGATTGGTTCAACTTAAATGTCCATTCTGTGAAGATCAATGCTCTCCTTTTTGTAAGAAACTAAGGCAAAAAAGAAGGTTAAGTATTTATGAGCTTTTATATGGGAAAAACTTAACAGCTGTCGTAAAGGAGGCAAAAGGGGAATTAGCTTCCTATCAATACCCAACATTAAAAGATGTTATAAAAAAGGGAATAGCACTAGGATATCTTTATCCAAATTCTTATGACCGTTGGGTGTTTCGTTATGAAGATTAAAAAAAGTGGAAATTGAAAGACCAACTATCTTTGCTAAAAAGATTAAGTAGTTTGTTAGATAAAGGGTATACACTAAATGAAGCTCTGCAGTTTCTTCATGTTAACGAGCAAGGGTATAAAAAAGCTGACTTACAGCAATGTATATCATATTTATCTTCAGGTAATTCATTTCGAATAGCACTTTCAAGCTTACAATTTCATCGGGATGTGTTAAGCTATCTCTATTTTGCAGAACAGCATGGGGACCTTGAATTTTCACTAAAAGAATGTAGTGGGATTCTGGATAAAAAACTTACACAGTTCGATAAGCTTACAAAACTACTACGTTATCCTATCTTTCTTCTATCAACAGTGGCAATTATTTTACTCATGATCCAATTTGTTATCACCCCACAATTTGAGCAGCTATATGCTTCTATGAATATTGAAACCTCTTTTTTTTCATTATTTTTACTAATTGTTTTTAATGGATTAAAGCTTTCAGGAATTTTATTGATAGTAGCAGCATCCGTAATTGTTTATTATTTCTTTTCCATATTTAAAAAACAGCCGCAGATACTCAAATGAACACAATCATAAAAATTCCTATTTTAAAAAGAATATTTATTATTTCACACAGTTATTTCTTTGCTCTGCAACTAAGTAACTTATTAAAAGGGGGGATGTCTACTTTTGAGAGTTTAAAGGTGTTTGAAAGTCAAAATCTGCTGCCATTTTTTAAGGTAGAGGCAGGCTACCTTATTCAACAATTACGAGCTGGTGAACAGCTTCATCACATTATTGGTGAACGATGCTTTTATGAAAAGGAGCTGTCTCTTGTTATTTTGCATGGACAAGCAAATGGACAGCTATCACGGGAACTTTACACGTATAGCCAGCTTATTATTGATAAGCTTGAACAAAAAATGGTGAAGGTAATGGCAATCGTTCAACCAGCTATTTATGGTTTTGTAGGAATAATCGTGTTATTTGTCTACTTATCTATGCTTTTACCGATGTACAAGATGATGGAAAGCTTATAGGAGGTAATCGATGAAGAACGAAAAAGGTTTTACATTAATTGAAATGCTAATTGTATTACTCGTTATTACAGTTTTACTGCTTATTACAATTCCAAATGTAACGAAGCATAATAGCAGTATTCAAGAAAAAGGTTGTGAAGGTCTAATTAATATGGTACAGGCCCAAGTTACGTCTTATCAAATTGATCATAAAAAAATTCCTACCTTAGGAGAACTAGAAACCGGTGGTTATCTAAGAAGCACACCTGTATGTCCAAATGGAAACACGGTTGTTATTGCTGCAGATGGAGTTGTTTCTGATGGAGGAGCACCAGCAGCCGATTAATAAAAATGGTTTTACCCTATTAGAGACAGTCCTTGTGTTAGCTATTGTAAGCAGTATGAGCTTGCTTTTTATTGCGAATATTGTTCCTATTTATAATCAAAAAGTTTTAGATACTTTTTTAGATACATTTGAAAAAGATGTCATGTATGCACAGCAATACGCATTGGTGAATGAAGAAAAAGCATATATAGTATTTGTGCCGAGTCAGAACAAATATACTATTGAAGGAACAAAGCATGGGTCAATTCTTATCGAAAGAAAGTATGATAGTAGAATCAAAATTGAGGCTGAAGTGTTTTCGAACCGCATCACTTATAATCCAAATGGTTCGATTCGAGCAAGTGGGACTATGCACATTAGCTATTATAAGCAGTCATTTAAGGTGGTTTTTTATCTTGGAAAGGGTCGTTTTGCTCTTCAAGAACTTTAAAGGTTATTCATTAGCAGAAACAATCACAGCATTTAGTATGTGGATATTAATTGTCTCCATCCTCATCCCTCAGCTTGTTCTTTTAACTCAAGAACGAGTTACAACAAAACAATCTTCTGATGCATTGAAATTATTACACGAGAAAGTTCAACATGTTGCTTTTTCTGGTGTTAACAAAGAAAACGAAGATATTGAAAAAGACTCAGTAGTTTATCACTTAACATGGAAGGAGGAAGGTGGGGATCAAAAGGCTTGTATGGAGTGGTCAAGTTTGTATAAAAAAACAAAATCAGTTTGCCTTCTTGTATCTTAACGAACGGGGGTATACGTTTTTGAATATGCTTCTAACCTTTTTCATTTACTCCTTCATTATTTCAACTCTCACGATTGTTTTTCACTTTTTAATTTCTCATTCTCAACATCCCGAAGACTTAAGGCCATTTGAATGGGAACTTTTTATCATACAACTTCATAGGGAATTTAAAGAATCCAGTCATATAACCATTCAGGATAAAGAATTAACATTTACAAATAATGCTGGACAACATGTTAGTATTAATCACTATAAAAACCTAATTCGCAGACAAATAGCCGACAGAGGCCACGAAATCCTTCTTTTAAAAGTAAAAACAATGACTTTTCACCAAGTTGACAGAGGAATTCAACTTTCTGTCATAAGTGAGGCTGGAAAAGTCTATACCTACACATTTAGAACTTATAAGGAATTAGTAAAAGCATGAAGCAAGAAAAAGGTTTTATTTTGCCAAGTATGATGGTGGTTGTGTTTTTCTGTTTGCTAATAACAGCGCATATATCAATATCCTTAGTGAATGAAAAGAATTTTTATGAAGAAACAAAGCAATACTATACTCTTGATTCAATTATGCAAGCTGCAGTCGAAAGGTCACTAAAGGAAGTGAAGGATGGAACTCCTTTACTTAATGAACAGATTTCAGTGAATACGTTTAATGGTCAATTTTCTTACCAGGTTCAAGAAGTCTCACCACTAATTTTTGGAGTTTCCATCACATGTCAAACAAATGAAGGAAAAGAATATACAGCTTCTTATCATTACGATTCTTCAATAAATGAAATGATTTTATGGTCTGAATATTAAAAATTATGGTATTGTAGAAAGAAAACGTGGAGGAACTGGTTTTGGAAGCAATCTATTTAACTGGATTTATGGGAGCAGGAAAAACAACGGTTGGTCAACAACTTGCACAAAACATGAAACTTCCTGTTATTGATACAGATCAAGAAATTGTAAAAAAATTAAATAAAAGCATTAAAGAAATATTTGAAGAAAATGGTGAAGCCTTTTTTCGCGACCAAGAAACAAAAATCTTAAAAGAACTTCCAACAAAAGACGTTATTATTACAACCGGCGGTGGAATTGTTATTAAGGATGAAAATAGAGAACTTTGGATGAAGGAACATGGCAATATAGTGATGCTTCATGCCGATATTGATACAATCTACGAACGTGTTTCTTCAGATAAAACTCGACCTTTAGCAAGTAAAAAATCAAAACAAGAGCTCAATGATTTATATCAATCACGAGTAAACTTTTATGATGATTGTACAATTTTAATTGAAACGGACCAAAAAAATATTGAAGATATTGTGAATGAAATAAGTATACGATTAAATTCTAAGAACTTTGGAAATAAATAGAGGTAGATACCATTATTAATTGAGGTGTTTTACCTTGTCTACAAATGACTATGTTAAGTATGTTACACAGCAAATAGTAAAATTTATGGACACGCCTAAAGAAACAAGAAAGCAGCAACGACAGGAACGTAAAGATCTTGATGCATCTTCGTCATATTACAGTAATCGTTGGTTAGGTATTTTACCTTTTGCAGTAAGATTGTTAATGAATAAGAAAAAAGATCGATAAAGAATGGGAGAACAGTACAGTCATTTCTGTGCTGTTTTTTTATTATCAACATAAAAATGCTCTGTCATAAAGTGAATTTATATGACAGAGCTAATCTTGTCGACATTATTTTGCAAATATCGAGGAGTGACAGGCACCACTTATGCTTCTGGTACAACCTGAATTTTCTTAATTTCACCAGTATTTGAATCATATGTTATGGTTGTATAGACAGCAAAATCGTCCATACCTTCACGTAATGTTAAGCGGTATTGCTTAACTGTAAAATCCTTTTTCTTTTTGTCCCAAATTTTTTGAGAAAACAATACTTGTGATAGTGGGTAACGTTTTTTTGTTTCTTTTACTGCAACATCTTCCCATGTTTTCTGTGAAACAGCATGAACTTCAGGAGTAAATGAAACCTGTGTTGCTGTTAATCCGTACAGTATTGTAAGAAAAAATATCCATTTCTTCACCTATGAACACCATCCTTGCTACATATTTTTACCAATACATTGAAATTCATACATAGTTTGTAAGGTTTAATCATATGGAGGGAGTAAGAAGGTTGAGAAGAAAATAATAAAGGGGTTAATAGTGATGGCAGGTTTTATTGTGGTATTGATTTTTATAACTCTTCTATTTATTGGTTTAGCAATCGGTATTGGAACAAAGTCGAGGAAAAATAGAAAGAATAGAAATGAGAATGCGTCCTTTATCCCATCATTTTTCATTGGTGATTCCCATGACAAGCAGAATCATCATGATTCAAATGATTCCTCTGACGGCTTTGGAGACTTTGGAGGCAGCGATGGTGGTGGAGGAGATTGAAAAAGATTATTTTCGTGCTTTCTATTATTCTTCTTATTGGGTGCACTTCAGAAACGACTCAATCTGAAATGTTAATCAGTCCAACAGAACTGACGAGCAGAGAGAAATCAATACTGGAAGGAGTAATTGGTCAGGAAATACTTAGTTATGACGTCAGCGCGCTTCCGAATGATTATCAGCTTCGTTTAATTGTTGAACACTATCACAACGGTGAAAAACAAAATCATGTAGCAAATATGTCCAGTTCCATTACAGCAAAAGACAAACCCCATACGCTATTCTTTTCAAGAGAGAGAACGGATGAAGGATATACCATCCACGCATTAGTATTGTCTGAAAATGGTGTGAGCGCAACGGAAGCTTATAAAGAGTATGAATCACAAAATTCATCCTCTCTGTTTAATAAACTTGAGGAAGAGATAAACTTTAATACGAATGAAGAGGTCATTGTAGGGGTAACAATTGAAGATAATGGAAATGAGATCATCACTGGATCTCTTCAAGAAGAAGATCCACGTTTTAAAGAAGTGATATCTAAGTATCAGGATATTTTCGTTTATAAAGTTTCTGTTAGTAAAGATCAAAAGGTCATTAATTGATGGCCTTTTTTTTCGTATCTTAACTATTTTGAAAAATCTTAATTAGGTAACCTGTAAATGGTAATGAAATAGTACGGGGATTTTATTGCTACTTTAATATACTTCTACTTTCTTACTATTGCGTATTAGTGAAAACATTAACGATGAATACCATTCTTGTCCCTATTTTTTTGGAAAAATAAAACATCACTCATATAGTTAACCAAGTAAAAATTCAGGGAAAGATTTCAAGTTATGTTGAAATATTATGTATGAAATAGACCAAAAAAATTTTACAAATTGAAAAGAAAAATTATTGACCACTTAGAAACAATATAATATTATTTTGGAAGTTGAAGATTCATAAAGATAGCTAACAGATACATAAGCTATCTATTTCTTTTTAAGATAATTGTTCTTTATATAGAATTTATTCGGGTATTAAACCTAATAAACAATGTTATTAACGATTATAGGTGTGGACAAAACATGTAAGGAAAATAACGAATTTTGTTTAAAAAAGTTGTAATTAAATGGTATTTAATAATATTGATCTTCATATTATGTCTATTGTATGTGAGAAAAGGTAGTTGTAACAGGGGTTGAAGGTTGTTAGCTGAATAACTTTAAACTTCATAAAGATATTTAATTTTTTTAAAATGATTGGATAGTCGTAGTAATAAAAAAATTTTAATCGTTTGTTCTTTTACGAGAACGAAATAATCGATATATTTATTCGGTGAATCATTCAGTTAATTTACTAAGTTTATTTGAATCCAAAGAATCTTTTTGAGATTAGGTTCTAACATTATTTTCACATAATTATTTATTTTAATGAATTACATACGAGGAGTGAAGAAATGGGTAATGTTTCAAAATTGGATTTCAATAAATGGAGTGAACTGATTGTTTCCTTTTTAGGAACTTTTTGTTATTGATTATTTTTGGACCATGGATGCCACCTTTATCAGACCGAGTATCTTGCTATTGTTTGTTGTGTTGTGTTCCATAAGGTATGGCTTGAAGATGGGGGGATTTTGTTGGGCAGTTTCTGTTATTTATCAACTGGTAGTATCTTACCTTAACGGGTTGGACCTCCTATTATTATTTGTTGATTTTGATCAGGTGAAATGGATTTTCTTAAGCTTGCTAGCTGCTATTATATGTGGAATTTTTCACACAAAATATCAAGAAAAACACCAGATTCAGCAAGAAGAGCTTAGTGAATTAAAACAAGAGTATACCGAACTTAAAGAAACTCTAAATACTTTATATCAGTCAAGAGAACATCTTACCGCTAAAATACTTGGTTTTGAAAAAACGCCAATATATATCTATAACATGATGAAATCTCTTCATCATAATCATCCTGATATAGTGTTAGATCAACTTATAAAAGTTGTTGCTGATTATTTTGGTACAAAACAAGTGGGAATTTATATGTATGACTATGGAACAAATTCCTTAGAGCTTAGTGATTACACTTCTGAGGATTTAACAAAGAATATCTTATTAACTGAGCATTCATACTTTTACAAAAGGCTACTAAAGAAGCAATCTGTTATTTTTAAAAATGTAACTGATGAAGATAATGCGCCGATGATAGCTGGAGTTATTGAGAAGAATGGTGAAATAATGGCTATTCTTTGTGTTAACGAAGTTGCCTTTGATCGTGTAAATGCCTATGAAAGTGAATTTCTTCAATGTTTATTAAACTGGGTTTCAAATTGTCTAGAACATGCAATTAAAGAAAATAATAGCGAATCTGTAAAAGTATATGGATAGTAGATTTTTTCAAAGGAAGGGTTATGATGGAAAATCACATTTTATTTAGCTTTGTCATAGGCTTATTTTTATTAAATTCCATATGTATGTATACCTTTTTTCGATTTACTAAGTCAAAAGTCGAAGACTCAAAGCAAGGATTATTCATTTGGATAACGTGGCTATCATTGCTAATACCGGTAATAGGTCAAATTTTTGGAATAGCATTATGGCTTATGACAAGTAAAAAAATAAATGAACCATTTATTAATTTTGAAGGTAGTTTACTCGATAAAATAGAAAATTTACAAGCATTACGAGAGGTTGCTTCAGGAGATAAAGACGTAATACCTCTTGCTGTTATTATAAAGTCTTCACCTTCTGAAGTTCAAAAAGAATATATCTTAAAAATGAACAAGTTAAAGGTTAATGATAAGGCACGTTTTTTGAATATAGCTCTTGAAAATAAAGATCATGAAATTGTTCATTATGCTGCCACAATGTTCCTTTCTCTTCAAGATCAATATAAAGCAAAAATTGATGGGGCAAGAAAATGCCTGAATAGTAACGAGCTTAACAGCTATCAAAACCTTGTTTATTTCTACCAAGAATATTTGGATAGTGGACTATTAAAAGATCATTTCAAAGTCTCAATAATACAAGAATATAAAAGGCTCCTAGAAAAGAGTATTTTGATTTTTCCTAAGATCATTTTTTTTCAAAATTCATTAGCCAAAATCTACTATGAGCTTGGAGAACTCGAAAAAGCATATGATTTATTTATAAAGATGATACAGAATTTCCCATCAAGCTATGATGGATATATTGGTGCCTTAGGTATTCTTTACGAAAAAAAGCAATGGGGGGAAATGAAGTCATTGATGCATGAAATGAACCAGTCTGTCCAGAAAGAGTGTATACCTCCAGCTATTTCACAAACCATTAAAACATTGGAAGGTAGTTTAGGATGAATAAGAAATTTCTAATGAAAAATATGTTTGCTTTAGGTTTGATAATCTTAGGGATTGTTTTTTTACAGTTTTATCGGCTCGAAAATATTAATGAATATTTTGCACCGATTAAAGTAGCTAAAAAAGAAATTGAAACAATGTCCCATTCCGCAGGCTCTGCTGAGGGAGAAAAAATCAAGATCTTTATCTACCAAGATGGAACAAAGAGATCTCATAAAATCTCCGAAAATCTCAAACACTCTTTAGACTATGCGAAAATACCATATGAAAAAATAACGGATCAGCAAATAGGGAGTTTACAAGCTTCTCCTTATCACCTACTGGTACTAACAGGCCATCAAACTGATTTATTCCCCTACGAAACCATTAGAAATTTTGTTGAAGAAGGGGGAAGACTTGTTATTACAGATCGGATAATAGATGTAAAATGGAATGAATTAGTCGGTATAAAAAGTCAAAAAGGTCTAATGAAGGATCCTATATATGGCTTGCATTTTGAAAAAACGATTTTTCCAGGCTATGAAGATCTTAGTGAAGAGAGTTGGATTGTAGAAAATAAGTCCTTGGATGTTGTTTTGGACAAAGACACAGAAGTCTATATAACAGCAGAAAACACCCCGGTTCTTTGGAAGAATACATATGAAAAAGGAGTAGTTGTTTATTGGAATGCAACAATGTTTCATGAAAAGCATTTTAGGGGATTATTACTTCAATCAATAGGGTTAGCAACGCCTGCATTTGTCACAGCTCAAGTCGGGGCAAAGGTTATGTTTATTGATGATTTCCCTGCACCTGTTCCTGAAGGAAGCTCGAAATCAATATCAAAGGATTATGATCTAACAATCTCTCAGTTTTATAAAAATATCTGGTGGGAAGATATGAAAGAGTTGGCAAAGGACATTGACCTAGCGTATACTGGCCTGTTTATTGGAACATATCGAGATGATGACAAGCTAAAAGCTCAAGATTTAATTTTTAATGGAAGAGAAACAATGACATTTTATGGAAGGCAGTTATTAGAAAATAATGGAGAAATTGGATTGCATGGCTATAATCATCAATCACTAGTAACAGGCAGTGAACCAATGGATTCGTCACTAGGTTATCGTAGGTGGGACAGTCAAGAGCAAATGGAGAAGTCTTTACAAACTGTAAAAGAGTTTTACGATTACTATTTTCCAAACCAAACATTTCAGACTTATGTACCACCATCTAACGTATTAAATAGAACAGGTCTTGATGCAATCGTTAATAAACTGCCTAATATTACAACGATTGCCTCTCTATATGATGGTTCTCTTAGAAAGGGAGATTTTGTCCAGGAATATGAGTTTGATAGAGAATACTCTCATCTTTATCATTTTCCAAGAATAAGTAGTGATTACAACTTTAATAAAGATACTGAATTTGTTATGAAAGATGCCATTGCAAATTTTGGTATGATATCACATTTCATCCATCCAGATGATGTATTAGATCCACGTCGTGCCAAAAAAGATGGCTGGCCAGAAATGAAAGAAAAGTTTTCTCAAACGTTTAAAGAATTGAAAGAATTGTATCCACACTTAGAGCCACTAACTGCACAGCAAGCAACGGAAAAAATGATTCATTATCAAGAAGCAACATTAGATGTTTCATATACACCTGAATCTATTATTATTCAAGGGTCTAACCTATTAAACCCAACAACTCTATTAGTAAGACTAGAGCAAGGGAAGAAGCTGCAAACTGGATCATTTCAATTTGGTGAGGTAAGGGAATTTGATACTTCCTCAAGGTTATATGCTGTAAAACTTACAAAACCTGAAGCAAAATTGGAAATAAGGGAGAATGCACAATGAAAATAGGGATTGTTGCAGAGGGAAGCTATCCTTATGTAAGCGGTGGTGTTTCAAGCTGGATTCATATGTTAATAGAAAGCATGCCACAACATAAGTTTGAGATCATAGCCATATCGGATAAGGCTAGGAAAAAATCCGACTATAAATATTCACTGCCATTCAATGTGTGCGGGATAACAAATATAAATCTTAATGAAGTATCCACTAGACTTGTACGAAAACCGCAGTTATTGAAAAATGAACAAGAAAAAATTCGAGAGTGGCTTGCTAGCAATAGTTTTCGTGAAGATGTGTTGATGTTACTAGGAGACCGGAGAAAGGTGGGAACTAGTGAACAATTTTTAAATAAATTTCCTCTATTTTGGTCTTTTATCGTTGACACTTATCAAAAGCAATATAATAATAGCTCGTTTTTAGACTTCTATTCAATGTGGAAGTCAATGCTATCACCAGTTCTTTCTCTACTTCAGCAGGATTATCCTAAGGTCGATATTATTCACTCGGTTTCCACAGGCTATGCTGGTTTAGTGTCATCTTATATAAAAGCAACTCAACAAATACCATTTATTTTAACTGAGCATGGTATGTACTCAAGGGAACGGGAAGAAGAAATTTTAAAATCAAATTGGGTGAAAGATGATTTTAAAGAAACATGGATTCAGTTCTTTTATTATCTTTCTAAAATTGCCTATTATCATGCTGAAGACATTATTACCCTTTTTAAACGAAACAGTCAATTTCAGGAGCTATCCGGTGCACCTAGGGAAAAATTAAAGATTATCCCAAATGGTGTTCATTATCATAAATATGCAGCCATAAAAAGAGAAAAACCAGACCGTAAATTACGAATTGGAGCTATTGTCCGAGTTGTTCCGATTAAGGATATTAAAACAATGATTCAAGCGGCAAAATATTTAAAAGAAGATAACATTCCCATTCAGTTATTTATTATGGGACCGGTAGAGGAAGATGAAGAATATACACTTGAATGTGAACAGCTTATTGTTACTTTAGGTTTAGAAGAGGAGGTTGTTATAACAGGAAAGGTGAATATTACTGATTATTTGCCGTCATTTGATGTGTGTGTGTTAAGCAGTATTTCTGAGGGGCAGCCTTTGGCCGTATTAGAAGGAATGGCAGCAGCTATTCCATGGGTTGTAACAGATGTTGGCTGCTGTGCAGAATTAATAAAAGGTCATCATTCTTCGGAACAAGCCGGTTTTGTTGTACCCCCTGTTAACCCGAGAAAAATGGCGGAAAAACTAAAGTGGTTTTATCGAAATCAGGAAAAAGCTACGATATTCGGTTTGAATGGCCAAAAAAGAGTAAAGGAATTCTATCAAATTGACCAAATGATCTATGAATACAGCAAACTATACCAAGAAAGGGGGCAAGAAATTGGCCGGAATCGGATTTCACCTCCAGGAGTTGTTTAAGAAAGATTACTATTCATCAAGAATGAAAGCATACAGCGTTGCTGGTTTAACAACTGCAGGACCATGGATCGTGATGACTATTACGATGGGAATTCTGCAATGGATCATCAATCAGTTTTCATCAATTACAACGGAAGAAAGAGAAATCTTTATATTCTCTGTATCTTATTGTTTCATCTTTTCGCAATTAATCTTTAGTACACAACAGTATACTGCAACAAGATATTTATCTGATCTTCTTTACAGCAAAAAGGAAGAAAATGTTTTTCCATTATTTTTAGGAGTTACGAAGGTTATCTCGGTGCTTGCTTTGCTACTATGGATTGTTTTTTACGCAATTTCCCCATTACCATTTCTATATAAACTAATCTTATTATTCTTATTCTTAACAACGAATTTAATATGGATTATTCTACTATTTCTATCTGCAACAAAAAATTTTAAATCAATTGCCTGGGCATTTCTTATAGGCGGAGTTACATCGGTACTTGCTACATTGCTAATCTGCTTGAACGAAAATCTTCTTACAGCAAATGTTTCTTTTTCGCTAGTTCTGTTATCTGCGTTTACATTTGGAATGATTCTTACACTTTTTTTATTAATGTTGACATTATTAAAAACATTTCCAGAATGTAGTTCAAAGGGGCAATTTGATTATCTCTCCTATTTTGAACGCTTTCCTTCTCTGTTTTTTATTGGGGTATTTTATAATCTGGGTATATGGGCGTGTAATTGGGTAATTTGGTTCGGCGAAGGAGCAAAAATCGTTGCTGGATCTTTCATTGTTCATCCAATATACGATATGGCGTTGTTTTGGAGCTACTTAACGATTTTACCTACGATGGTTTTAATTGTTATTTCAATTGAGACAAGATTTTATCGGAAATATAAGTTATTTTTTAACTATGTTAATAAAGGCGGCACATTAGCACAAATTAGAACCGCAAAAAAGAAAATGTTTAATGTGTTATTTCAGGAAATTCAAAAGGTACTTCGTTCTCAGTTGATCATTACACTAATAGTCGTGATGACAGCTGGACCAATCTTTAGAATGTTATCTTTTGATGAAAAATTCATTCATATCTTCCGCATAACAGCTTTTGGAGCTTTTGCGAATGGAATGTTGTTAGTAATCCTATTAGTGCTGCTTTATTTTGAAGATCGAAAGGGCGCCCTATATAGTTCGTTTGTATTTTTTAGCCTAAATCTAGCTGGTACTGTTATTCTATTACCAGGCGGCTATCAATATTATGGGCTTCAGCTTTGCGTTTGGGGCTATCGTCAGCTTTGTGTTTGCGATCGTTCGACTTCTGTACTATTTGAATTCGATTGAATATCATGCATTTTGTGGGCAAGGTATTCATATTAAAACAACTTTAAACAGATTCCATCGTTTTGGTAAATGGTTGGAAAAGAATCAGTTCATTTAAATTTTTGGAGAAGGAGGTATTGCATTGAAATGGAAGATGTCGACCACAAGAGATAAAAAACCAAATGTTGTCACACAACCTATAAAAGAGGGCTTGTTTGTATTACGGATATCCTTCTTCATTTAGTGGAACTTGGAACAATGACGATTGTGCAGAGCTATTCTCTCAATATGATCTTGTTGTTTGGGGGGATTTTTATCAACATCCACATCATGAGGATTACGCTAATGCAAAAGAAATTTCCCGGAAAATGCTTCAGAAAAACAAAAAACTTGAGTTTTTCGGATATGTTCCAATTGGGCTAGACTCATCTGTGGCAGATTCGAATTTAAGTTTAACAGAAATAAAGAAACGCATAGACGAGTGGGAAGAGCTTGGTGTAACCGGAATTTTTTTAGATGAGTTCGGGTTTGATTATTTTGTCACTAGGGAAAGACAAAACGAAATTGTTAAGTACTGCCATCAAAAAGGGTTAACAATCATTGCAAATTCATGGAGAATTGATTATGTTTTCTCAAAAAGCAATATCTATTTAGATTGGATCGATTTCAATGGTAACCAGAACAACTTAGAGCCATTGCTAAATAGCAATGATTATATTTTGTTTGAAAACGCCTGGTATTACATACACGAAGACGGAACACAGGCTGTTTCACATAAAGATCCTTGGAGTGATCAAACTCGCATGTGGGAAGCTTATCGGTATTATCATGAACAACATTCTGACTATAATGGAAGAACGTATTATGAACAGTTTCAGACAAAAACATTTGCATTAGATGCATTGAAAAGTACAGAGAAAAAAGAGATACGTAATAAATGCTATAAACAGGGATTATTAGCCTCAATCATGTTTAATATGGATGCCTATTGTGCAAGTACAGAAAATTGGGCGGCAAATGGAAAATATATACGCTATGAGTCTAGAATTTTTAGTCAGTTAGCAATAGGAGAAAAACATGTTGTAAAACCACAAAAATTGAATGGGGCGACTTTCTTTAATAAGTTTACGGCAAAAATCGGCAGTGATACATTGGAGCTTATTTGGGACCAGGACCATGATGTGCCGCATAACCCTGAACAAGGAATGCACCAGATTAGGTGGAACAAAACCATTTTTTAAAACTTTTACATGCCAACACAATGATAGAAGGAGATCATGTAATCATGAGGAAAAAATTAGTGTTAATTCAGTTTTCAAGAGCTCTGGTTCCCCTAATGGTTATGCTTTTTCATGTGTCACTAACAATGAACGACTATTTTGATTTTAACGTATTAGGTCTCTGGATGCTCCCAATGTCAGGGGGAGTTAATTACTTTTTCGCGTTATCTGGGTTTATGATTTATTACATTTATAGAAAAAATCTAGGACAGCCAGATCAGTTGAAAAATTTCCTGCTTAATCGTTTTATTCGAATTTATCCACTCTATTGGCTGTTAACATTAGTGTTATTACCGTTTCTATTTATTTATCCTTGGTATGGAGCAGGACATGAAACCGAGTTAGAATCAATACTTACTTCGTTTCTCCTAATTCCGAACTCAAGTGAGCTAGAACCAATCTTAATCGTTGCTTGGTCATTACGACATACTGTGTTTTTCTATTTAATGTTCTCGTTGCTGTTTGTACCGAAGCCAATTATTTCAAAGTCAGTGCTCGGTCTCTGGGCTTTTTGTGACAATTTCTTATGCATACGGACCATTAGATCTTCATCATTACTGGTTACATTTTATCTTTGATCCGGTAAGTTTGATCTTCTTAGGTGGAATTCTATGTGCTTATCTGATTACTAAGATTAGCGTATATCCTTTCATCTCTGTTTTATTATCAGTGATAGGTTTATTAGGCTTTCCGTTTATGTGGGTCAATTCTGTATATGAGTTGGTGAACATTGGATATGATACTGGAATAAGTTTAGCATCTGTTTGCCTTATCTTTGGTCTTGCTTCTATTGATATGGTAAAGGATATAAAAATTCCGAAGTTCTTTAACTACTTGGGAAATGCTGCGTTTTCTATCTATTTATCGCATATTATCATTTTAGATTTCCTTGCAGAGCTTTTTGACAAATATTCAGTTTATCAGAAGCTAGGAGGCTGGATGACGAGTTGTGTGCTTCTTGTGATTATGCTGATAGGAGGATGTCTAGTTCACTCATACGTTGAAAAGCCGTTGATTCAAAAATTAAAGAAAGTCTTCATCAAGAAGAAAACAAAAACGAACAAGGATCCAGAAATAAAGCTTGTCGCAAAAGAAGTTTAAGTTGTTTGGAGGTCAAGAATGAGTGTACCTTAAGAAAATCACAATTTTCACCCTCGTCATTTTACTAGTTGGATGTAGTAGTATAGAAAATATGATAAAAAGAGATGTTGTAAAACATGTAGAACTAACAACATCAGAAGTGCAAAAATATAACCAGTCTAAATGGTTATATCAACTGCAAAAATTAGATGTTAAGGAAACAGATGGAGAGAATTTTTCTTTTGCTGTCGTAGGGTCAGAACTTGGTGGAAAGAACGGGAAGAAATTATCGCAAAAGGAAGTTCAGTATTTGAAGGATAACGGAATGACCCCGGTTGCCTACCTAAGTATTGGTGAAGCAAGTTTTTATGAATGGTTTTGGAAAGAAGAATGGGGAAGCTTTAGTGAAGGAGCCGTTCAAGTCACAAATGAAGCACCTTCTTGGCTTGGAAAAGTTCCAAATAAAGATTGGCCAGAAGGAGTAAAGGTTCGCTATTGGGATAGTGAATGGTGGGAAATTATTAAAACTCAGCTTGATTTTATAATAGCTTCTGGGTATGAGGGAGTGTACCTTGATATTGTGGATGCCTTTCAATATTGGGGCAATGATGGGACATATGGTGAAGATAATGAAGAAAGATTTGAAACAGATCCTCTTAACGAGGAAGAAGCAGCTGATAAAATGATGAAGCTTATTGAAAATATATCAATCTATACGAAAGCAACGAACAGTGATTTCCTGGTTTTTCCTCAGAATGGAGAAAGTATTGTTCAATATGATGACGATCAGTCATTTTTACATGCAATTGATGGCATTGGACTTGAAGATCTTTGGTTTAATGAGGAAGATTTAAGCATCTATACAGAAAATAGATTGCCTTATATAAAGAAGTTTTCGGAAGCAGGGAAAATTGTTCTGTCTGTTGACTATGTTGATGACGGTGAAGGCTATGAAGGTGAGAATGAGGATAGAATTAATTATTATTTGCGTGAATGTTTAGCGGCTGGATTTTATTGTTATCCGGCTTTGAGTGATCGGGAGTTGGATAGGACATGGGGGATAGAGGGATTAAAATGAATTTATTGAAATAAAAGTGTTTTTGTTCTTTATAATGAATTTATAAATGTTATAATAGGGATATTAATGTTGTGCATTTTGCCTTATACGTTTCACCAACCATTTTTGTTCTTTATTAAGAAAATAATTTTGGAGGTAATCACCTATGTCTATTTTAGTAACAGGTGGAGCAGGTTATATTGGATCTCACACATGTGTGGAACTATTGAAAGAAGGATACGATATTATTGTTCTAGACAATCTATCAAATAGTAAACCCGCATCACTAGATCGAATTAAAGAAATAACGGGAAGAGATTTTTCATTCTATCAAGTAGATCTTCTAGATCGAGATGGTGTGCGAACTATTTTTAGAGAAAACGAAATCGAAGCAGTTATCCATTTTGCTGGACTAAAGGCTGTTGGAGAATCAGTCAGTATTCCACTACATTATTATCATAATAATATTACTGGTACACTTGTACTATGTGATGTTATGGAGGAATTCGGTGTTTACAATATGGTGTTTAGCTCATCAGCAACTGTGTATGGAACACAGGAACAAGTTCCATTAACCGAGAACCTTCCCTTACAAGCAACAAACCCGTATGGCAGAACAAAATTAATGATAGAAGAGATTTTACGAGATTTATATATATCAAACTCAAAATGGAGTATTGCGCTGTTACGTTATTTTAATCCAATTGGTGCCCATTCAAGTGGTTTAATTGGGGAAGACCCTAATGGAATTCCGAACAACCTTGTACCGTACATCACTCAAGTTGCAGTAGGAAAGCTGCCAGAATTAAAAGTATTCGGAAATGACTATTCAACAAAAGATGGAACAGGAGTAAGAGATTATATCCATGTAGTTGACCTATCGATAGGTCATTTAAAAGCGTTGGATAAGGTGCTAACTGAGACTGGAGTTCATGCTTATAACCTTGGAACAGGTTGTGGATACAGTGTAATGGAAATGATTAAAGCGTTTGAAGAGGTAACTGGAAAAGAGATACGATATCAAGTCACCAACAGAAGACCGGGTGATATAGGGATAAGCTACGCTGATCCAGCGAAAGCGAAAGAAGAATTGAATTGGGTTGCTGGGAAAGGGCTTTTGGAGATGTGTAAGGACTCATGGAGATGGCAATCGTTAAATCCGAATGGGTATGAGGAAGAGTCTAGATTAGGACTTGAAATAGGTGTGAGATAAATGAAATAAAAAGCCATGGTATGTTAATGTACCATGGTTTCAACTTGTTCTAAAGAAAAAAAGCAAATAAAAGACCGGAAAATGGCCTTTTATTCATGAGAAGCTACCTGCTGGTGAAGGAACTCTTGGACCTCACTAAAGGATAAGCCAAGCTGCTTTGCTTCTTTTATTAATTCTATCCATTCTACATCTAATTGCTCGTAATTTAGCTTTTCCTTCACAACATTCATTCAGCTGTCCTCCTGGATAAGGTTTTCGTTCGTCTTCTTTGCTTCTTTCCATTTTCGAAACTTCAAATAATCCCTAAACTCTTTAAAATCTTTTTTACTCATGCCTTCTTCAATTGCCTTATTCAATAATTTACTCCATTCCTCATCAAGAACAACCTCTTTCGATAGATCCTCAGAAGGCGAAGGACCTAGTAGCACTTCAATCTCTGTCTCTAGAGTTGAAGCGATCTTTCTTAAAAATTGAAGCGAGGGATTTTTCTGCACATCTCGTTCAATATAGCTTAGGTAAGATTTTGACACCCCTGCTAACTCAGCTAATTCTGTTATTGAATATCCCTTTTCCTGCCTCAACTCCCTTAAACGTTTTCCAACCATATGGTTCTCCTTATCCTATAACAAGAATTGTCAACAAGTTCATTATAAGGAACATTTTGTTCTTAATAAAATAACAAAAACATATGAATGGAAGAGATATCATGAGGAAATAAGAATAAAACGTTCTTTTTAACGAAAAAACAACTGAATTTAAGAGTTTTTTTAAATTAATTAAATCGGATATAGTTATATGTATATTGGAGTAAGCAGTCATATGTTTAGGTATTGTTTCCTAAGAAAATAGAAATAAATGAGATTTTGAAAATTCTCTTAAAAGGATTGACTTGTTCTTTATAGTGAACTATTCTATAGTTAAGAAAACAAAAATGAGATTTTCTATAGTTCTTATTTAACAAAAGTGGGTGAAAGAATATAATGTCTAGCTTACAAGAGCTTGATGATAAACAAGTAATGGAACATAAACCAAAAGAAATTAACATCAGAGAATTATTTTTAGTACTTAAAAGATACATGTGGATCATCCTACTGATAACTGCTGTCTCAACTTCTGCAGGGACCTATTATTCACTATCTTCGTACAGTCCACTATTTCAATCAACTGCACGAATAATAATTAACGCAGATAGCAGTTTGATGTCAACTCTTAAAGTAATTATTCAAGACACAACTGTGTTAGATAAAGTGGTTAAAAAATTAAATCTTCCTTACTCTCCAGAAGTTCTTAGCGGAAAGATCATGGTTGCTAATATTGGTGACTCACAGGTTGTGACAATCACTATTACTGATGCTGATTCAAAGCAGGCGGCTATTTTAGCAAATTCGGTTGCGGAAACATATAAAGAAGAGATCCCGAGTATTATGGGTTTTAATGATGTTAAACTTTTATCTCAAGCAAAGGAAGTTCCGTTTCCAATTAATGAGGACAAAAACAAGCCAATTATCTTTGGCTTTGTAGGTGGAATAGTAGTTAGTATTGGAATAGCCTTTCTACTAGACTCCTTAAATAATAGTGTAAGAAAAGAACATGAAATTGAAGAATTATTAGGCCTACCTGTCCTAGGAACAGTGCCCAAAATGAAAAAAACAAATATGAAAGAGAAAAAAACATCGTTTAAAATTTAAATACGGAGGTGAGACAATTGGTTCTTAGTCTATTAAACAAAGAAAAAGCAATAAAAGAAATGACAAGACGCCAATTTGTATCACATACATATCCTAATTCCGAAATAGCTGAACGTTTTCGTACTATAAGAACAAACATTCAATTCAGTACATCTAATAAAAAACATCAAATGTTGATGATAACTTCACCATCTAACGGAGAAGGAAAAACTACAACAGCTGTTAATTTAGCTATTTCGATCTCACAACAAGGTAATAAAGTTTTGTTAATAGATGCAGATTTAAGAAGACCAAAACTTCAACAAACATTTAACTTAAGGGAGTCAGAGGGATTAACTGATGTTTTGATGGAAGGGATCTTATTAGAAAAAGTAATTTTTAATACGCAGATTGGACAACTAGATGTACTTTCAAGTGGAACAATTCCTCCTAATCCTGCAGAAATCATTGGATCAAATGCAATGACTCGTTTTCTAAGAGAAGTAAGAGAAGAGTATGATACGGTAATAATTGATTGTCCACCAGTGCTTGAAACGACTGAAACTAAATTATTAGCAGGACAATGTGATGGTGTCGTGTTAACAGTAAATAGTGGAAAAACAGATCAAGAAAAGGCTGTTGAGGCTAACAGATTATTAAAACTTGTACGAGCTAATGTATTAGGCGTTATATTGAATGAAAGGGAATAAATTTATGCAAAACCGTTCTTTATAAAGAATTTTTTGTGCGAAATATGTAAGAAAGGTGATGTCTCCTTGCCTTTATCAATGGAGGCACTCGGCCATGCTGTGGGTTTAAAAAACCTTAGACGCGAGTCGTCAAGAGTGTGGTGTGAGGGAGGGTTAAATGCCCATATTATTAAAATGATTACCTATATTTCTCAAGTTTCGAGATTTATAGGTAATCATTTTAGTAAAAGGAGCTGATGATATGAAGGATTTTGATCGATACCCAAAGGTCATGAAAAAGCTCTTGCGCTACATAAAACAGGATGCCTCTATAGACCAGCTTGAGCAATTTAAAAAAGAATTAGATTATGCTATACAAAGAAGAACTATGATCATAAAGAAAACATCGCAAAATTAAAGAGGAAGGAGTGAGAAACCTTGTCCTATCTTAGCCGAATTTGGTTACTTATATTATTAGATTCTATTATTGTTATATCTACAATTTATTTTAGCCAAGCTTTAATAAATCCAAGTATGGATAATTTATCACTTCATGTTTTTATTAGTTCTATTACTTTATTATTCTGTCACCATTTCTTTTCATTTGTTTATAAGCTTTATAAAAAAGCATGGGAATATGCGAGCATAGGAGAACTTATAAGTATTTTTAAAGTTATTAGTTATTCAATTATCGTAACTGCTATTGTACAACAAATCGTACAAAATGATATTTATTTTAGAATTTTAGCAATTACTTGGATGATTCATTTATTGCTAATCGGAGGTTCACGGTTTGTTTGGAGAGTTTACCGAGATACATACTTGCAGCATTCAATAAACCAAAAACGAACATTAATAATAGGAGCAGGAGCAGCCGGAACTATGGTTGCTAGGCAACTGCTACAAAATCACGATGCAGAGCTTAAGCCGATTGCATTTATTGATGATAATGTAAAAAAACAAAAATTAGATATTTTAGGTATTCCAGTGGTCGGTGGTGTAAAAGAAATTGACCGTTTCACGAAAGAACTAAATATATCGAACATAGTCATTGCCATACCATCTCTAAATAAAAAACAGCTTAACCATATCTTCAAAGAGTGTGCAAAAACCTCTGCTAAGACTCAAATGATTCCAATGCTTGAAGATTTGTTAACTGGAAAGGTTTCTGTTAATCAATTTAGAGATGTACAAGTTGAAGATCTGCTAGGACGTGAGGCGATTGAGCTAGACATTACTAGTATCAGTGATTATGTCACCAATAAGGTAGTTCTTGTTACAGGAGCAGGAGGGTCAATTGGCTCTGAAATTTGCCGGCAAATTTCTTCTTTTGATCCTAAAACAATTATTTTATTGGGACATGGAGAGAACAGTATTTACACGATTGAAATGGAATTAAAAGAACGATGTAAAAACACTGAGATCGATATCATTACTGAAATTGCGGATCTACAAGATAATGATAAATTAATAAGAGTTATGAAGCAATACAAGCCTAACGTTGTTTATCATGCAGCCGCTCATAAGCATGTCCCGCTAATGGAAAGAAGTCCTGAGGAGGCTGTAAAGAACAACATCATTGGAACTAAAAACATCGCAGAAGCCTCACGTCTTAATGGTGTAGATACCTTTGTAATGATTTCAACGGATAAGGCTGTAAATCCTACGAGTGTAATGGGATCTACAAAACGACTTGCAGAGATGATTATTCAACATTTTGATCAAATAAGTAAAACAAGATTTGTGGCTGTCCGGTTTGGAAATGTTTTGGGAAGTAGAGGAAGTGTCATTCCATTATTTAAAAAGCAAATCCAAAAGGGTGGTCCAGTAACTGTTACACATCCAGATATGGTTCGCTACTTTATGACCATCCCTGAAGCCTCTAGATTGGTTATTCAAGCTGGAGCTTTAGCAAAGGGTGGAGAAATATTTGTATTAGATATGGGTGAGCCGGTAAAAATTGTTGATCTAGCGAAAAATCTAATCAAACTATCTGGAAACAATCTTGATGAGATTGGTATAGAATATACAGGTATGAGACCTGGTGAAAAGTTATTTGAAGAGCTGCTAAGTAGTGAAGAGGTTCACGAAGAACAAATCTATCCCAAAATATACATCGGTAGAACATCGGAATTATATATTGAAGAAATAGAATATATTATCAAGAATTTTAGATCTCTGGATCGTGAACATTTAAGGAAGTCTCTTCTGGATCTAGCAAATACAAAAATTACTTACAAAAAGAAATTAGTTTCAGTTTAAAAGAGGAGCGTGTCGAAAGTGAAAGTAAGAAAAGCAATTATCCCAGCTGCAGGACTAGGTACAAGATTTTTACCTGCTACAACAATGCCGAAGGAAATGCTTCCAATTGTTGATAAACCAACGATTCAATACATTATAGAAGAAGCAGTTGAATCAGGAATTGAAGATATTATAATTGTGACGGGGAAAGGAAAACGTGCAATTGAGGATCACTTTGATCATTCTTTTGAACTAGAACATACACTAGCTGAAAAGGGAAAAATTGAGCTGTTAAATGAGGTGCAAAAAGCCTCAAAATTAGTGGATATCCATTATATTCGTCAAAAGGAACCACGTGGACTAGGGCATGCAATTTGGTGTGCTAGAAAATTTATTGGAAACGAACCATTTGCTGTTTTATTAGGCGATGATATTGTTAGAGCAGAAAAACCATGCCTAAAACAAATGATTGATCAATATGAACGGTACAATGCTTCAATTATTGGTGTTCAACATGTAAAAGATGAAGAGGTGTCCAGGTACGGTATTGTCGATGCCGCAGAAATAGGAGAACGCTTCTATAATGTAAATCATTTAGTAGAAAAACCAACACTAAAGAATGCTCCATCAAATTTAGCGATCATGGGTCGATACATTTTAAGTCCAAAAATTTTCACCATGCTTGCAGAACAAAAACCAGGTGCTGGTGGAGAAATTCAACTAACAGATGCCATTGCAGCACTAAATCAATTCGAAGCTATCTATGCTTACAATTTTGATGGAAAACGCTATGATGTTGGAGAAAAAATGGGTTTTATCCAAACAACTATTGAACTTGCATTAGAACGCGAGGATTTAAGATATGAACTTTTAAATTTTCTAAACAATATTTTAGAAAAAGAATATACAGAAATTTCAAACACTTAAATTTAAGTGTTTTTTCTGTTTTATAAGGGATGATTCAAAGTGGCAAATAAAGTTTTGTTTTGTGCGACGGTTGATTATCATTTTAAAGCTTTTCATCTACCAATCTTGAGATGGTTTAAAGAAAAAGGCTGGGAAGTTCACATAGCAGCGAGTGGTGAAATGGACTTACCCTACGTTGATCAGAAGTTTAATATACCGATTCAACGATCTCCATTAAAAAAAAAAATTTAGTAGCTTTTAAGAATTTAAAATCAATTATTAATGAAAACGAATATAGAATTGTACACTGTCACACTCCGATGGGGGAGTCCTTACAAGACTTGCCGCAAAACAAGCTCGAAAGAACGGAACTAAAGTACTTTATACCGCCCATGGATTTCACTTTTGTAAGGGGGCACCATTAATTAATTGGTTGCTCTACTATCAAATTGAGAAAATACTTGCTAGATATACTGATTGTTTAATTACGATTAATGAGGAAGATTATCAAAGAGCTATAACACATCGTTTTAAAGCAAGAAGTATAGAGCATGTTCACGGTGTGGGTGTTGACACAGATCGTTATAAACCTCTGAGTGAAAAAGAAAAGTTAGAAAGAAGATTACAATATGGTTACACGCAAAATGATTTTTTACTCTTTTATGCAGCAGAATTTAACAAAAATAAAAATCAACAATTATTAATTAAAGCTCTAGCTGAATTAAAGCAAACCGTGCCTGATGTAAAACTTCTTCTAGCTGGAGAAGGTATTTTACAGTGTTCATGTAAACAATTGGCTATAGAGCTAAATGTCCAAAATATGATTGAGTTTTTAGGGTATCGAAAAGACATTGTCGATCTCCTGCCTATGTGTGATGTAGCAGTTGCCTCAAGCTTACGAGAGGGTCTTCCGGTGAATATTATGGAGGCAATGGCATGTGGGTTGCCAGTAGTGGCCACTGAGAATCGTGGGCATAATGAGCTTGTCAATGACCTTTCAAATGGATGGATTGTAAAGCCTGATGATATTAAAAATTTGGTGGGGAAAATAAAACATTTAACACAAGATAAACATCTAATAAAAACATTAGGTGTGAATGGGCGCAATAAGATTGAAAAAGGGTATAGTATCAAAACTATTCTTAATGAAAATAGTCTTCTATATGAAAGGTACATGAAAGAAATGGAGGGAATTAAGTGGAAAGCCCAATAAGAGTTCTGCATGTAGTAGTAAATATGAATCGTGGGGGAGCGGAAACTCTAATCATGAATCTATATCGAAACATGAATCGATCGAAGATACAATTCGATTTCTTAACTTGTAAAGAAGGAGTATTTGATCAGGAGATTAAAGAGCTTGGTGGCATAATACACCGAATTCCTTACATTTCTGAGAGTGGACATTTTCAATACATAAAAAACTTAAATAATTTCTTTAAAACGAATAAAAATTATAATATTATTCATTCTCATATGGATAAGATGAGTGGTTTTGTCTTAAAGGCGGCAAAAAGGGCTAAAATTCCAGTAAGGATAGCTCATAGCCATAATACTAAAAGTGAAGGAAGTTTTATAGCGAGGCTATATAAAAACTATGCTGGGAGTAATATAGTGCAACATGCTACCCACTATTTTGCTTGCTCAACTTTAGCAGCAAAATGGTTATTTAATTCAAAAATACAATCTACTTTTTTTTTGAAAAACGGAATAGAGGTTGAGAAGTTTTCATATGACAAAGCGATTAGAAAAATAGTTCGTTACGAGCTAGATATAGAGGATTCAAGTACAGTGATCGGCCATGTAGGTAGATTTAACCATCAAAAGAATCATCACTTTTTAATTGATGTTTTTTTTGAAGTATCTAAAGAAAATAGAGAGGTTTACCTAGTACTAGCTGGTGATGGGCCACTACGGAAGGAAATTGAAGAAAAAGTACAAATATTAGGCTTAGACCAAAGAGTGATTTTTGTAGGAGTAAGAAGTGATATTCATTGTTTACTACAAGCTTTTGATTTATTTATCTTCCCCTCATTTCATGAGGGACTACCAGTAACATTAATTGAAGCTCAAGGTGCTGGATTACCATGTATAATCTCAACAAATATTACAGAAGAGGTTGATATGGAACTCGGATTAGTTAAGTATTTACCTTTAGATGATACAAATCTATGGATCAATGAGATAGGTAGGTTAAGTAATCTCAGCAATAACAGATTAATGTCACCTGAAGCTCTTACCAATCAGGGATATAATATAAAAAATACTGCTAAATATATGAATAATCTTTACCAAGAAATAGGGAGTTGGAATCCTTGAAGAGACTAACGATATTTACTCCTACCTATAATAGAGCTTATTGCTTAGATATCTGTTATGAAAGCTTGGTTAAGCAAACAAATAAAGATTTCTTATGGATGATTATCGATGACGGTTCAAGTGATAATACAAGGGAAATAGTTGAAAAATGGATAAAGGAAAATTTAGTTCAAATCCAATATATAAAGCAAGAAAATCAAGGAATGCATGGTGCCCATAACACTGCTTATGAAAATATACAAACTGAATTGAATATATGTATCGATTCTGATGATTATATGCCAGTGGATGGAGTTGAAAAAATACTTCATTTTTGGGATAAATACGGGAGCGAACAAGTGAGTGGTATTATTGGTTTAGATTCATTTAGGAATGGTAAGGTTATTGGTACACGATTACCTGAACATTTAGAGAAATCTACGTTATTTAATCTATATAATAAGCATCAAGTAAAAGGAGATAAAAAACTAGTTTTAAGAACGGAACTAACAAGAAAATATCCCTATCCAATATTTGAAAATGAGAAATACGTTGGCTTGGCATATAAGTACCATAAATTAGATGAAGTATATCCAATGCTCTTAATGAACGAGGTACTATGTATAGTTGAATATTTGCCTGATGGATCTTCATTAAATATGCTAAAACAATATAGAAATAACCCAAATGGATTTGCTTTCTATCGTAAAGAATTAATGAAACTATCTTTTGTAGATCTGAAATTTAAATTTAGGCAGGCAATACACTATGTGTCTAGTAGTATTCTGTCTAAGAATGGAAATTTCATGAAAGAATCACCTGAAAAATTGTTAACTCTTATGGCACTACCCTTTGGTCTTCTATTATATTTTTTTATTATGTCTAAAACAAATATGCAAAGTAATAGGTTGAAAGGATAAAAAATGAATGTACTCTGGGCTTTACTTTTTATTGTGTTTATCTTTTCCTTTCTATCAAGATATATTGCTCTTTTTAATGTGGGCCCAGGAGGGACTTCACAGCACTCTAAGCCAAATAAACTACTGATATTCTTAGTTTTATGTAGTTTAGTATTAGTATCCGGGCATCCGAAATAATATAGGTGATACGTATTTTTATATGCATGAATATGAGACACAAAGTTTTACTTGGAACAATGTAATGGAAAAAAAAGATCCAGGTTTCGCTATCTTACAAATGTTACTTAAGAATGTAACTGATGATCCACAATTATTATTATTAGTTACAGCATTGGTTACAAACCTGTTAATTGTTCTTACTTTATATAAGTATACTAAAATGATTGAATTAAGCATCTTCGTATTTATTGCTTCTGGAATGTTTGTAGTATCAATGAACGGAATTCGACAGTATTTAGCAGCTTCTATTATCTTTTGGGCAACAAAATATTTAGTAGAAGGAAAGTTTAAACATTATTTCTTCTTAGTCTTATTTTCTTCAACGTTCCATGAAAGTGCTCTAATTCTTATACCTATTTATTTTATTGTTCGAAGGGAAGCGTGGACAAAGGTAACATACTTATTATTGTTTGTTTCAATTTGTATCGTTTTAGGCTTTAATCAATTTTCGCAAATTTTATTCACAGCTATCGAAGATACCCAATATGGAGGCTATAAAAACTTTGCGGAGGGTGGAGCTAACATAATGAGGGTTTTGGTGGATTCTATCCCTATCTTAGTTGCATATTTTGGTAGGCATAAATTAAGATCAATATGGCCGAAAAGTGACATCATTGTAAATATGTCAATAATTGGCTTACTGTTTATGATTATTGCAACTCAAAATTGGATTTTTGCAAGATTTAACATCTATTTTAGTCTATATAATTTAATTTTAATTTCGTATATTATTTACTTATTTAAAGAGAATAATAGAAGGTTTGTTTATTATGGCCTGTTAGTATGTTATGTTATGTATTTTTATTATGAACAAGTTATATCATTAAATCTTGATTACAATAGTGAATTTTTACAATTATAAACCAAGAGAGGAAATAAAATGAATGTTTTAAACCATCCAAAAAAAGTTTTACATGTAGTTAGTGCTATGAACAGAGGTGGAGTAGAAACTCTTATCATGAATATTTATAGAAATGTAGATAAGAATAAAATACAGTTTGACTTTATTACTCATAGAGAGGAAGTATGTCATTATGACAAAGAAATAGAATCTTTAGGAGGGACTATTTTTAGAATACCGAGTTTAGGAAAAGTTGGCCCAATAAGATATCTAAGAGAAATTACTAATATTTTGAAAGAAAATGATTATGTTGCTCTTCATGCTCACACGGATTATCAATGTGGGTTTCCTGTATTAGCAGCTAACCTTACTGGTATTAAGAAGAGAATTTCTCATTCTCATAGTAATAATTGGGGATTCGGAAACAGTTACAAGGCAAAAATTAAATTAAGTATGTTACGAGCATTAATTCGATACAATTCTAATGAATTTTGTGCATGTAGTGTTGAATCTGGGCAATTTCTTTTTGGTAATCAAAAGAGAAATATTCGTATTTTTAAAAATGGAATTGACATCAAAAATTTTCAAATAATACCCGATTGTTATCAAAGTGTGAGGGCTTTGAGTTAAATATACCCAATAGCTCCAAAATATTAGGCCATGTAGGAACATTTTCTAAATCAAAGAACCAACAATTTATACTAAATATATTAAAGGAAATAATCAATTCAAGGACTGATATATATGTAGTCTTTGTAGGTGAGGGACCATTAAAAAAGGAAATAGAAACAGAGGCAAAACGTTACAAACTAGAAAATCATGTTAGATTCCTTGGTGTTAGAAACGATATTGCTAGGCTAATGCAGGCATTTGATGTACTATTATTTCCCTCAATATTTGAGGGATTTGGTATTGTTACTATCGAGGCACAAAGCTTAGGAACACCCTGTATTGCTTCTAATAATGTGACAACTAAAACAGATATGGGTTTAGGCATAATTAAATACTTAGCTCTGAATAGAAATGTAGAGGAATGGATTCAAGAAATTTCCAACACGTTTGAGTTTGAAAGACAGGACCAAGAGGAAATAATGCGACATATAGTCGGTAATGGCTATAATATTATTGATATTATCCCAGAATGGCTATCTCTGTATGGAGAAATTTAGTTGCCTCAGCGTTCTTTATTAAGAAAAGTTTTGATGGAAGGAGGATATTTATGAACCTTACACAAAAAGAATTAAAGGAGATACTAATAGAAAGTTATTTAAAAGGTGAAGAAGTTCAAAATATGGAGGTCATAGAAATGATTGAAAAGATTAAAGAATATTTTTTATCACGTGAGAAATAAATTAGTTCTAAATATTAAAAAATAGAGGTGTTATTTATTATAAAGCGATGTTGTGATGTTATAGTTGCTTCTTTGTTATTTTTTATCTTTTTACCTTTCATGTTAATAATTGCACTAGTAATAAAGTGTTTTTTAGGCTCTCCTATAATTTTTATTCAAAAAAGATCTGGGTTATATGGAAGGCCCTTTTTTCTTTATAAGTTTCGATCCATGACTAATAAAAAGGATAAAAATGGTGAATTATTACCTGACTTTGATAGGTTAACCACTCTTGGGAAGTTATTAAGGAAATATAGTGTAGATGAATTTCCTCAACTGATTAATGTTTTCAAGGGAGATATAAGTATAGTTGGTCCAAGACCTTTGCTAATGGAATATTTACCACTATATACAGAAGAGCAGTTAAAAAGGCATAAAGTTAAGCCAGGGATTACTGGTTGGGCCCAGATTAATGGTCGAAACGCTATTTCATGGGAGGATAAATTTGAATTAGATGTTTGGTATGTTGAACATCAATCGTTTTTCTTAGATTTAAAAATCTTATTTCTTACAGTTATAAAAGTATTTAAAACAGAAGGGATTAATCAACCAGGAAACGTTACTATGGAAAAGTTTAGAGGTTCAGAGACTACTATAAAAGAGGGACATGGATGAAGATTGTCATTATTGGTCAGGGTGGGCACAGTAAAGTAATAAATGACATAATATCGTTATCTAACGAACATGAAATAATAGGATATTTAGATGATAAGTATGAGGATTTTTCAATAACCAATAAAGGAATAAGAGGACCAATTTCTGCAGCATTTAAAGCAATAGAATATAATAAGAAAATTAATTTTGTTATTGGTATAGGAAACAATAAGAAGAGAAAAGAAATTTTTGAATATCTAGAGCTTCCCTTGGAGTTATTTGCAACATTAATTCATCAGTCAGCTATAATAAGTCCTAATGTTAAGATTGGTAAGGGTACTGTCATTATGGCTAATACGATTATTAATTCAGATGCTTATATTGGTCACCATTCTATAATAAATTCTGGATCTATTATTGAACATGATAATAGAATTGGTGATTTTGTTCATGTTTCTCCTAATGCAACATTGACGGGGAATGTAAAAATAGATAAAGGAGTTCATATTGGTGCAGGTACAACCATTATTCCAGGTATTCAAGTAGGTGAATCCACAATAATTGGTGCTGGTGCAACAGTAACCAAGAATATTCCGGCAAACTGTATTGCAGTAGGAGTTCCTGCAAAAATTATTAGTAGCAATACTGTTAAGAAAGTAGGTGTATAGATTGATTAATACAACTTCTAAAAAAAGAATTTTTCTATCCTCGCCTCATATGAGTGGAAACGAATTGAAATATGTTAATGAAGCATTTGAATCAAATTGGATCGCACCATTGGGGCCAAATGTTGATTTATTTGAAAAAGAAATAGCAAATTATGTTGGAGTCAGTGAAGCTGTTGCAGTAAGTTCTGGTACCGCAGCAATTCATTTGGCTCTTTCTTTATTAGATGTGAAAAAAGGCGATAAAGTTTTTTGTTCCAGTCTAACGTTTATAGCAAGTGCTAACCCAATAATTTATCAAAGTGCAGAACCTGTTTTTATAGATTCAGAGCCTGAGACGTGGAATATGTCACCTCAAGCACTTGAATTAGCTCTAAAAGAAGCTTCAATAGAAGGGAAGCTTCCTAAAGCTGTAATTGTTGTTAACCTCTATGGACAAAGTGCAAAAATGGATGAAATTACAAAAGTGTGTAAATTCTATGAGGTACCTATTATTGAAGATGCTGCTGAATCACTTGGCTCTACTTTTAAGGGTAAAGCTAGTGGTTCTTTTGGGGAGTTTGGTATTTTTTCATTTAATGGAAATAAAATTATTACAACATCCGGAGGGGGAATGTTAATTTCTAATCATAAGGAACTTATTAATAAAGCACGTTTTTTAGCCACTCAAGCAAAAGATCCTGCTCCTCATTATGAACATAGTGAAATCGGATTTAACTATCGAATGAGTAACATATTAGCAGGAGTTGGACGTGGGCAATTAGAGGTATTAGATGAAAGAGTATTAAAAAGAAGGTTAATATTTAATAAGTATTTTCAAGAACTCGCATATATTCCCGGTATAAAATTTATGCCTGAATTAGAAGATACTCGATCAAATCGATGGCTTACAGCTTTAACCTTAAATGAAATAGAAACAGGAATTTCTGTAACATCTCTATTAAATATTTTGGGAAAGGAAAACATTGAAGCAAGACATGTTTGGAAACCTTTGCATTTACAACGTATTTTCAAAGAGACTAAATATTATTCTCATCAAGAAAATGAGAGTGTATCAGAGCAATTATTTAAAACAGGCATTTGTCTTCCTTCGGGGTCAAATATCACTGAAAATGAACAAATGAGAATTATAAATTGTTTAAAAGATAGTTTAAAAGTTAAGGTTTGACTAAAATAATAAAACCTAGGTGATATTAATGAAAAATGTATTAATAGCTTCTTTTGATATGGAAGTTGGTGGAGTGGAAAGAAGTCTTATAAGCATGTTAGAAAATTTCGATTATCAGAATTATAAAGTTGATCTTATGTTATATCGGCATCAAGGAGATTTTATGAATTTAATTACAAAAAAAGTAACTTTATTAAAGGAAATTTCACAATATTCTACTTTTAGAAAATCAATTACTGAATTATTTAGAGAAAAACAATTTGCAATTGGGTTATCGCGAATGATCTCAAAATTTAATGCTGACCTATTAGGAAGAATAAAATCAATAGATGAACCAGGATATTATCAGATGCAGCTAATGTGGGAGTACGCATTACCTTTTTTACCTAAACTAAAAACTGAGTACGATGTAGCTATTAGTTATTTATGGCCACATTATTTTGTTGCAGAAAAAGTTCAGGCAAAAAAGAAAATTGCTTGGATACATACAGATTTTTCAACAGTAGAAACAGACATTCAAATGGATTTAAAAATGTGGCGTAAATTTAATTACATAATAGCTGTATCTGAAGCTTGTAAAACTTCATTTTTAAAGAAATACGAGGATTTAGAAGATAGAGTAATAGTTGTAGAGAATATAACTTCTCCAGAGTTTATAAAAGAAATGGCAAACGAAGAAATTAGTAATCTGATTATTCAGGATGATAGATTTAAAATAGTGACAGTTGCCAGACTTTCTCATGCAAAAGGGATAGATAATGCAGTTAAGGCCTTGAAAATTCTAAAAGAAAAAGGGTATAAAAATATAGCTTGGTATGTAGTAGGATATGGGGGAGAGGAAAGAATGATAAGAGAGTTAATTACAGACTCCAACCTTAATGATAGCTTTATTCTACTTGGTAAAAAAAACAACCCATATCCATATATAAAACAAGCTGATTTATATGTCCAACCTTCAAGATATGAAGGCAAGGCAGTAACTGTGAGTGAAGCACAGATTCTTACGAAGCCAGTAATGATTACAAATTATACCACAGCAAAAAGTCAGCTGAAAGATGGAATTGATGGATATATTACTGAGTTATCAGTTGAGGGAATAGCAGACGGTATTGAAAAATTATATCAAGATTCAATTCTAAGAAATAAGTTAGTGAGTAATTGTGAAAAGAGTAACTACCAAAATATCAGCGAACTTAATAAATTATATAAAGTAATCTAGGATGGGGGCAATGTTTTTGCATAAAGTAAGTGTAGTTGTTCCTATATATAATGTAGAGAAATATATTCATAAATGTATAGATAGTATATTAAACCAAACATATGAAAATATTGAAATTATATTGGTGAATGATGGATCTCCAGATAATTGCGGACAAATTATAGAATACTACTCGAAATTGGATTGTCGGATAAAGGTTATTCACAAACAAAATGGAGGTTTATCTGACGCTAGAAATCATGGTATGAAGTATGTAACGGGTGAATTTACATTATTTGTTGATAGCGATGATTGGTTAGAAATCAACATGATTGAGGAACTGGTCAAAAATAGTATTCACTATAATGCGGATATTGTTCAAGTTGCTTTTTATTACGCATATGAGGATTACATACTATTTGATGATCGTTATTTCTCAAAGGATGATCCTCCGTTTCTTTTGAATAATTCTTCTCTAATGTACGAGTTATTAATAAATGAAAAAGTTAAAAATTTTGCTTGGGGTAAACTTTACAAAACTAATTACATTAAAAATATTCCTTTTAAAAAAGGAGTTTTATTTGAAGATGTATACTGGGGAACATGAAGTAATGCATCGAGTTAGTAGCTATGTTATTTTAAACCAACCTTTATATTATTACTATCAAAGGAGTGACAGTATAGTCTCAACATATACTGTGAAAAACTTAGATATTATTAAAGGGTTAAAAAAAGGCATGAATTTATTGAAAAGCATTATGAAGGCTTAACAGACTTTTCTTATAAAGAAATACTAAAGGCTAGTTTAATTAATTATAATTTATTACTAATAAATAGAGATAAAGACATAGGAGGTTTAAATAGACAGGAAATTAAAGAGTATATTAATAATAACTATTCTGTTTTAACTAAGGCAGTTAAAGGTGATAAACAATTATTAATACAATTAGTATTATTCCATATACATCCCTACTTAAATGTGATTCCACCAATTGTAAATAAGGTTTTGAGAGAGTTAAGGATAGTTCAGGGACCTTTAGGACTAAAACGAATAAATCTCACGACTAATGACTAAGAATTATTTTGCTTAGGAATTAGTGAAATATGAACAAATAATGCTAAAAAAGTTAGTAGGTGTTAAATATTAATGAAAAAAAACTATTATTTGTTATAGAATCTTTAGAGTGTGCTGAAGAAAGAGTTTAGTTACATTGTTATCATTACTTGATTATTCTAAATTCTCGGTTGATCTAATGCTTTTTGCTCATGGTACCTTACTAGAGAAACTAGTTCCAAAACAGGTAAACATTTTAAAAACATTGCAATACACTAAATTTTCAAATCTAAATATTAAGGAAGCTTTGCTATATTCAGTAAGGAACGCAGACTTTAGAATGTTATCTTCCAGAATAAAATATTCACTTTTGATTAGAAAAGAAAAATACAAAGACGAAAATGTACAGAAAGCAAGAATTTATTGGCAAAGTGTTTCAGATGTTATTGAGAGTAATCCTGAAAGTTATGATGTTGCTATTAGTTATTCACAAGGAATACCCACTTTTTATGTTGCAGATAAGATAAAAGCAAAAAAAATTGCGTGGGTAAACACTAGTTATAAATTAGATGAAAAAGAAAAGAAGTTCCAAAAGAAATTTTATGATTGCTATAACAAAATTGTTGCAGTGTCTTCATCAGCCAAAGAGATATTATTAGAAACATTCCCTAATTATTCAGATAAGGTAAAGGTTATCTATGATATAAATAATCCTAAGTTTATATATGACATGTCTATTCTAGGAGACGGATATGATGACAAATTTGATGGTATAAGAATATTGACCATTGGTAGATTAGCTGAAGGGAAAGGTTACGACATTGCATTAGAGGCGTGTAAAAAACTAAGAGAAAAAGGTATTAATTTTAGATGGTATGCATTAGGGAAAGGTCCATTAAAAGAGGAAATTGAAAGTTATATAAAGGAAAATGATTTAGTAAAAGATTTTATCTTATTGGGAGTTGAATCTAATCCATACCCATACATAAGAAATGCCGACATTTATGTACAAACATCCAGGTTTGAAGGTTTTGGACTAGCAATTGCTGAGGCGCGAATGCTAAATATACCAGTAGTCACTACTAGGTTTGATGCAGTTAATAATCAAATGATAGATGGCAAAAACGGGATTGTTGTTAATATAAATTCTGAGGATGTTAGTCAAGGCATTCAAAAATTAATAAATGATGATAAGTTAAGAGAAAACATTGTTAAATACTTACAATTAGAAAAAAAAGGGAATATAGAAGAATTAGAAAAGTTTTATGAAATAGTAGAATAATATCACAAATGAAAGAGAGTAAAACAAATGAAGAAAAAGATATTATTCATGGTTATAAATATGAATGTTGGTGGAACTGAAAAAGCTTTGCTAAATATGATTGCTGAATTTCCAAAAGAAAGTTATGAAATTACAATTTTAATGATAGAGAAATATGGTGGTTTTTTGGAGTCAATCCCAAATGAAATAAGGGTTCAATATTTATTTGAAAATCAGAAAATTATGGATATAATTGATAACCCACCAAATAAAACTGCTTTGCAGTTGATGAAGGCTGGGAACTTTATTAGGGGATTTAATATACTTTTTACTCACTTTGTATCAAAGGTTTGTAGAGATAGAAGTATTTTCTTTAAGTATATATTAAAGGACTTCAAAGGAATTGAAGGAAAATATGACATCGCTGTAGCTTATGCAGGTCCAATGGAATTTATAAGCTATTTTGTTGCTAATAAGATAAGAGCAAATAAAAGAATACAGTGGGTGCATTTTGATGTTACAAAAATAGGATTTAATCCAAAGTTTGCAGAAAAGACTTATCAAAAATTTGATAAGGTTTTTGTTGTGTCAAAGGAGGCAAAAAATAAATTAATTAATAAGATCCCCTCAATAAATAAAAAGACAGAAGTGTTTTATAATATTGTTTCACCAAAAACAGTTAGATTACAGTCAAAAAATGGGAGCGGATTTGAAGAAAATTATAATGGTTTAAGGATTCTGACAGTTGGTAGACTTGCTAATGAAAAGGGGCAAGATATCGCCATTCGTGTTCTAGCTAGACTTATTGACAACGGATATAACGTTAAATGGTACTGTATTGGAGAAGGAGACGCTAGAAATGATTATGAGAAATTAACTGAAATTTATAAGTTGAAGGATCATTTCATCTTCCTTGGTTCAAAAACAAATCCCTACCCATATATTGCAGAGTGTGATATTTATGTCCAACCATCTAGGTATGAAGGATACTGTATAACACTTATTGAAGCCAGGTGTCTAAGTAAACCTATAGTTACAACTAAAGTAAATGGGGCAAATGAGCAGATAAAGAGTGGAGAAACAGGATTTATTACTGAAATTGACGAAAATAGTATATATAACTCAGTAGAAGTATTAATAAAAAATCAAAGTTTACGCAATAAGTTTTCTCAAAATTTGGATAATGAAAATTTAGAACAAACTAAGCAAATGGAAAAAATATTTAAACTCATAGATTAAGATTTTTAAAAATGGAACATTTATTGGGAGTGATGAGATGCCTACTATAAGCATTATTATTCCGATTTACAATGTAGAAAAATACTTAGCTAAGTGTCTGGATTCAGTTTTGGCACAAACTTTTACTGATTTTGAATTAATTCTAGTTAACGATGGATCACCAGATAATTGTGGGGTAATTTGTGATGAATATGAAAAAAAAGATGATCGAATCATCGTAATTCACAAAGAAAATGGGGGATTATCATCAGCTCGCAATGCAGGAATTAATGTAGCGCAAGGAGAATACATTGCATTTGTCGATAGTGATGATTTTATCCATGAAAGAATGTATGAGATTTTGCATGAAGCTGCTAAAAACTTATGTGCAGATATTGTAATATGTGATGTGAGTTTGGTAAGAGAAGATGAAGTTGTTGATAAAAAATGTAATATTAACGATAAAATTCGTCACTTTTCTAATATAGAGGCTTTACATCAAATATATACTCCACACGGAATAAATTTTATTATGACGGTTAATAAGTTATATAAACGAAATTTGTTTAATAATATTGCATTTGAAAAAGGTAGAATACATGAGGATGAAATAATTGCACATCAATTATTATATGAGTGTGCAAAAATATCATATTTACCTATAAATTTATACTATTATACTCAAACAAATAATAGTATAACAAGGTCATCTTTTAATATAAATAAACTTGATGCACTTTATGCTTTTAAACAAAGAATTTTATTTTTTATAGAAATAAAACAAATTTCACTACAGCAAAAAGCTGAAAGTTTTTACATTCACACTTTTTTTGATTACTTGTTAAAAGTAAAGAAAAGCCAACTGGTTTCTGAAAAGGACTTTAAATTATTTAAAAAAAATTATTCCCCTAGTTTATTGTCACTATTGAGAAATCCCTTATATAGCATAAGAGAAAAAATATTGTGGGCATTATTTATCATAAATCCCTATTTTTATGAATTACACATTAAGATTAAAGATAGAAAATTACTATTAAAGACAAATGGAGAAATTACATAATAGATTTTTTAGTGATTTGAGTATATTTAATGAAGGGGGTTCAAGTAATGAGTGTGAAAATAAGTGTTATTGTGCCAGTTTTTAATGTTGAAGAATTTATAACGGATTGTATACAATCTATTCTAGAACAAAGTTTTTCGAATTTTGAATTAATACTTATCAATGATGGATCTACAGATAAGAGTGGGGAAATCTGTAATGAATTTGCAATAAATGACAGTAGAGTTCAGGTTATTCATCAAAAAAATTCTGGACCAAGTATTACAAGAAATTTAGGAATTAATATATCAAATGGTGATTATATAAGCTTTGTTGATAGTGATGATACTATCAACAAAGATATGTTAGAGAAAATGTATAGTTCTTGTATAGCAAGTAATGCAGAGATTGCTATTTGCGGTTTTATTGAAAGTAATAAGTTTACTGGATCATATTTAAAACATACTATCTCTGAAGAAAAACAATTGTTATTTGAAGGAAATAAAATTAGGGAGAATATAGAAGAGACATTAAAACAATACAATATCTGGGGATATCCAAGTTTATGGAATAAGATGTATAAAAGGTCTTTTCTCATAGAAAATAAACTCATTCTTAATGAAAATATTACAATTGCTGAAGATCTTTGTTTTAACATTAATGCTTTATTAAAAGCAAATAGGGTATGTGTAATAAATGAAATGCTATATAACTATCGTAGAGAAAATACTGAAAGTTTAATGAATAATAGAACGGGAAAATTTTATTTGCATATAAAAGGGAGAAAAGAGACTTTAAGATTATTAAAAGAGAACCAAGTGAATAAACAAATCTTTGAAAATTATGTTAGGTACGAAAATTGCAAAACTTTTTCAGAATATTTTTATAAAATTAGAGAGGTCTTTTCTTCAAAAGAATCAGTTAAAGCAAAAATTATAACTATTTACAGATTAATTCATGAACCGTATTTTATTGAATCAATATATAACCTAGAGCGTAGGCATTTGGGAAGAAAAGCAAAATCCTTCATCCTTCTGATAAAGGGTTTTTTAGGTTTAGATAAGATGTTAGTAAATAATAAAAACTTTAAATGAGTAATACCTAAAAAGATAATAAAGTATGCCAATAAGAATTGAGATGATAATATATGCCTCTTATTAGTATCATAGTACCTATCTATAAAGTAGAGAAGTATTTATCTAATTGTATAGATTCAATATTAGATCAGACATTTACAGATTTTGAACTAATTTTAGTAAATGATGGATCACCAGATAATTGTGGACTTCTTTGTGATGAATACGCTAAAGAAGACGATAGGATTCGTGTCATTCATAAAGAGAATGGAGGTTTATCATCTGCTCGAAATGCAGGCATTGATGTTGCAAGAGGGGAGTATTTTGCTTTTGTCGATAGTGACGATTTTATTCATAAAAAGATGTATGAAATTCTTTACAATGTTGCAAAAAGGGAAAAGTCAGATATTGTTTTGTGTGATTACATATTAGCAAATGAAGAAGAATCATACAATTTAACAGAATATGTTTTTTATGATGAAGTTCAAAATTTTTCCAATATGCAAGTATTAATGCAATTGTATAGTTCAAATGGAGTTAAATTTGTTGTTGCATGGAATAAATTGTATAAAAAAGAGCTATTTGATGGATTGAGGTATGAAGAAGGAAGAATTCATGAGGATGAATTTATTGCCCATAGAATCTTATATAAAAGTTCGAAGGTTACTTTTGTTCCTGTTAATTTATACTTTTATCTTCAGACACATAATAGCATCATTAGATCTTCATTTAATGTTAAAAAGTTGGATGCTATTTATGCACAAAAAGAAAGGATTACCTTTTTTAAACAGATAGGTCAATTTGATTTAAGATATAAGGCTGAAATGGTTTATGTAAAAACATTCTTTAAAAACTATTATCGAGCTAAATATGACACTTCAATAAATAATAAAAATTTAAGAAAATTAAAAAGAAATTTTCGGTCTACTATTGGAACATTATTAAAAAATCCTTTTTACAATAAAAAAGAAAAGTCCGTTTGGTTACTATTCATCTTAAGTCCGTATCTATTTGAGCTATATTTGAAAATGAGAAATAATCTAAATATAATAATAGATTAATACAAATTATTGGAAGCCTTTGTGAAAATAGTAGAGTAAAGTACATTTGAAGAAAAGAGATGTTAATAGTGGATAATATTACAATCATTTCAGGCAAAGTATCTAAAAAGGAAAAGTTAAAAGAAATGTGGGATTATAAAGAGGTATTATATTTTTTGGCTTGGAAAGATATTATTGTTAGATATAAGCAGACAAAGTTAGGAATAATTTGGGCGATATTGAATCCTGTATTTTCCATGATTATAATGACCTTTATTTTTGGGAATTTGGCAAATATGCCTTCTAATGGAGTTCCATATGCCATATTAGTATTTTCGGCAATATTACCTTGGAACTTTTTTTCGGCTGCACTTAGTGGTACCTCGAATAGTTTGGTAACTAATTCACATTTATTAAAAAAATTTACTTCCCAAGACTGACGTTACCGATATCATCTGTAATCACTTCTTTTATTGACTTATTAATATCGTTTGGGGTACTAACTATTTTAATGGTAGCATTTTTGTATGTTCCACCTATAAAAATAGTATTCCTTCCATTGTTTATCTTATTGGCTTTTATTATTGCCTTAGGAGCAGGTTTAATTTTAGCTACTATGAATGTTAAATATAGAGATGTTAGGTTTGTGGTTCCATTTATACTTCAATTTGGAATGTACATCTCACCAGTAGGTTATACGAGTGAGGTAATTCCTGAAGGACTAAGATTTTTATATTCTATGAATCCAATGGTCGGGGTAATTGAGGGTTTTAGATGGTGTATAATTCCAACAACTGAATTATATTTGCCAGGTTAATCGTTTCTTTAATGGTTGGTATTTTAGTTTTAGTTTTAGGTATAAAGTACTTTCATAAATTTGAAAATACGTTTGCCGATCTAATTTGAACAGGGGAGATTTTTGTGAGTGAAGTTGTGATGAAAGTTTCAGATATAGGTAAAAAATACGATATTATTTCAAGTGAAGAGAAGCATGATACTTTTATATCGGTTTTATTTAACTCGTTCAAATTGAGAAAAAAGAAGGGAAATAATATAGATGCCAATGGATTTTGGGGCTCTTAATGATATAAATTTTACTGTTAATAAAGGGGACAGGATAGGCATTATTGGTCACAATGGTGCGGGGAAATCAACTTTGCTTAAAGTTTTTTCAAGAATAACAACCCCTACGAAAGGAACTATTGAAGTCAATGGTAGAATATCTTCTCTCCTTGAAGTGGGAACTGGATTTCATCCGGAATTAACAGGTAGGGAAAACATATATTTAAATGGATCTATTTTAGGAATGACTCGTGATGAAATTGAGAATAAGTTTAACGATATAGTTGATTTTTCCGAAATAAGTGGTTTCTTAGATACACCTGTAAAAAGATATTCTAGTGGAATGTACGTAAAGCTTGCTTTTGCTGTAGCAGCACATCTTGATCCAGATATATTAATTGTTGATGAGGTTTTAGCAGTTGGAGATATGAAGTTTCAACAAAAGTGTCTTGGGAGAATGGAAGATATATCTGGAGAGGGAAGAACAGTATTATACGTTAGCCATAACATGAATACAGTTCAGCAACTTTGTAACAGAGTGATCGTACTAGATCATGGTAAGGTTATTTTTGATGGGAATGTAGATGATGGTATTAAGGTATATATGGATAATAACAAAAAAATGGAAATGTTTAATAACCTAAAAAATATAGAAAGACCGAAAGATATTAATTTAAATCGAAGAATTGTTATGGATTCAGTTGAGCTAGTTAATAAAGTAAATTGCACATACAATAGTGAAGAGAAGGTTTTTTTGAACTATCATATAGTGCAATCGAAGAGATATCAGATGTATATTTAAGAATAGTAGTTTTATACTCAGATGATACTCCTGCTGGCATGGGAACAACAAGAATACCTATCTCTGTAAAGAAAGGGACGACAAGTAAGAGTATTTTCGAGTTTGACAATACTAACCTAGCTCCAGGCACCTATCTGGTAAAACTAGTTTTATATAAAGTAAATGAATTTGGAACAGATGAATTATTGGATGTAGTACCTTCAGCATTTGGTTTTGAGATGAATAGCAAGTCAGGAGATACAAATAATTTAGAATGGACACATAGGTATTGGGGGCATATTAAATTTAATAACTTAACTATTCAAGAGCCGAAGGTGTTAATCTAATAAAGATTAAGATAAAAACTTTTGAGGAATAAATTAACCTTGTATACTTTATACTGTAAACTTAAAAAGTTCTCTAAAAGAGATAAAGAAAGTAACTATAATGGCTAGAAAAAAATTTAGGAGAATCGATATGAATAATATAGAGTTAAAAGATCAACTTAATAGAATTAATAAAGTAATTCCAAAGGGCTTCGAGGGTATATTATTTTGATTATCCAGTCTATGGAAATGTGGGTGATATGCTTATTTGGAAAGGAACAGAACAATTTTTAAAAAATAGTAAGATTAGAGTAATTAAAAGGATTAGTTACCACCTAGTTGAATATCTAATAAAAAAAAGTGAACTTCACATACCTAGAGATACAATAATTCTTTGTCAAGGTGGAGGTAATTTTGGGGACTTGTATATGGAGCATCAGAATCTACGAAAATTACTAGTGAAAAACTTCCCTGAGCATAAAATTGTTATTCTTCCTCAAACAATATATTATAATGACTTGAAAGGTATGGTAAAAGACTTCGAAATATTCAGTAAACATAAGAACTTACATTTATATGTAAGGGATCAAATTAGTTATAAGCAAGTTAAATTTCATATTTAAAGAATGTATATTTGAGTCAGGATATGGCTCATGCTATGTACCCAATTATAGAGAATAAGAAAACTAAATATAGTACGTTATATTTTTTTCGAAAAGATATAGAAAAAGTCGAAGTTGATTATAATGATGATCAGATAGATTATTCTCATATGTTTGATTGGGATAATCTATTATCTAATTTAGATAATAAGATAATCGATATCTTTAATAATCTACATAATTCTTATAAAGTCCACAAGTATTTCCCAGCAAATCTATTATCTAAGTTGTGGTACTATTACACTGGTTTCAAAATACGTCAAGCCATTAACTTATTTAGTAATTATGATGAAATTGTAACTTCTCGTCTACATGGTCATATATTAGCTTGTTTAATGGATAAGAAAAATAAAGTCTTAGATAATTCGTATGGGAAAAACTCGGCCTATTTTAACTGTTGGACAAATAAAGTTAAAGGGGCAAAATTAATTTATGACCGCAAGGATTACAGTACCAAGGGGCAATAGTGTAACGATAAAAATGATTATAATGGAGCTGTGGGATTTTTAATCGCATACACTATGTGACTTACATCAGTTTTATATTAATATTTAATTTTATGTAATAAAACTTTAATTAATAAATTAATTATTAATTTTAGAATAAAGGAATGTCATCATATAGTGCTGTTCTTTATTAAGAATATGATAGTGTGTTAAGAATAGTTATTAATACATGGAGGAATACAATGGCAACTTTAATATACCGGTTACATTGGCTCGCATGTTTGTGTTGAATTATTGAATGCTAACGTAGGTATTATTATCTTAGATAACTTTTCAAATAGAAAGCCAGAAACGTTGAAACGAATATCATTTAACTGGTAGATTATAAGTTTTCTAAGATAAATGCTTTTATTCATTTTGTAGGACTAAAATCGGTTGGGGGATCTGTAACATCCCGTTGCACTAATACCATAACAACATAAATGACACTAAATCTATGTGAGGTAATGAATAGGATTGGTGTAAATATAATATGGTGTTCAGCTTGTCAGCAACTGTCATATGGAATGCACAAACAATCACCATTAACAGAAGATCTTTCTTTATAAGCTACAAACCCTTATAGTCAAACAAAATTAATGATTGAAGAATAATAAATGGAGCATCTCTCTATTACACTATTTAATCCTTTAGGTGCTCACACTAGTGGCCGAATTGGAGAAGATCCAAAGGGATTCCAAATAACCTCGTTCCATACATTATCCGAGTTGCAGTAGGAAAATTACCTATATCAATGTTTATGGAAATGATAAAATGCATTTGAAAAGGCTTCGGGAAAACAAATACCTTACAAAATTGCTCAGTAATTCCACCACTAAACATAGTGTTCAATTAATGGATAACCTTAAATGAATTGGAAAGTAGTTATCAAAAATAATACTTTAATAGATTTATACTAAAAGAGAAAAGCAAATATATGTAAGTGGAATTTTTATTTCTTTTAAGTATTGTGTTCTTTATAAAAATATAGTATTGTTCATTATAAAGAATTAAATATATACTTTAACATTGTATTCTATTATTCAATAAATTATTAACCATATTGGTGGAGGTTCTCTTGAAGTACATTTGCCATTCCTTAGCGGCTTTAAATATTGTTGATGGGATGCTTACATACATAGGACTCAATCTGGGTTTAATTGAAGAAGCTAACCCAGCAATGAGAGCCATAAGTGATATAGAACTAATCTATTTTTTGCTAACAAAGCTATTTTTATCAGCTCTTTTGTATTTAATAATTTATTTAGATAAGTTACCTGAAAATAATATAATTAAATTCTTATCTTCCATTGGGGTAATAATTTATACATTTGTTATAGGTCTTCACGTTATCTGGATTTACCATACTATTTAAGGTAGGTAAGGTCAATGAAGAAAAAGCAATGTAATAGGTGTTTGAAATTGTCCTTTAGTAGTTATGAGGGAGGCTTATGGCAATGTCCATATTGTGGACTGAACCTTAATGAAGTAAAAGCATTTGATGTAAATCATACTATAAATATAAAATTAACAAACAATCGCATAAAACAGATTAGAGGTTTAAAGTTTTATAATAGTTTGTAATTTATCGTTCTTAATAAAGAATTGATATTTGGTAGGAAGAATCATTATAGGAGGGAAAAATGAGTGCTATTGTTGGTATATATAATTTAAATAAAGAACCAGTAAACAATGATCTAGGGAAAAATCTATTAAAAGCATTACAAAAATACCCTGCTGATCATGTTCAGTACTTGATTAAAGATCATATCTTTATGGGGTGTCACGCACAATGGATTACTCCTGAATCAATTGGTGAACAATTACCCTTCTATGATGATGAAAAACAGTTAGCTATTACAGCTGACGCAATTATAGATAATAGAAACGAGTTATTCGAGAGATTACAAGTGAAGCCTAATCATAGGAAAAGCATTCCGGATAGCAGGCTAATTTTATTAGCATATGAGAAGTGGGGAGAGGATACTCCCAAATATCTTATTGGTGATTTTGCATTTATGATTTGGGATGAAAGGAAGAACAAGTTATTTGGAGCAAGAGATTTCTCAGGAACTAGAACGCTTTATTACTATAAAAATGATCATAAATTCGCTTTTAGTACAATAATTGAACCGCTTTTTTCTTTACCTTATGTCAATAAATTGTTAAATGAACTGTGGCTTTCAGAGTTTATTGCTATTCCGGTTACTTCAGATTCTATATCAGTGGATCAAACTGTTTATAAAGAAATTTATCAGCTTCCTCCGTCTCATTCAATAAAAATAAAGGATGGTAGAGTACAGTTAACAAGATATACAGACTTTAATAATATTGGAAAAACTAAGCTGAAATCTAACGAAGAATATGAAGAGGCCTTTTGTGAAGTATTTACAGAAGCTGTTCACTCAAGACTACGCACACATAAAGAGGTAGGGGCTCATTTAAGTGGTGGATTAGATTCAGGTTCAGTTGTAGGCTTCGCTGCAAAGCATTTAAATAATGAAAATAAGAAGCTTCACACATATAGCTATGTTCCAGTAGATGAATTTGTAGATTGGACTCATAAATCTAGAATTGCTAATGAAAGGCCTTATATTGAATCGACAGTTAAATATGTAGGAAATATAAACGATAGTTATTTAAGCTTTCCTGAAACTAATCCCTATTCAGAGATAGACGATTGGCTGGATGTTATGGAAATACCTTATAAATTTTATGAAAATTCATTCTGGTTAAAGGGAATTTATGAGCAGGCCTCTAATGAAAAAATTGGTATCCTTTTAAATGGCCAAAGAGGAAATTGGACAATATCTTGGGGACATGCGTTTGATTATTATGCATTATTGTTAAAACGATTTAAGCTCTTGCGTTTATTAAAAGAAATCCAAATGTTTAGTGAAAATTTAGGAGCAAATAGATCACGTGTATTCAAGGTGGTAGGCAAGAAAGCATTTCCAAATCTTCTTAATACAAGCAGTCTTGAACAAGAATCTTTTCCGAGGTGGATTAATCCTGAATTTGCTAAAACTACGAATGTTTTTAACAGATTAGAAGAACACGGGATAGACATAACCGGTAACAAAATATCAGACGTATTCCAAATTAGAAATAATCAATTTAATCAAGTACATATCTGGGGTTTGAACGGTACGATAGGATCAAAATTATCTCTTCGCCATTCCTTATTAGAGAGAGATCCTACTAATGATTTAAGAGTGATTAAATTTTGCTTATCTGTACCAGAAGATCAATATGTACAAAATGGTTTTAATAGATCTCTAGTCCGACGGGCAACTAAAAATTATTTACCGGATGACATTCGATTAAATCAAAAGTTTAGAGGAATACAAGGCGCTGATGGAATTCAGAGAATGAAAAGTCAATGGAAAGATTTTATTGAAGAAATAAAATTAATGCTTACAGATACTACTATGGTTCAATTGTTAAATATAGGGGTTTTACAGAATGCTTTAGAAAAAATTGGATATCATCCTAAGCCAGAAAACATATATGACTTTGAATTTAAAATACTTATGCGTAGCTTGATACTCTTTAGGTTTATTAAAAGGTTTGAAGGGAGGTGATATGGATGAAAAAAACATGGGAATCACCCAAATTAGATGTGTTAGATATTAGTATGACGATGGCAGGGCCTGGTATTAGAACACCTGATGCTGTTCAGCCTGATCCAGATGCTCATGAACATGATGTAGTTAATTATAGCTAATATGTGTTAATTACATATATGCCCTTACAAACTATTTGTAAGGGCATATGCAACGATAAACTATTTAAAATAATTGAATTTCTCTCAGGTGATAATATTGAAAACAACTTTAGTAAATAAATACAAGTTTAAAGCATTCGGATTAAATATTATAAGTGATTTTTATTTTTCAGAATTGCCAATAAATAAATTTGAATTTGGGTTCGAGGATATTGTGATAGAAAAAGCAGACCTTACCTTGAACTGGAAACATTTATCTGGTCAAAGTAAATACTTTACTATAAAAAATAATTTAATTTTAGTACGAATCCCAAACAACGCCATCTATATGATTGAAAATGGAAATAAGATCTATTACTCACCAATGGAAAATGTAGATGCAGATCAATTACGATTATACCTTCTTGGTACATGTATGGGTGCTCTGTTATTGCAAAGAAGAATTCTTCCTTTACATGGCAGTGCTATCGAGATTAATGGGAAAGCATATGCAATTGTCGGGGATTCTGGTGCAGGAAAGTCTACCCTTGCTTCAGCTCTACTAAGATTAGGCTACCATTTAATTAGTGATGATGTTATACCTGTTACAATCAGTGAACAGGGAATTCCTCTAGTTACACCTGCTTATCCACAACAGAAATTATGGGTTGAAAGTCTTAATCAATTTGGAATGAAATCGGACTCCTATAGTCCTCTTTTTAATAGAGAAACAAAGTTTGCAATTCCAGTAACAGATCAATTTGCATCTAAACCATTGCAATTAGAGGGAATTATTGAGCTAAGTAAAAATGAGAATGATAACATCACATTAACTCATGTTACAGGTCTCCAGAAATTACAAACTCTTTATAATCATACGTACCGTAATCTCTTTATTGCGCCATTAGGTCTTATAGACTGGCATTTTAACACATCGACCAAAATCTGCGAACAGATAAACATGTTTCAATTAAAACGGCCAACAACACGATTCTCTGCTGATGAATTGGCAGAAGCAATTCTCAGTACTATTTGATTTTAAGGGGGAAGTATAGATGTTAAAAACAGATCAATTGTCATTAACCCATATTGTTACTCAGGAAGAAGGAATGATTGTAAGCGATATGGATGGAGAAAAAGTCATGTTACATATAGAACGAGGTAGTTATTTCAACTTAGGAGAGGTAGGTGGTGTTATTTGGGACATGATTAAAACACCTACTGGAGTTAAGGATGTAGTATTATCTTTACTTGAACAATTTGAGGTTGATGAGAAAACATGTGAAGAACAGGTAATAGACTTCTTAAATCAATTGGAAAAACAAAATCTAATAAAGGTAGTTTAGTGTTAAAGGGGAATCGGAACTTGAGCAAAATAAGATTATTTATATTAATGAATTGGAAAACGAAAGTCCTTCTAATAGAATCTTTTTATTATTTAGGTGTAGGAAGGTATCTTAAAACAATTCCTTTTTCAAAAGTAGTTCCAACCCTTGGTTTGCAGATGGAAGAAACATCATATGATTTTGAAAGTACGAATAAAAAGACTCTCGCTAGTATATCACAAGCCATACACCTAATGAGTAAATATACTCTTTGGGAGAGTCAATGTCTTGTTAAAGCCTTTGCGGCTATGAAAATGTTAGAAAAAAGGGGAATTGAAAGTACTCTTTATCTAGGTACAGCAAGAGATGAGTTTGGAAATCTAATAGCACATGCTTGGCTTAGAAGTGGCCCTTTTTATATAACAGGTTCTGAAGGTAAGGAAAAGTTTACAGTTGTTGGTAAATTCGCAAAAATAATTGGAGGGTGAAGCATTGGTTAATCAAAAAATATTAAAACTTGATAATGTATCAGCGGAAGTAAAGCTAATCCTCCATCTGCTAAAACAAAAAAGTCATGAAGATACGATAGAAAATCTTGAAAAATTATTGGGAGATATAAACTGGACCCTTTTTATTGACCAAGTAAAACATCACCGCGTTTATCCTGTCCTCTTTCCTATTCTTAATAAATGTACTCATCAACTAATTCCCCCATTTGTCATTCAAAGATTAAGAATGGATTACCAGAGAAATATATTCTATATGTTACAAATAAGCGCTGAAATGGAAAGAATAAATAGAGTCTTAAGTGAAGAAAACATACGAGTACTTTTTTTAAAGGGTCCTATCATTGCACATGATTTGTATGGAGATATTTCTCTAAGAACCTCCTGTGATTTAGATTTTTTGATTCCCATTAATGAGTTAGATAAAGTTGAACAAACTTTGTTAAAACACGGTTATCTAAAAGACGACTATATCAGAACTATTCTAGATGATTGGAAATGGAGACATCACCATGTGACTTATTTCCACCCTAAAACAAAAACAAAGTTAGAGGTTCATTGGCGACTCAATCCTGGACCAGGGTTTGAACCAAGCTTTGAGGAGCTATGGCAAACAAAAAAACAAAGTGACCTAACAACGTCTCCTGTGTATTTTTTAGGTAGAGAGCACTTATTTTTATTTCTTGTTACACATGGTTCACGACACGGATGGTCAAGACTGAGATGGTTACTGGATATTCATCAAATAATAGAAAAAGCTCCTAACTGGAAAAAGGTTTATAATTTATTGAAAAAATATCATTTAGAGCATATAGGAGGCTCAAGCTTTGATTTTAAATCATACTCTATTAAATTCTAACATTGACTCGACTCATCCTTACTTTTTTAAAAATAGTAAATCGGGATATAGGCTAGCTCAAGATGCAATATTTTACCTGGAAAGGATGGTCAATTTACATACTGACCCTGTACCGTTTGAAGTTTCTAAGTTTCATAAACAGCATTTGTTTTCTCTTATGTCTCTCAGACAAAAGATTTTGTTTTTATTAAGTACTTTACATCCGTATCCTGAGGATGCTGAAAAAATGCCATTACCAAAATCTTTACATTTACTTTATTTTCCGTTACGTCCCTTTTTATGGGCTTGGAGGAAAAAAGCAAGCAAGCATTATCTTAGGGGGAAATGAATTGGAATCTGTTATATATTTTCTAAAACAAGTCCATTCTTATTCAGGTAAATCCTTATATCTAAATATTTTTGCAATGATGACAATTAGCTTATTAGATGGAATTGGAATTCTATTGTTAATTCCATTGCTTAGCATAAGTGGAATAGCAAGCCTAAAATCAAGTAATCCCATTCTCATAAAGATTTTTTCGTTTATGGAAGCAATTCCTAAGGAGACAGCTCTTCCTACAATTTTAATAATCTTTGTTTTCATTGTAATTGGACAAAATATCATTCAACGGTCAATTACAATTCAAAACTCAAAGATACAAAACGGCTTTTTTCGTCATTTACGTATAGAAACTTATCAATCTTTACTGAATGCTAATTGGGAATTTTTTATTAAGCACCGAAAATCTGATCTTGTTAATCTATTAACATCAGAGATAGCAAAGTCAAGTGCTGGGATTTATTCATTTCTTCTATTCTTAGCCTCACTAGCATTTACTTTTATTCAGATCTGTTTTGCTTTTTATCTCTCTCCAAATATTACGATTTTTGTTTTGCTATGTGGAGTTATTCTTTTGTTATTTAACCGTAATTTTTTGAAAAGATCTTTTTCATTAGGAAATAAAAATTATACCTTGGGTAAAGAGTATCTTGCCGGGGTGACAGATCAAATAAATGGCATAAAGGATATTAAAAGTAACTCGTTAGAGGAATCAAGAATGCAGTGGTTTCGTCAAGTTACAAAAGGGATGCTAAATGAACAAATTGAATATTCAAAAATAAAAACGACCTCGCAAATGTATTATAAAATTGCTTCGGCAGTTTTTATTGCTCTATTCATTTATGTTGCGATAAATATGTTTCAGGCACAGGGTGGTCAATTAATGCTTGTTATTATTATTTTTTCAAGGTTATGGCCACGGGTATCTGGGATTCAAGGTTCACTTGAAAAAATTGCTACAACATTACCTTCTTATAAGGCTGTAAAAGCCTTTCAAGAGGAATGTAATTACGCAAAGGAAGTAAAACATGAACATAATAATATTTTAGAAAAGGCTTTACGGATTGCATCTCAAATTGAATGTAAAGGAATTTTCTTTAGATATAACAAAAATGAAGGAGCTAAGTATGCTCTAAAAAATATTAATATTGTGATACCTGCCAATAAAATGACAGCAGTGGTAGGTAAATCGGGCGCCGGAAAAAGTACCTTAATAGACCTTTTAATGGGATTAAATCAACCAGAAAAAGGTGAAGTATTACTAGATGGTAAAGCTCTAACAGGAGAGAACTTGTATTCACTTAGAAAAGCAATTAGTTATGTTCCACAAGATCCGTTTCTTTTTAATACGAGCATACTTGAAAATTTTACAATCGTTTCACCCGATACAACTGAAGAAAGGATTTGGGAAGCGTTAGAATTTGCATCAGCTGCTGATTTTGTAAAGAAGCTTCCAAAAGGTCTTGATACGATTATAGGTGATAGAGGGATTAGACTTTCTGGTGGAGAACGGCAGAGAATAGTATTGGCACGTGCAATATTAAGAGAGCCATCCATTATCGTTTTAGATGAAGCAACAAGCGCGCTTGATACAGAAAATGAGTTGAAAATACAACAAGCAATTGAAAACCTAAAGGGGAAGATGACCATTATTGTAATAGCACATCGCTTGTCTACAATACATAATGCAGATAAAGTAGTTGTTATGGATAATGGAACAGTTATTCAGGAAGGTGAATTTGGGCAGTTATCAAAAGATAGTAGGGGAGTTTTTGGACAATTAATTAGGAATCAAATGGAAGTTAGTCTTTAATTTATGTGAAAGTGTTGTAGTTGATTAAGAGGTGGAATGACAATTCGAAAAAAGAAAATATTATTTGTATGTTTGTTATTTATTATAACTGCTTTAGTTTTTTACATCGTTTGGGATAATAATCGAATAAATGTAGTTAAAAAGGATGTATATATTGAAGAACTTGACAGTAGTTTAGATGGTTTTAAAATACTACAAATAACTGATCTACATGAAAAAAGTTTTGGTGAAGATCAAGAAAACCTTATTAATGAAATTAATGCCTTGGACTATGATGCGATAATATTTACCGGGGATATGTTAATTCGTTCCAATAGTACTGATTACTCAGCTTTTTTTAAGCTAATAGAAGGCATACATAACAAAGAAAATGCTCTTTTTGTATCAGGAAATTCAGATCCGGAAAATTATGTTTATAATAGTGAGGGAAAAGTTGAAAAACATAAATTTATTAAAGGGATGGAAGAAAGAGGGGTTAAACTACTTGAATCAATCCATACGATAAATTACGGAGATGCTAGAGTTCAATTTGTTAACTTTGAACTTTCTATAATAGGACCCAAAATAGAACGTAGTCTTCCACTAGAAACAGGGAAATTACCTGACAATCTAGAATATCGTAAAGAATTAGTAGCTCAACTAAATAATAATTTGGATGATAATCCATCTAGCATCTTAATCGCATTAAATCACTATCCAGTAGTTGATGTTAAAATAGACTATTTAAAAAATCATGATTATTATATCTTTCGAGACTATGACTTGATAATGGCAGGTCACTATCACGGGGGACAGATAAGACTACCATTTCTAGGGGTGCTATTTGTACCTGAACCCTATTACGAACGTAGTGGTCTTTTTCCTCCACAAAATAGGGTCAAAGGTCTTTGGGAATATGATGGTATCAAGCAATACGTAAGCACAGGATTAGGAAGTAGTGATACAATCTCATTTTTAAAGTTTCGCTTTTTTAATACTCCTGAGATCAATTTGATCACTCTAAAAAGGAAAGGTTAACATTGTATACATGTCTAATCCTTTCCTTTAAATTTTACTCTTTATTAATATAGACGAAAGTATTCCTTTCCCTCTTTGTTTAAATAATCTCAAATAATTCATTTTATTACCCTTCAGTTCACCTGCCAATCCAAATTTAGAAGGAAAGAGCCACTCAAACAACGCAATAAGTCGATGTAAAAATGTATCATAGCTTCTAAACTGATAGTCTATAAAATCCAAATATAACTTCTTTTTATCTACTTTCCCTCCCCGAATCCATTCGTATTGCCATAATGACCCATATTGTTTTGTAATTGGCAACTTCAATATATTATTTAGAAAGGGGAACTGCTGATATACGATTGATAGTGTTCGAATAACTCGTTTGTGTGTTCTATGTTTTTTGGCTATTTTAAAAAGTGATTCGTAATTTAAATCATTACCATGAGTATGGATCATTTGAATGATGTCTAGAAAATGTTTTAGTGAGTCTAAGTTATGACGCCAAGCATGTAAAATAATGAAGTAAAATGTATGAATTGTAGATAGTTGTTTTACAAATTGATAATTTTCTAATGGTCTAGACTGGTTCCATAACTCATCAATAGGTAGGGAGGAAGTGTTTTCTTTTACTATATTCCAATGAATTTCAATTAACAGCGGGATAGTTGATCCAGGGAGTGTTTTACTGAATGTTCGATGGAAGTGACCTTCATCATTACTTTCCTCAATGACAAAACCCAGATTTTTTATACAAGTAATTGTTTTATCTATTTGATCTTCCTTAATAAGGATATCAATATCAGATGATGTTCTCGCCGCAAAGTCATTAAAGTATTTTTCCGAGAAGAATGGACCTTTAAGTGGGATCACATAAATATTGTTTACTTCAAATGCTGATAATATCATTTGAGTTTGGTTCTTAATCAGTAAATTTTGGATGAACTGTTGGTTGTATTTTTTAAGCAGCATGCCCTTCAGATTTATCGGTACATTATCTAATTGATTAGTTTGTTTTAAAAATGTATGAAATAGTGGTTCTAAGTTGAAATGGATTATATCTGCTTCTAGTTCTTTATATTCTTCATTACTATAAGGAAATGGAAGAGAAGGATTATAGTACAGATCTTTAATGAATTTTTTTATCACATTTATACTCCTCCTTCTGTTATATGAGTATAGCACTGCCCTCTTTATAGTTTTCCTGTGCTAAAGATTGAGATTCAGTTAGTCTTCTGTATAAGCCCGGTTGCAGCATTAATTCTTCATGTGTACCTATTTGAACAATTTCACCCTTATCAACAACAACAATGACATCAGCATGTTGTATTGTTGATAATCGATGAGCAATAACTAGAGTGGTTTTTTTCTTCATTAATTTTTCCAATGCTTCTTTCACCTTATATTCTGACTCACTATCTAAAGCAGATGTGGCTTCATCAAGTAAAAGAATTGGAGCATCCTTTAATATTGCCCTGGCAATAGATAGTCTTTGTTTTTGTCCTCCAGAAAGCCTTACTCCACGTTCACCAATTTCAGTGTTATATTGATCTGGTAAAGACATAATAAAGTCGTGAATATTAGCAGCTATAGAAGCATTAATCATTTCCAATTCGCTAATGTTAGGACGAGCGAGTAGCAGGTTATCTTTAATAGTGCCACTAAATAAAAAAGTATCTTGTGCAACATGAGCAAAAGTGCTTCTTAGATGAGAGGGAGAAATTTGTTTTATTGGAGTGTTATCCATTAAAATTTGCCCTGACTGTGGCTGGTAAAATCCTTGGAGTAAGTGAAATAATGTTGTTTTTCCTGCACCGCTAGGACCTACCAATGCAGTAACCTTTCCAGTTTGAATCGTTAAGTTTAAGGAATGAAAAATTCTCGTTTCAGGTTCATAGGCAAAAGAAATATTATTAAACTGTATAGATTTAGGTACTTTTACTGAATTAACATATGTAGGAAGTTCTTTATCTATTGGTTGAATATCGAGTACATCTGAGATTCGTTCAACAGCTGATGCCGAGCTTTGAAAGCTTCCCCATAAGCCTGCAAGCCCGTAAGTGGACTAATTAGATGTTGCATGAGAGTAACAAAAGTTAGTAGTGAACCTACTGTGATTTGTCCATTAGATACAAAAAAAGCTCCTAAACATAGGCTTATAATGTAAGTAATTGAAGAAATCAGCCCACCAACAACATAAAAGGTCCCACGTAGTTTCGCATTTTTCATCTCTAAGTCAAAAAAAGAGTGGTTTTGCTCATAAAACTTCCCTAAAAACAATCGTTCAACAAGAAAAGAGCGGATAATGGAGATTCCTTGAAATGTTTCATTTAACTGACTATTTATATCACCAATTTTATTATAAATCGTTCGACTATTGTTTCTAATAAGAATACCAAAGATCCCACCTGCAACTATTGCGATAGGGATGATAAAAAGGCTAAGCACTGATAATTGCCAATTAATTTGAAGCATATAAACAAAAACAGCTATTGATATTAGGGGGAGTTGAATAAGGTAAATAAGGTTGCTACCAATTACACCATCAATGCAATTAATGTCATTTGTAAAATGAGTCATTAGTTCACCAGTACGGATTTTTGACAGCTTATTAGTGGGTAACAACATAATTTGTTTTAGGACATAATCCTTTAGATCCCTTTTTATTTTACTTGTTACATAGGATTCTAAATAGGTATTAAAAAAGGTAACGATTTGGCCGAAAACGATTAGCGTTAATACAACAAGTAGCAATGATCTAATTTTATTGAATTCCCCAGAAACCGCAGCATCTGTAATTGTTCCAAAAAACCACGCGAAGCCAATTGTTAAAAAGATATCCACAAATAAAATAACAATAAGACCAGTATACGATTTCCAATTAGAAAGGATGTAAGGACCTAACAATTGAAAGGTTCTCTTGATTCCTTTTAGATTTATTTCGTTTAAGATAGATGATAGTTTATCAGTTATCATGATGAAGCTCCCGAACGATTTTTGTAATAAAATTCTAAAGACAGAGAGTATCTTAATAGTTTTGAAAGAAATGGAAATGATAATATGATATTGCTCCAGACAATAGCGTGAAACTTATTTGCGTATTTCTTTCTTTTGGTAGTTTGGATTGTGATAAGCTTACCTATTATTTGATTTTGATTAATAGGTTCATCTGAACATAGATTTGTATCACCCTTTAAAACAAATTGTTTCTGGTTATTATCTTGTTTTAGAACGGAAAGTAATCGATGGGCTATCAATTGACCAGTGTTTGTATGATAAAGTAAAATGTCTCCTTTTTTAACGTTCATTTCATCAAATGCAACAAAACGGCATACGTTTCCTTTTTTTATGTAGGGGAACATGCTAGTACCATAGGATGGAAGGTCTATCCAACCGTATTTTTTTATCGTTATTAGTAATAACTCGACAGTATCTTGATTAAACTGCATGTTGGACCAATCCATATTCTATTAACTCTTGTAGAAATTCTTCTATATTAGAAGAAAGGAAGTTATTATCTAGATGATATTTTTCCTCAACTAATTGCGTCATCCTTTCAACAGTTTGCGGTGAGTCAAGTAAAGTCCAGCAATATCCACCCAAATCATTTAATTTTGTTACCGTAAATTGGTCTGTATTTAAAATAATCCACTGATCATCAAGCTGAACAGCTTCATAATTCCTTTTTTTGATATACTGTGTCATTAAGAGATCATCTCCCAGAAGGTATTGTTTTTTTGAAAATGGAGGTCATAGATTGGTACTTGTTTTACTAGGTTGCAAATCAAATGAAAGATTTTGGTCATCTCGCCGGATGATTCAGTCCAGTAAAATACTTTGTCCAATAAATGCAGCATGCTTGATGATTTTGATAATTGCTCTCTTTTATTTAATTGTGATTGATGTAATAGTTGAATACTTTCTAATTTAAATGATGTATTCATACATTTACTATGTAATTCACTTCTAAATGGGGAGTCAAAAACTATTACCTTATTAGAAGTAATCTGTATAATAGAAGCTTCATCAGCGAGTAAGTCTCTTGGAGTAGAAAGTTTGGCAGCTGTGGATTTCCCTGCACCAGAATGTCCGGAAAAAATATGGGCATTGCCGTTATCAATAACACAAGAAGAATGAAGTAGTATTCCCCAATTATGATAGACGATAAAAGAGCTGTATAAATTCATAAGTGCATGTTTTAAAGCAAGGTCATTATGTACCCAAATCATTGCGTTTTTATACAAGTGATCCACACGGATAAGGTAATCAGCACGCTTATAGGAAACGTATTGCTGATTTTTAGAAATGGATACTTCGTAACTCTCAAATGGAACACCATATCCATCCTCTAGATGAATAGAGAGATCTGGATTTGAATTTTCATTATTTAATATAAGGTAGCTATTATTTAATGTTGTGAAAAAATCAATAGAGTAACTGGTTAATAGTACATTATGCTCAGCTATTTTTACCATTACTTTATACATTAAGTTTTCTCCTTCGTTAGGAGGTCAAGAAACGACCTCCACATGTCTATTTAATTATTACCATTCCCATTATTACCATTGCTATTTCCCCCACCATTTCCTTTGTGTGGGCCAGTATATGGATCATTAGGATAATTAATTCCACCATTCCCTGTACCAGGGTGATTAAGGTTACCTTTCCCCTTATTCCAACTCTGAGCAGTCTCAAACCGAATCACTTGATGCTCCAAAACCATCGGACGATTATCATTTAGTTTTATAGTCATTTTTCTCACCTCCTGTTCGTTTTATTCTTTATAAAGAACAAACAGAGTGAGAAAATCTGTCTGTTATAGTTCGTTGTACACTTTGTTGTTCTCAATAACATTATATATACCTAATTGCCAAAAGAAAAGTCTTAATTTTCGACACAATTCATTCTCTTAAAAGATTGAATCTGAAGTAAAAAGGAAAGACATTGTTCATTATAGAAAACAATCTATAAACAAAAAAGCACAATCAGCAGCCAAAGCTACCAACCATGCTCTCATCTATCAGTATCGTTCTGAAGTCTCCACTTGTTAAACTCCAAAAACTCTTTAAACTGTTCTTTAGACACACCGGATTTCATCGCGTCTTGAACAAGTTTTGTCCATTCTAAGTCAAGTTCTTCGGGATCTGTTTCATCTTGTTCATTTAGGAGGGTATTTACCGATACACCGAGTACAGATGATACCTTTTCCAAAAACTGAACAGAAGGATTTGACTGGAGATTGCGCTCAATCGAACTTAAATAAGATTTTGCAACTCCTGCTCGTTCTGCTAGTTCTGATAATGATAGGTTTTTTTGGGTTCTATATTTTTTAATTCGTGGGCCAATCACGTCAAGTCACCTTCCTTTAATAATGCCATTATAACATATAAAGAAGGGATTTGTTTGATATGGAGAACGGTTTTCAAAAAAAATTTATGTAAGAATGAGTTAAACAGCAGGATTTCCCGTCTTAATAAAGAATTCTCTAATTTCTTCTACACTAATACCAGTTTCTAATGCTTCTAAAATTAATTCAACCCATTCATGGTCAAGCTGTCTGTCTTTAATCAGATTGTGTATCGTTTCATTATTCAACTATCTCACCCTCCTAAAATACTCCTGTATTCCAGGCAGCCCAGCCATCATAGTTTTCACTTTAGATCTGTGACTTTGCGTCCCTATTTTTCAATAGGTTTGCCTTTGAACTGATTATATTGTCACTGAATGACTACCCTAATGTTGCAAAAGTCCTTGAAAAATGTCTGTCTTATTAACTATTCCTATTATAAAAGGGAATTTTTAGAAAGTGTGCAGAATGGTGTCGATAAAGAAAAATTTCTTTAATTGATTCGTTTCTTAACACTTTTGTAATATTAAGAGGGTAATTGGTCCCTGATTTTATGTGTTTTTACAGGTAATTAGGTGGGGAAATAGAGTTTTTATTTACAAACTATTAATATAAGACGTTTAGTTGAAAAATAAATTTTGTCGAATGATATTTGAATTTTTAAAAATTTAGAGTTTAAAAAATGACAATCGCTACTGATTGTCATTTTAACAACTATTTAAAAATCCCTTACGGCGTCAAATAAAAAATTCCGCCATTCTGAACCGATATATTAATCTGTGGCTCATAAAGTTCCCTCAATGCTTCCTTTTCCACCTCATAACAATCAGGCTTCTCATCCATATCCTCATAAAAATGATCCAACAGCTTCAAGTCCTCATTCCATCTTTCTCGTGCTTTATCCGCCCAGGAATGATCTTGTTCAGTAATAGATTGCATAATGAACTGCTCAATCCGTTTAAGTCCACTTTGTGGCTTAATCAAAGGTGTCATCGTAAAACAGAGATCCGGAATCTTCGGTGTTAGCTCTAATTTCTCTAGCTTATCTTGAAAGTTTTCTACTAAAGTCCCACTAACCAAATGCAGTCCAATTGAATAGAGCTGATCCTTTTTCATGTCACATTGATAGGAAACTATAATGTTAACTCCAATCCAAGGGTGTAGTGGGATGTTACCGCCTGGTTCTTTGACCTGCTCAAAAAGTCGGATATAGCTTCCTAAATTTGTTGTCGAACGAAAAATTTGGTGAAGGCGGGGGGCACCGAAGTGCATGACCTCGCCTTTAAGATCGTTTGGCGCTCGGTTTTGGTCTGTGATGAGTGTGAGTTTCATCGGGTTTGGAACGCCGTTTGTTTTTTCAAGGTAATGCCAGTAGAAAGGGCGGTTCATTAATTCCTTGTCCATTTCAATGGTTAGCTGAACGGTCATGTAGCCATGGCCCTTTTCAATGATGTCACAGGAGTTGGCTGTAAAGAAGCTTTCTAAATAGCTGTGAATTTGCTCTTGTTGCATGCTTTTCGCCACCTTTCAGGAGAAAATTATTTATCGCCACTTGCTGCTTTCCTTTGTTCTTGTGAGTGTTGGGCATAGTCTAGAATCGATGTTAAATTTTCCATCTTGATTTTCATTTCACGATCACTTTTCGAATTGATCATAATGTCTTGAACATGCTCATCAAAGTTTTTAATTTCTAGTCGAGTTAGAATTTCATCAAGATCACCAATGACTTTTTCAAACAAATTAATTTTGTCATATAAAAGAGTCAGAATATGTTCTTCAACTGTGTTTCTTGTTGCCATATTGTAGATGTTTACATCATGCTCTTGTCCTAAACGGTGGATACGTCCGATCCGCTGTTCAAGTCTCATTGGATTCCATGGTAAATCATAGTTAATAATATTATGACAGAATTGTAGGTTAATCCCTTCACCACCGGCTTCGGTTGCGATTAACACTTGAACACGGTTTTTGAATAATTCCTTCATCCAATCTTTTTTGCCTCGCTTAAACCCACCGCGGAAGGGAACGGAGCTGATATCGTTTTGCTGTAAAAACCATTGTAAATAAAACTGTGTTGCACGGTATTCTGTAAAGATAATAACTTTATCATCAATTTCTTTGATTAGCTCTACAACCTTTAGAGCTTTTGAGTTTTGTGTAACACCGTCTATCGCCATCATGATGTCTTTAATAACCTCATTTGGTAAAGCAGCTTCCTCTTCTTCGGGTACATCTAACATCTTTTTCAATGTCATATAAACAGCTTCACGACTGCTGCACGCTTCACGTTGGAGTGTCATGATCGAAAAAGCATTTGCTGCATATTGTGAAGACGATTTTATAGCTGTTATCGTGTCATATAGATTTTGCTCTGTTTCGGAAAACTCAATCGGGACTGTTTCTACATTTCGTTTCGGCCAGTCAATGCCGGTGTCTCCACGACGATTTCGAATCATTACTTTGTTAATTAATTCACGTAAATGTTCATGATCCTCTAGAGAACGCTCTTTAGCGGAGAACACCTCTGTAAAGTATGCTTCGTTGCCAAGGTGACCTGGTTTTAACAGTGAAACAAGATTGAAAATCTCTTCAACTCTGTTTTGGACGGGAGTAGCGGTTAAAAGTAAGCAATACTTTTTCTTAAGATTCTGAACAAATTCATAGTTTTTCGTTTTATTATTTTTTAGCTTGTGAGCTTCATCAATAATGACTAAGTCGTAATTTTGTTCATAAACAATGTCTCGATGTGGCTTTACGCTTTGCGGTATCAATTGATGAAACAACTACATCACATGCTTCCCATACATAGCTTTTCTTTTGCTCGACTGCTGGAATAAAAAACTTTTCATTTAACTCCCGTGCCCATTGTGAGACGAGGGAGGCAGGGACTAGAATTAAAACCTTTTTAACTAGTCCACGAATCATATATTCTTTTAAAATTAATCCTGCTTCAATTGTTTTTCCTAATCCAACTTCATCAGCTAAAATTGCTTTTCCGTTCATTTTTTCAACTACTCGTTGAGCCACCTCTAGTTGGTGGGGAAGAGGAGTGAAATGCGGCAGATGATTTGGTGCTTGCAACCCTTCAAAGGTTGGCACAGCCGTATTCTTTTGAACCTCATAGGCAAGCTTATACAGCTCCCAGTTTGACCAAGGTCCATCGCTATCTAGTTTTTCAAAAAAGCCTTCCTGCCAGGTTGTATCGAAGTTCGTCTTTATATTCATCGTAAAGACAGTCCTTTCGTGTTGTATGCTATATTGTATTGTTCACTATTTCATTGAGATAAAAAGATATATGAAAGATTATGACTTTGATATAATGAAAACACGAACATTGTTACTGAAAATAATTTTAATGTTAAGCTAAAAAGTGATTGTCGAAACTCTTCCCTCATGGTAGGATGTTAGTAAGAAAGTTCATCATTTTCAGTTAGCTTAACGCTTTCATTCTTTATTGAAATGTTAAATGTCATGAATACACGTTTTAGTAGTATAACCAACTTTACAACAAAATATGAGCGGATGAGAATAAGGGGAGAGACTATAACTTAGTATAGCGCCGAAGGAGCAAACAAACTGTGAATCTCTCAGGCAAAAGAACTCTTATTTGACGCAACTCTGGAGAGTGTTTGTCATGTAGACAAACTACCAAAGGGGAAAGCCTATGTAGGTACGAATATGTACTGCTTTTACATAAGGTAAACTTTCAGGTTAAAAGGACAGAGACTTCTATTTTTATAAATGGGAGTACTATGTCCTTTTTTTGATGCCAAAATATAAGGATTTGAAGGGAGCAATCCATATGACAGAGCTATATCGTACACCTTTATATGATGTGTATAAAAATTACGGTGCAAAAACGATTGATTTTGGGGGCTGGGACTTGCCAGTTCAATTTTCTTCTATTAAAGAAGAACATGAAGCTGTTCGGACAAAAGCAGGACTTTTTGATGTTTCTCACATGGGTGAGGTTGAAGTTCGTGGTGAAGATAGCTTAGCTTTTTTACAAAAAATCGCTACAAATGATGTGTCTTTGCTCAAAGATGCCGGTGCACAATACACGGCAATGTGCTATGAAGATGGCGGTACAGTTGATGATCTTCTTATTTATAAGAAAGCTGATCATGACTACCTACTAGTGATCAACGCCTCAAACATTGATAAAGATGTGAATTGGCTAACAGCGAATACCTTCGGTGATGTTTCGATTAAAAATGTTTCCGACGATTTAGCACTTTTAGCTCTTCAAGGACCACTTGCTGAAAAAGTCCTTCAAACTCTTACAGATATAGATTTATCAGAAATTAAGTTTTTTAAATTCAAAGACGAAGTAAATGTTGCTGGTGTAAAAGCTTTAGTTTCAAGAACAGGCTATACAGGCGAAAATGGTTTCGAACTTTACTGTACGGCAAATGATGCTGTTACGCTTTGGGAGAAAATTTTAGAGGCTGGAAAAGAAGACGGTGTGTTACCTTGTGGCCTTGGTGCACGTGATACCCTTCGCTTTGAAGCAACTCTTCCTTTATACGGTCAAGAGCTTACAAAAGATATTACACCAATCGAAGCAGGTATTGGCTTCGCAGTAAAGACGAACAAAGAAGCTGATTTTAACGGAAAAGCTGTATTGAAGGATCAAAAAGAAAACGGAGCCTCTCGCAAGCTAGTTGGAATTGAATTAATTGAAAAAGGAATTCCACGTCATGGCTATGAGGTGTTTGTGAATGGCGAAGAAATTGGTGTGGTGACCACAGGTACTCAATCACCAACATTAGGTAAAAACATAGGATTGGCTCTATTAAAAACAGAATTTACCGAACTTGGAACGGAAGTAGAAGTTCAGATTCGTAAAAAGCGATTAAAAGCCGTTGTCGTTGCAACACCTTTTTATAAACGTCCTAAAAACTAACTTATATAAATATGACCTTAAAATGAGAGGGGTTCACACGTAATGAATCATCGTTATTTACCAATGACGGAACAAGATAAGCAGGAAATGCTTGGAGCAATTGGTGTTTCTTCTGTTGAAGAGCTTTTTCAAGATATTCCTGAAAGTGTTCGTTTTCAAGGAGAATACAATATTAAAAAAGCAAAATCTGAAACAGAGCTTCTAAAAGAACTTACAAAGCTTGCAGCAAAAAATAAGGATCTTCGCAGTCACGCATCATTTTTAGGTGCTGGTGTTTACGATCATTACATGCCAATTATCGTTGATCATGTGATTTCTCGTTCAGAATTTTACACAGCTTACACTCCTTATCAACCGGAAATTTCACAAGGAGAGCTACAAGCTATTTTTGAATTTCAAACAATGATTTGTGAGTTAACGGGTATGGATGTTGCTAACTCTTCTATGTATGATGGGGGAACTTCATTAGCAGAAGCAGCAATGCTTGCAGCAGGGCAGACAAAGAAAAAGAAAGTGCTAGTTTCTAAAGCAGTTAACCCAGAATCACGAGATGTTATCAAAACATATGCTGCTGGGCAGTACATTGAAGTTGTGGAAGTACCTGTGAAAAACGGTGTAACAGATTTAGAGGCATTACAACAAGAAATGAATGATGAAGTTGCAGCTGTTATTGTTCAGTATCCAAACTTTTTTGGTCATATTGAGCCATTAAAAGACATCGAGCCAATTGCACATAATGGAAAAAGTATGTTCATCGTTTCTTCTAACCCACTTGCATTAGGAGCATTAACACCTCCTGGAGCATTTGGTGCAGATATTGTTGCGGGTGATGCACAGCCTTTCGGTATACCAACCGCATTTGGTGGTCCACACTGTGGTTATTTTGCGGTAACAAATAAGTTATTAAGAAAAGTTCCAGGTCGTCTTGTTGGGCAAACAACGGATGAAAACGGAAAACGTGGATTTGTGTTAACACTTCAAGCACGTGAACAACATATTCGTCGTGACAAAGCAACTTCTAATATTTGCTCAAATCAAGCATTAAATGCACTTGCAGCTTCTGTAGCCATGACAGCTCTTGGTAAGCAAGGTGTGAAGGAAATGGCCATTCAGAATATCCAAAAAGCGAACTATGCGAAAAGAGCATGTATCAAAGCTAGTATTGAGGTTCCTTTCGATCAACCAATTTTTAATGAATTTGTTGTGAAGTTATCAAAACCTGTATCAGAAGTTAACAAACAGCTTTTAGAAAAAGACATTATTGGTGGCTTTGATTTAGGTAGAGTTGATTCTGGGCTTGAAAATCATATGCTTATTGCAGTTACAGAGCTACGTACAAAAGAAGAAATCGACACACTTGTGAAGGAATTGGGGGATGCTTAATGAGTAATCAAGATCAAGCATTAATTTTTGAACTGAGTAGAGAAGGTCGTGTTGGATATAGCTTACCAGAGCTTGAAGTTGATGAATTGTCGTTAGACGAACTCATTCCTTCTGATTATATTCGCACAGAAGAAGCCGAGCTTCCAGAAGTGTCTGAGCTTGATATTATGAGACATTACACAGCTTTATCAAAACGTAATCATGGTGTTGATTCAGGATTTTATCCACTAGGATCTTGTACAATGAAGTACAACCCAAAAATTAATGAAAATGTGGCGCGTATAGCTGGACTTGCTCATATCCATCCATTACAAGACGAATCAACGGTTCAGGGGGCAATGGAATTATTATTTGACCTTCAAGAGCATTTAAAAGAAATCACAGGAATGGATGAAGTAACACTTCAACCTGCAGCAGGAGCTCACGGTGAGTGGACAGGGTTAATGATGGTTCGTGCGTATCATGAAGCGAACAATGATACAAAACGAACGAAAGTGATCGTTCCTGACTCAGCTCACGGTACAAATCCAGCATCTGCAACAGTTGCGGCTTTGAAACAATCACAGTTAAGTCTGATGAAAATGGTCTTGTTGATTTAGAGGATTTACGACGTGTTGTGGATGACCAAACGGCGGCATTGATGTTAACAAATCCTAATACACTAGGACTTTTTGAAGCACATATTTTAGAAATGGCACAAATTGTCCATGATGCAGGCGGAAAGCTTTATTATGATGGAGCGAACCTAAATGCGGTATTAAGTAAGGCTCGCCCAGGAGATATGGGCTTTGATGTTGTTCACTTAAATCTTCATAAAACATTCACAGGACCACACGGTGGTGGCGGTCCAGGATCTGGTCCTGTTGGGGTAAAAGCGGATTTAATTCCTTATCTTCCAAAGCCTGTACTAGTGAAAACAGAAGAAGGCTACCATTTCGATTACAATCGTCCACAGTCAATCGGACGAGTAAAACCATTCTACGGAAACTTTGGCATTAATGTTCGTGCTTACACCTACATTCGTACAATGGGTCCTGATGGCTTAAAAGCTGTAACAGAATATGCGGTATTAAATGCAAACTATATGATGCGTCGTTTGGCACCATTTTATGATCTTCCATTTAATCAGCACTGCAAACACGAATTCGTTCTTTCTGGTAAACGTCAGAAGAAGCTTGGTGTTCGTACTCTTGATATTGCTAAGCGATTATTAGATTTCGGTTACCACCCACCAACAATCTATTTCCCATTAAACGTGGAAGAGTGTATCATGATCGAGCCAACCGAAACAGAATCTAAAGAAACGCTTGATTCCTTTATTGATGCAATGATTCAAATCGCAAAAGAAGCAGAAGAAACACCTGAAGTTGTTCAGGAAGCACCACATACAACGGTCGTTAAACGTTTAGACGAAACAACAGCTGCGAGAAAACCGATTTTAAAATATCAACGTGCATAATAAAAAACTGACTTGCCTAAGATGGTAAGTCAGTTTTTTTATAATTTATGCTTGAAATCTAGCAATGACTTTACAGAAAATATTAATAACTGTGCCATATATAACTAAATTTACCGTCATACTAATTCCATGAGCTAAAGCCTCTATGTCACTAATATCCATTAAATAAAAGATTGGTAGGATAAAGGCAACAAGCAGGCTGAGACTTTGTGTTAAACTGCCTATCGATAAAATCTTCTCTTTTTTTGATCTTAATCCACGATAGAAAAGAAAACTTACAACAACACTAGCAACTGCAATAAAAAAAGCAAACATAATAACCTCCAACAAAATTTCTAGATAGCCTTATTATCGGTTGGATCATAAATTTGTTGATCATTTTCTTGAAGAATTATCATAGCTTTTAGATTTTGTTTGCAAATTCTGATAGTCTTTTCGAAAGTTGCTCAATCTCTTCTATTAAAGAAGAAACTTCCTGCATTGATGTTGCTTGGTCATTTCCAATGGAGGCAATTGTTTGGATGGATTCCCCCATCTTAGTTGTAACACCCTGAATTTGGGCAGTAATTTGATTTACTTTTTGAGTAGAAGAGACTGTCTCCTTTGAGAACTTTCTAATTTCGTTAGCGACAACTTCAAAACCTTTGCCTTTTTCCCCAGCGCGAGCTGCTTCTATTGCTGCATTCAAACCGAGTAAATTTGTCTGATCAGCTACCTTTTTAATCATAGATAAAACAACATCTGTTTCTTTTACATCAGTTGATGCTTGCTGTGATTGTAAAAGGAGTTCTTGTGATAAAGACGCTAAAGAGTTTGATCCATCCACAACCGTATTTACACTTCCTTTGGCTTGTGATAAAGAGTCGGCTATTTGCTTAATAATGGCTCTTAATTCACTTTCTCTGCGTAATTGAATAGCGATTCCGCCGATTACTTGATTATTTTGATCATGTAAAGGTAGAGCTGTTCCTGTAAATTCAAATCCATAAAATTCAGCAGGTACCTCAGCTTGTAGTTTTTTATTTTGACGAATGGCAACAGAAAGAGGTTCGTTAGGGTTAATTTTTTGACCAACTTTTATTTGGAGGTTGATATTTTCACCTGGAAAATAAGCAACAAATTCATGCAAATTACAAATAGCAATTGATAGATCAGCTGGAACTGCCGCTTTTAAAATTGGTACTAAACGAATGACTGTGTCTAAGGAATCAATTTTGTTAAACATAAATTTTTTCTCCCATTTCTTTTTCTTTATGTGAGTATATATTTTATGGTGGCGAGAGGGGGATAAACCCAAAGCTTCAGTTAAAATTCATATGAATCTTGTATAAAAGGATAAATAACTAAATAAATTTACCAAAAAACTTGAAAAAATACAAACGCAATTTCCATTTTTCGACTTTTTATTTAGATTTTCATGTTCCATTCTCTAAGATTTTTTATTTTTACCTTGTACATTTCATAAAGCTGCATCATTTCATGTTGAAAACAACCAAAACACACAACATTATGACTAGTTTTTAGAACCTTTGTCGAGAGGGAGGAATTTACTAGGGCTTTAGTAGAACTAGTTAGATAAGAAAAAATAGACAAAGGTTGGTGTTTAGGTTGGCAGCAAAGTATATAACGATATCGAAGGCGGCTTCGCTTGTAGGTGAAAAGGTGTTCATTTTAAAGCAATGGGAAGAAGAGTATTCAGATTTAATTTCAATTAAGAGAGATGATAAAAACGCTAGGCTGTTTACAGCAGAAAATATTGAGTTTTTCCAAAAGGTAAAAGCGTTTAAGGATAGTAATATGGATACACAAACCATTAAACAGCTTTTGCAAAATCAAAGAACAACGAGTACATCTTCAGTACAAGAAGGAAATGATGCTACAGAATTACAAGAAACACTATCAAAAATTACGTCATTTATTGAATCACAAGAAGTTCAAAACATGCTAAAGCTTGACGAACGTCTTGAAAAGTTAGAAAAAAATGTGGTTTCATCTGTTAGCGAGAAAATTACGGAAACAGCAAAACTACAAACAGAAGTGGCAAGATTTGAGTTTTCTGATGTTCAGGATATGATTACAAGCTTAGCGGTCACTGCTGAAGCGGAAAGAGCTTCATATAAGGAAGAAATAGAAGTTGAAAGGGAGCTTGCTCAAAAGAAAACAGATGAACGTGAAGAACGCTTCTTAACATTTGTGAGGGAACATCAATACAGATCAGAACGAATGAAACAGGAGCAAAAATCAGGATTAGGTTTTTTGAAACAAATATTAAGTTTTGCAAGATAATGGGAAAAGGCCGCAAAATTTTGCGGCCTTTTGATATGTATCAGTTATGATTCGTCTGGTACGACTTTTTTTGTAATTTTAATTTTCTTTAATTTATTATCCTCAACGTTCAACACTTCAAAATGAAGGTGATGGTATTCATATGTTTCTTCTTCATCTGGAAAACGTCCCATTTCTTTTAGTAAAAACCCTGTAAGAATATCTTCTTGTTCAGGTATTTTCGTTTTAAACACTTCATTTAAACGTCGTAATGCAAGTTTTCCATTACAAATAATATGATAATCAGTTAATTCTTCAATTAGTATTTCTTCATCCTGATCGGTTTCATCTTTTATTTCCTGTCCAATCATTGCTTCAATAATATCCTCGTGACTCAAAATACCTTTTGTACCGCCATATTCATCGAGAACAATTGCTAAATGTCGTTGTTTTTTCAACATTAATTTAAAGACCTTTTCAATGGAGTGAAATTCAAATACGAAAAGAGGATCATCATCAATAAAATCTTCTAATTTTTTATGTGGTTCTAAGGACCAGGATAGAAGAGATTTTGAATGTAGTACTCCGACGATATGGTCCATGCTTTCTTTGTAAACAGGATAGCGAGTATGACTTCCTTCTAAGACGATTTCACGTGCTTCTTCAAAGGTTGATCCTGATGAGATTCCTTGTATCTCTGTTCGAGGGACTTTAAGAGCATCTCGAACATCCAGATCATAAAAGTCAATTGCTCCTTTAATTCGCTGTTCTTCATCCGTTTGAAGAATTCCTTCTGATGTTGCGATATTTACCATTGTAATGAGCTCTTCTCTAGAGATCGAAGCAGTTTTTTCTTCATCGTTTGAAAGTTTGTTAATGACGATTCTCGTGAACCTTGATAAAAGGAAAATCAAAGGCTTAAACAAAAACAGGATAATTCTTATCACTGGAAAAACAGTATAAGCAATCTTATCTGCAAATGTAGCAGCAATAGATTTAGGTAATACTTCCGCAAAGATGATTAAAACAACAGTTAAAACTGTTGTTGCAATTCCGACACTAATTCCATATTTAAGTGCGATAATGGTCACAAGGGTTGGAAGCATAATGTTTGCAATGTTATTACCGATTAATATGCCTGTGATTAATTCATCAGGCCTGGAAACGAGATCAAGTAATTTTTGCGATTTCTTATCATTATTTTCTGCTCTGCTCTTTAATTTCATTTTATTAACAGCTGTTAAAGCAGTTTCACTTCCTGATAAGAAAAAAGACATAAATAGAAAAAACGCTATAGCTATAAGCAAAATGTTATTCCTCCAACAAATTGAAACTGAAAATTTTTTACCTTTTCTTATCTTATCGATTTTAGCGGAAAAAGTCGATTAATCTGTAAGGATTTTATGAAAAAAATTATTCTTCTATTATATAAAGTTCTTCGAATTGTCCATCTTCATTCACACTATAGCGAACCTTTAACTGAGCAGTAGGAAATGAGATGTTTCTTTCATAGTATTCTTTCCCATTCTCAGTTATGGCATGAGATTCAAATCCTTCGTAAGTAGCTGACTTACTCGTATACATTAAATACTCTGATAACGTTAAGTTTCCATATTGATCTTCAAAAAAGCCTTCCCAACGTGTTTTCCATTCATCTAAGTTATGCTGAATATTTTGCTCTGTTAAGTTAGGCGCAATTCTGATAATTGTCTGATATGAGCCTTCCCGTATAAGTGAGGCTATTTGAAAGCCTGGATCGTTTAGATGGTACGCACTATAGTTATTTTTACTGTCAAAAAATGAGCTGACCTTTTCTTTCGTCCATTCAGTTGAAAACCAATAATAAGGATAGCTGTACATGATCGTATCATTTCTGATCGGTAAGAATATCTCGCCTGTTTCATTAACATCAAAGTATGTTTCTGTTTGTTGAAATCCAAAAGCTCCGTCTTGAGGGTGACTAAACTCTGATAAATAAAAGAACACATCGTTTCCATCGTTATTAACCATCATTGTTACAGCTGGCTGTGGAATGTCACTTTCCCAATTTAACAGCGAGATAGACTCTTGTTGAGAATTTCGGTAATAGATGGTGTCATTAATGATTGATTTATGTAATGTATAAATAAAGTCTACATTCTTTATTTCATGCTCTCCACCATTAGCTGAAGTTACTATACTGACTGTACCTGTTCCCGATATTTTTTCCGGTTCATTTTCTAATGAAGGAAGCGATAATTTTATTTTAATTTTCTCATCATTATGCCATTCATATGTTGGAAACGTGTTATCTAGAATGTATCCATTTGCAGATCTATAAGAAAGTCCTCCAAATGTTTGTTTTTCTGAGAAATCTAAAAACATAAGGTATTCACCTTTTGCTAAATTTGCCCCAAGAAATGGTAAGGAAAATAGAACAAAATAGCAGGCAAGCAGGAATGGTAGCTTAATTTTATCTTTAATTTCCTTTGGTTCTTCTTCCTCGTCCCTTTCATATAAACGCCCCATAACAGTAAGGATGGCTGCTGAGCCTATAAAAGGATAAACGATGAGTAGCGTGATATAGATTACAGACTTCGGTAGAGTTTGTAATGACAACGTGAGCAAAAACGTAATAAATATTAGTAAAAGAGCAAATCTCAGTAAAAACCAAAAATGCTGCCGTACTAAATTTTTTGATTCACCAAGTGCCTCCGTGATATCACAATCCTCTAAAACAACGACGTATGGAGTAAGTATATACGGGATAGTCAATAGAAATAAAATAATCACAAATGGACCTATAAATGAACCTAGTATAATTACTACTACCATTATAATTGCGAACAGGATATGTAGTAGAAAAAAACGCTTAAAATAAGATCGGCCTTCATGAATGATCATTGTTTTTTCTTTAGTGAGTGCTGATTTTAAACTCCCTAAATAAGCACCTATCAAAAAGCTTTTGATAACAAAAAATGCAGTCGTGATGATAAGTGATAACGCTACGTTATAATCGAGTGTGGAATGAATAAATCCTGCAGGCACTTTTAAATCACTAATCTGTGGTATCCAGATTGGATATGTTCCAGTAGGTTGAAAGGGTTGGATAGGGTTCCCTATTGTAAATTCTAGTGAATCAAAAATAGTAAACCCCCACAATGCTCCTGTGGTTATAAGGAGAGTTAACAAGACATCTAAAAGAATTGGGATCAGAACAATCTTTGGTTGCCGAATAAGAAAGAATAAACTATCTATAAACTTCAAATCATCACTCCTCAATAGGAAATAAATAAAAAAGAAGCAGACTGACACTCACATCCCAAACTGTGGTTTAGGTATGCGTGTTGCTAGTCGCTTCTTGTAGGTTTGTTTTATCTATTATTTCTTTTTAACTTTACCTGTCCAGTTTTTATAACCACCTTTTAAGCAGTTTAAGTCATTATAGCCTTTACGCTTCAGCATTTGTGCTGCACGACCACTACGAACTGTGTTTTGGCAGTATAGGTAGACTGGTTTATCTGGGCGAATTTCTTTTGAACGTTGACGTAACTGAGAAAGTGGGATATTTCTAGCTCCAAGAATATGTCCACCTTCAAACTCATTTGGCTCACGTACATCGATTAATTGTGCTTTACGATAGCCTGCACGGAAATCTTCTTCAGGTAATTGCTTCATTATTTTACGTTGGTAGAAAAAATTAAAAGCAGTGTACGCAATCAGAGCGGCTGCTAAAATGATTAATAAAATAGTTGTTGTCAATATTCTCGACCCCTTTAATTTAGTGTGATCTTTGTTTGTAAGCTCATAAGAACTCTTATAAGACTTCTATTATTATATAAGAGCTTGTCTGAAATGTCATCAGGTTACATGCATTATTATTTTCTTCTTTAAAAAGTTCTGCTAGACTAAAAAAGTAAAATTAATGAACAAAGAGGGTTACAAGATGATTAAAGAAGTTTGGAGATACATTGATTCTGGTAATTGTTCACCAGCATATAATATGGCTTTGGATGAAGCGCTTTTAGAATGGCATAGTGAAGGAAAGATTCCTCCAACAATACGGTTTTATGGTTGGAATCCGGCAACTCTTTCAATTGGATATTTTCAAAAGGTAGAAAAAGAAATTGATTTAGAAGCTGTAAAAAAATATGGTCTAGGGTTTGTGAGAAGACCAACAGGTGGAAGAGGAGTACTTCACGACCGGGAACTTACATATAGTGTCATTGTTTCTGAGGAGCACCCTGAAATGCCTAAAACTGTAACAGAGGCTTACAGAGTGATATCTGAAGGGATACTAGAAGGCTTTAAAAACCTTGGTCTTGATGCGTATTTTGCAATACCACGTACAGATGAAGAAAAGGCTGGCTTGAAATCACCTCGCTCGGCTGTTTGCTTCGATGCCCCATCATGGTATGAGCTTGTTGTTGAGGGGCGTAAAGTTGCAGGAAGTGCACAAACACGTCAAAAGGGTGTGATCCTTCAGCATGGATCGATACTACTAGATCTTGATGAAGATATGTTATTTGACTTATTCAAGTATCCTAATGATCGTGTGAAAGAGAGAATGCAGCGTGCTTTTAAAAATAAAGCAGTGGCGACAAATGAGCTTCGAGATGAACCAGTTACAATTGATGAGGCGAAAAAGGCATTTAAAGAAGGCTTTGAAAAGGGCCTTGATATAGAGCTTGAGCCTTATACATTAACAAGTGAAGAAGAAGCTTATGTAAATGAAATTGCTAAGAAAAAGTATGAAAGTGATGAGTGGAATTTTAAAAGGTAAATGATGATGTGGCGTAATCTTATAAGATTGCGTCCTTTATTATTTTAGAAGAAGTCAGACTTGTAGAACTTTGACGAAAAGTAATTTTTCAAAACAAAAATTAATAAAAGCCTGATATGGCAACATTTTCCGACACAAAACACCTTGCAAGTGACAAAATTCTTCAAAAATCCCCTTTTTTACTCATAAATCATTCTAAACCTTTCATTTGCTTTCTTTTTTAATAAGTTATCAATTTGACAAAATGAAAAATAGTTGACCTAAAAACTATATGTAGTATTGTTTGTGAGAAAGTAGACACTATATATTGAATAATACATTTGAATATGATAAATTAAATCAGGAGATTTACTAGAAAGATAGAGGAGTTGGTAGTACAATGACAGTTGTTACTGAGCAGAAGATGAGCTTAGACGTGGAGAAGCTTAATAAAGATATCAGTGCATTCCCACAAGTTCATCCTATTACAAAAGATATGAAGTTAACTCATAAGGGTGTTTCCAGACTAGTTATGCTAGATCGATACACATTTAAAGATACGGAAAAAATTACGTTATCTGAAGGGGACTTCGTTGTTTTAACAATTAAAGAAGACCCTAAATTTCCAGCGAGAGGACTTGGGTATATCAAGTCGATTGATTGGGAAGCAAAAATGGCAAGTGTTCTAGTCGAAGAGGAGTATAAACACTCATTAGACAAGCCGAGGAAGTGGAAACAGGAATCGTAAAACGCTCGTTAGACGTCATTGAAAAACCACTTGAAATCTTTTACGAACAAATTGCAAAAAGAAATGCAACGGGATTAGCATCGGTTGAAACAACGGAGGAAAAACGTCAAGAATGGTTTGAAAAGTTCTATCAAGAGCTTGTGAATTTAAACTTTATTCCAGCTGGCCGTGTTCTTTATGGAGCTGGAGCAGGAACAGAAGTAACATACTTTAACTGCTACGTAATGCCATTTGTGAAAGATTCACGTGAAGGAATCTCAGAGCATCGTAAGCAAGTAATGGAAATCATGAGCCGCGGTGGTGGTGTAGGAACAAATGGTTCAACACTTCGCCCACGTAATACACTTGCTAAAGGTGTTAACGGAAAATCATCTGGTTCTGTTTCATGGTTAGATGATATTGCTAAGTTGACTCATCTTGTTGAGCAAGGTGGATCAAGACGCGGAGCGCAAATGATCATGCTGGCAGATTGGCATCCTGACATCATAGAATTCATCATTTCAAAAATGCAAAACCCAAGAATTTTACGATACCTAATTGAAAACACAAGCGATGAAGCAATTAAAAAATACGCCCAAGATAAATTGAAATTCACACCACTTTCACAACAAGAAATTGATATGTATCAAGGAATTGTGAACTACAAACAAATTCCAGGCACAGGTGGCTTTAGTGAAAAAGTCATTAAAGATGCTGAGTTGAAATTACGTACTGGTGGCACATACACTGTTCATAATTCTGAGTTTTTAACAGGAGCTAATATTTCTGTTACATTAACGAAAGACTTCATGGAAGCAGTTGAGAATGATACAGAATATGAGTTGCGTTTCCCAGATGTAGAGAGCTACACTCAACAAGAAATGAACGAATACAATGAAAACTGGCACAAAGTGGGCGATGTACGTGAGTGGCAAAAACAAGGGTATAAAGTTCGTACCTATCGCAGAATCAAAGCAAAAGAGCTTTGGAACTTAATTAATATTTGTGCAACGTATTCAGCAGAGCCGGGTATTTTCTTTATAGATAATGCAAACGACATGACAAATGCTAAAGCATATGGTCAACAAGTTGTTGCGACAAATCCGTGTGGCGAGCAACCCCTCGCACCATATTCTGTTTGTAACTTAGCAGCGGTAAACTTAGCGGAAATGGCGAACAAAGAAACAAAAACTGTTGACTTCGACAAGCTTAGAAAAACAGTTGAAGTTGGAGTGAGAATGCAAGATAACGTAATCGATGCAACTCCATACTTCTTACCAGAAAACAAACATCAAGCACTAGGTGAGCGTCGTGTAGGTCTTGGTGTAATGGGTCTTCATGATTTGCTAATCTATTGTGAAACAGAGTACGGCTCAGAAGAAGGTAATCAGTTAGTTGATAAAGTATTTGAAACAATTGCTACTACTGCATACCGTGCATCTATTGAACTTGCTAAAGAAAAGGGAAGTTTCCCGTTCTTAACTGGTGAACAAGAAGTAGAAACAAATCGTTTAAGAGAAGCATTCACACAAACAGGATTTATGAGCAAAATGCCTGAAGATATCCGTGAAGGTGTAAAGAAATACGGAATTCGTAATTCACATCTTTTAACTGTTGCTCCTACGGGATCCACAGGAACAATGGTTGGCGTTGCGACAGGCCTTGAGCCTTACTTCTCATTCTCTTACTTCCGCAGCGGACGTTTAGGGAAGTTTATTGAAGTAAAAGCAGATATCGTTCAAGAATATTTAGATCAACATCCAGAAGCAGATGCAAATAACTTACCGTCATGGTTTGTATCAGCCATGGAATTAGCACCTGAAGCACATGCTGACGTACAATGTGTTATTCAACGCTGGATTGATAGTTCGATCAGTAAAACGGTAAATGCTCCTAAAGGTTACACAGTTGAGCAAGTTGAAAAAGTGTATGAGCGTTTATATAAAGGTGGAGCAAAAGGCGGTACTGTTTACGTAGATGGTAGCCGTGACACACAAGTTTTAACATTAAAAGCAGAAGAAAATACGTTTGATGATAGTGACGAAGAAGTTGTGTCGAAAGAAAGAGGGAAAGTTGTCCTTGTAGATACTATTAATGACCTTCGTTCTACAGATGTTACAATCGGAAATGAAGTAGGAAACAAGTGCCCGGTTTGTCGTGAAGGTACAGTTGAAGATCTAGGCGGCTGTAACACATGTACGAGCTGTGGAGCGCAATTGAAGTGCGGTTTATAATATAAACCGTTTAAAAGGATCTGACAATGTCAGGTCCTTTTTATATGGAGATGAGTATAATTGATTGTGTCAAAAAATATCAAATTATACCTAATCGAAGATACGACCCTATTAATCGTTGATAAATCTAAGGAATCGAAGATAAAATGGATAAAATCGAAGATAAAAGAACCTGCAATAGATTTTAATGTCACATCAAGATTAAATGTTAAAATCTATTACCTGGAAATGTCCTAAAAATGAACAAATCAAGTTACTTTCTCTTGAATAATTTGTTCTTTACTAGGTTCACTCATAAAATTGGGAGTGCTTTCCTAATATTCCTTGTCATTACCTTTAAACTCATGTAAAATTGTAATGATTTCGTTTAAAAAAGATCGGCAATTTTGGAGGGGACTACATGCCAACACCAAGTATGGAAGATTATATTGAACAAATATATTTACTTATTGAAGATAAAGGATATGCACGTGTTTCTGATATCGCAGAAGCATTGGCTGTTCATCCCTCCTCCGTTACAAAAATGGTTCAGAAATTAGATAAAGATGAGTATTTAATTTATGAGAAATATCGTGGACTCGTGTTAACGAATAAAGGGAAGAAAACAGGAAAACGACTAGTTTATCGCCATGAGCTGTTAGAGCAGTTTTTAACTATTATCGGCGTTGATCAGGATAAGATATATAATGATGTTGAAGGTATTGAGCATCATCTCAGTTGGAATGCGATCGATCGTATTGGAGATCTTGTTCAATATTTTGAAGAAAAAGAAGAGAGAATTCAATCACTACGGAATATACAAAAAAATAATGAAGAATAAGAAAAAGCGTTGAATGGTAGTTAATCTACTTTCATCGCTTTTTTTGTTACTCCAAAAAAGATACTTGGTATAAAAAGTAACCAACTCCTTGTCTGCGTAATGAAACATTGTAATGATAAAAAAAGGTTAACTTTTTATTAATGTAGTGGGATATTATTTTGATTATTATTCTGAGAAAGAATTAGAAGCTTTTCTGAAAAAAGGTGGCATGAGTGTGGGATCCTTTTTCCGCTATGTTTCCCAATGTATTTACCTCTTTAACGCAAGTTAGCAGTAAAGGTTTAAAGTGATAATATCGAAATATGTCGAAAGAAAGTGCTTTAATTACGACAAAAAACGACAATATTAGAATATTTTTTATGTAATAATATTCAATACTTTCATTATATTTTAATAATTTTAAATTTTAACAAGATAATTGGTAGGTGAGCAAATGAGTAAAGAACCTATACTTCAAATAAGAGATTTAAAGGTATCCTTTCGTTCTGAAAAAAAGCTGATCCCAGCAGTGGATGGAATAAGTTTCGAGTTAAATAAAGGCGAAATCTTAGGGATTGTTGGAGAGTCGGGAAGTGGAAAGAGTGTTACATCATTGTCAACAATGGGATTAATCCCCAGCCCTCCTGGTGTGATTGAACATGGTGAAATTTTATTTGAAGGTAAAGACTTAACAAAATTTAGTGAAAAAGAAATGCGAGGAATCCGGGGGAATCAAATATCGATGATCTTCCAGGAGCCTATGACTTCATTAAACCCATTGTTTACAATAGGCAATCAATTAATTGAAGCTTTAAAGTTACATACAAATCTTGCGAAAAAAGATGCTAGATTACGTGCAATTGAATTGCTTAAGTTAGTTGGAATACCAAGAGCAGATGAAATCGTTAATGATTATCCACATCAACTTTCCGGTGGGATGAGACAAAGGGTAATGATTGCGATGGCAATGGCTTGTAATCCGCAGGTATTAATTGCGGACGAACCTACAACTGCACTTGATGTTACGATACAAGCCTCAAATTCTATCTCTCATGAAAGATTTAAATGAAAGAATGAACACATCTATCATTTTTATTACTCACGATTTAGGAGTAGTTGCTGAAGTATGTGACAGGGTCATTGTTATGTATTCTGGTCAAATTGTCGAACAAGGTGACGTACAAACCATCTTGAAAAATCCTAAACATCCTTACACAAAGGGATTGATAAAATCGGTCCCTGATATTAGAGGGAAAAAAGATCGATTATATAGTATACCTGGTAACGTTCCACGACCTGGAAGTATCAAAAACGGATGTCGTTTTGCGGCAAGATGTGAAGAAATGTTTGGTCAATGCCAAGTGGAAACGCCTCAACTATATAAAATGGAAAAAGAAGATCATAGTGTTCGTTGCTTTTTGCATAGTGGAAAGGAGGAAGTAGAGAAAAATGACAGAGTTACTTCTTCAAGTTGATGGATTAAAAAAGTATTTCCCTATAAATGGCGGTTTACTTGGAAAAAAGCAAGGTGAAGTGAAAGCTGTTGATGATTTATCGTTTTTCGTGAAAAAGGGTGAAACATTAGGAATCGTAGGTGAAAGTGGTTGCGGCAAATCTACAACAGGCCGCTTACTTATGAGATTAATAGAGGCTAGTGATGGAAGCATCATTTTTGAAGATAAAGATCTTAGAAACTTGTCTAAAACGGAATTAAGAAAAACACGAAGAGACATTCAAATGGTGTTCCAGGATCCTTATGCTTCTTTAAATCCTAGACACTCTATTGAAAAAATCTTGGAAAGCCCCTTATTGTCCATGGAATAGGTTCAAAAGAAGAGAGAAAGAAACGAGTTCAAGAGATGTTAGAAATCGTAGGCTTGAGCAGTTACCATGCGAGAAGGTATCCACATCAATTTAGTGGTGGACAACGTCAAAGGATTGGTATTGCAAAAGCACTTATGACGAAGCCTCAAATTAATTATTGCCGATGAGCCGGTTTCTGCATTGGATGTATCTATACAGGCACAGGTTCTAAATTTAATGAAAGATATACAAAATGAGTTTCAACTAACCTATATCTTTATTGCGCATGATCTTGGTGTTGTTCGTCACATTAGTGACCGTGTAGGTGTTATGTATTTAGGTAGATTAATAGAGCTATCAGATAGTGAGGAACTTTACACGAACGCGATGCATCCTTATACGAAAGCACTTTTATCTGCTGTACCTATTGCAGATCCTGATATTAGTCGTGAGAGAATTACGATTACGGGTGAAATTCCAAGTCCATCGAATCCTCCTGCAGGGTGCGCCTTTCACACAAGATGTTCAGAATGTATGGACATTTGTAAAACAACTCGACCAGAATATAAAAATATAAATGGTCATTTTGTTGCATGTCATTTATATAACGACTAGCATGCGGCATTTATGATAAATAAAAAAATGGGGGTAAGAAAGCGAATGAGAAACAAATCACTCAAGCTGCTACTTATTTCACTATTAGCAATTAGTATGCTATTAGTTGGTTGTAGCGGTAACTCAAATGAAAAAGCTGGTGGCGAAGGAAAGTCATCTAGCGAAGGAGAAAAAAAGGATACTTTAGTTTTTGGACGTGGGGGAGATTCAACATCTCTTGATCCGATATCAACAACTGAAGGTGAAACATTTAAAGTAACTGAAAACATTTTTGAAACTCTAATCGAGTATGGAGAGCAAGATACAACACTTCAACCTGGACTTGCAGAGTCTTGGGAAGTTTCAGAAGATGCTCTTACATACACTTTAAAGCTACGTCAAGGTGTTAAATTCCATGACGGTACAGATTTTAATGCAGAAGCAGTTGTATTTAACTTTGAGCGTTGGATGAATGGAAATGCAGATGATTTCCCTTACTATACAATGTTTGGTGGTTTTAAAGGTGAAGAAGGACACGTAATTGAATCTGTTACAGCAGTTGATGAAAATACTGTTCAATTTGTTCTTAACCGTCCACAAGCTCCATTCTTAAAGAACCTAGCAATGTCTCCGTTTGGAATTGCTAGTCCGACTGCTGTTAAAGAGTCTGGTGACAAATTTAGAGAAAATCCAGTTGGTACTGGTCCATTTAAATTTGTAGAGTGGAAACAAAATGATCGTATTGTACTTGAAAAGAATGAAGATTACTGGTTAGAAGGTTTCCCTAAGTTAAAGCAAGTTATTTTCCGTGTTATTCCTGAAAACTCATCAAGACTTAATGCTTTAACAAATGGTGAAATTGATCTTATGGATGGATTAAATAATTCAGATGAAGCAACAATTACAGGTAATGCTGAGCTTCAGTTAATTGAACGTCCGTCGATGAACACTGGATACCTAGGATTTACAGTGAATCGTCCTCCATTTGATAATAAACTTGTACGTCAGGCATTAAATCATGCGATTGACAAAAAAGCAATTATCGAAGCATTTTACGGTGGAAAAGCAGAAGTTGCAAAGAACCCAATGCCACCTTCTGTTGAGGGTTACAATGATGAGATTGAAGCATATCCTTATGATTTAGAAAAAGCAAAAGAACGATTAGCTGAAGCAGGTTATGCTGATGGATTTGAAATGGATCTTTGGGCTATGCCAGTAGCACGTCCTTACATGCCTGAAGGAATGAAGGTAGCAGAGGTTATCCAAGCATCATTTGCTGAGATTGGTGTTAAAGCTGAAATTCAATCAGTAGACTGGGCAACTTACTTAGATAAAGCTGCTAAAGGTGAGTTCGACGCGTACATGTTAGGTTGGACTGGTGATAATGGAGATCCAGATAACTTCTTATACACGCTTTTAGACAAAGATAGTATCGGAAGTAACAACTATTCTTATTACAGCAATGATGAGCTTCATGATGTATTAATTAAAGCTCAAACTGAAACAGATCAAAATACAAGAAATGATTTATACAAACAAGCTCAAGAAATCATTCATGATGATGCACCATGGGTTCCATTGGTTCACTCAACACCGTTATTAGCGGGAACTAGTGATTTAGTAAATTATTTACCACATCCAACTGGTTCTGAGGCTTTAACGAAAGTTGAATTTAAATAATCATGTAAAGAAAGGGGAGCTCTGTCTCCCCTTTTGTTAAGCAAAATATTGATAGTTTCTACAAAAAGAGGTGAGCAATATGTTTTCTTATACAGTCCGTCGTGTTTTTTCACTTATACCCGTATTGTTTGGAATGACATTAGTAGTGTTTGCGATAATACGTGCTATACCAGGTGATCCAGCGCAGGTTATTCTTGGACAAAAGGCTACGAAAGAGGCCATTGCTACATTAACGACAGAACTAGGATTAGATAAACCATGGTATATCCAATATGTGGATTATATAAAAGCACTTTTGACAGGAGATCTTGGAACCTCACTTAGAACAAGAGGTCCAATTAATGAGGAAATTTGGCCGTACTTAGCTGCAACGATTGAACTAACAATTGTGGCAATGATAATCGCTATATTTATAGGGGTAAATGCAGGTATTATTAGTGCATGGTTCTCAAATTCATGGTTTGATTATTTAGCTATGATCTTGGCGTTAGTTGGTGTATCAATGCCAATTTTCTGGCTTGGTTTAATGGAGCAATGGGCGTTTTCGATAGAGTTGGGGTGGTTGCCTTCAACAGGAAGAGAAGATGTTAGGGACCCGATAACTGCCATAACGAATATTTATATGATTGATACCTTACTTCAAGGCAGGACAGATCAATTTGTTCAGGTTCTTCAGCACCTTATTCTTCCAAGTTTGGCATTAGCTACAATACCGATGGCGATTATTGCAAGAATGACCCGTTCTACGATGTTAGAGGTAATGAAATCAGATTATATTCGTACAGCTAGAGCAAAGGGTCTAAAAATGTTCTGGGTTGTTTATAAACATGCTTTAAAAAATGCTATTATTCCAGTTTTAACTGTAATAGGTTTGCAAACAGGTTTGTTATTAGGAGGAGCCATTTTAACAGAAACGATTTTCGGTTGGCCTGGAATTGGTCGTTACTTATACGATGCAATCGGTTATCGAGATTATCCTGTTATACAATCAGGTATCTTAATAATTGCAGCCATTTTTATCTTAATCAATTTAATCGTAGATTTATTATATGCTGTTGTTGATCCACGAATAAAATATCATCAATAATTAGAATGGGGGGATAATTGTGGCAGAGTTAGCAAAAAACACTCCAAATCCTTTGAATACCACTGTTGAGGAACAAGTAACACCACCTTGGAAAGAGGCTTGGAAATCCTTCTGTAAAAATAAATTAGCACTAGTTGGTCTTGGAATTGTTATATTCTTTATTATTCTGGCCATACTTGCACCTGTTATTGCTCCTTATGGATTTAAGGAACAGGAATTATCAAAACGACTGTTAGCACCATCAAGTGAGCATTGGTTTGGGACTGATGATTTTGGGCGTGATATTCTCTCGAGAATTCTCTATGGTGCTCGAATTTCGCTATGGGTTGGTTTCTTTTCTGTATTAGGTTCTGCTGTTTTTGGTACACTTTTGGGTATTATTGCAGGCTATTATGGACGTTGGGTAGATTCAATTATTTCGAGAATCTTTGATATTATGCTTGCTTTCCCAAGTATTTTATTAGCGATAGCTGTAGTGGCTATTCTTGGACCATCTTTACAAAATGCTTTAATCGCAATTGCTATTATAAATATTCCTAACTTTGGTCGACTTGTTCGATCAAAGGTTTTGAGTGTTAAGCAAGAAGAGTATATTATGGCAGCAAGGGCAGTAGGGATGAAGGATAATAGAATTTTATTTAGACATATATTGCCGAATAGTATGACGCCAATTATTGTACAAGCAACACTCGCTATAGCAACAGCTATCATTGAAGCCGCAGCTTTAGGTTTCCTTGGATTAGGAGCACAAGCACCAAATCCGGAGTGGGGAAAAATGCTGTCAGATTCTAAGCAGTACCTTGTACAAGCGCCTTGGACACTTTTCTTTCCTGGGTTGGCGATCATGCTAACCGTTTTAGGATTTAATTTAATGGGTGATGGTTTAAGAGATGTTCTTGATCCAAAAATGAAACAATAATATTTTAGAAAAAGCCCTTTTGTTGAAAAGGGTTTTTTCTTTGGATTCATGTTTTAAGCTAGTTATTTTAAAAGATTGTCTCTAGAAATTTGTACATTGAGTAAATGATTCCCCTAAATCATGATTGATGGTCTATTTTCATTTCCACGCTCTTACACTATAAGAGGGAAGGGGAGAGGCCGATTGAAAATTGATGGTGTTTTCTCAGGTGGGGGTATTAAAGGGTTTGCACTTATCGGTGCATATCAAGCAATTGAAAAAAGGGGTTATCAATTTAAAAGGCTAGCTGGTACGAGTGCAGGTTCTATTATTTCTGCTTTTATTATTGCAGGATATACAAGTGATGAAATTTTAAAGATAATGGATGAAGTAGATTTGAAAATGTTTTTAGATGAACGGAAATCGATTCTGCCTTTACCATTTACAAAATGGCTTTCATTATATTGGAATCTTGGATTATATCGAGGCCGCAAATTAGAGGAATGGCTATGTCAGAAGTTAAGAGACAGGGGTGTTTCTACGTTTGCCGATATAGCACCGGGAAGTTTGAGAGTTATCGCTTCTGATTTAACCAATGGAAGGTTGATGGTTATACCTGATGATCTGCATCATTACGGTATTAACCCACAATCTTTTTCAGTGGCGAAGGCAGTACGAATGAGTTGTAGTTTACCTTATTTTTTTGAACCTGTTAAGTTAAATACTTCCAAAGGAGCTACTATTTTTGTAGATGGAGGAGTGCTTAGTAATTTCCCGATTTGGCTATTTTATCAGCAAGATAGGCCTTATAAAACAAGACCTGTTCTTGGCATAAAACTTAGTTATAGTGAAAAAGAAAGACCAAAAAAGAAGATTAATAATGCAATTGATTTATTTGGAGCATTATTTGAAACAATGAAGGAAGCACATGATGGGCGGCATATTTCTAGACGACATGAAAAAGATATGGTCTTTATCCCTGTTGAAGATATTGTAACAACCGAATTTGAATTAAATGAACAAAAAAAACTAAATTCTTTATAGAGCTAGGTCGAAACAGAACGAATGAATTTCTAAAGAAGTGGTCTTATTAGAAAAACGCTCTGTTTTTCTTTTTGCCTTTTTTTCCTTCAATAACAGTTAAATGTGAAGGAGTTTGTTTTTTCTTTTTGATTGCAGAGGATTTTCTTGCTTTTTTAGCTTGTGATATGTTTTTGACATTAGAAGACTTTGTGCTACGGTCGTCAAAACGTCTTTTAGATTGCTTTGCAGCTTTCATATAAGAGGAATGTTCTTTGCCCATTCTTCTTCTTGAGAATAATCGATAAACAAGATAGATTAAACCAGCAATAGCAGCATAGATGGCGATTTGTTTCAAAAGCCATAGAGGATCAGATACTAACGTTGTAATAAAACCAATAACCCCTAAAGAAATAACAATCATGACAATCCAATTCACACGACGATTCATATGACCACCTCCAAGAAAAAATACCAATCAAAGTAGATTCACATTAAACAATTTGTTCAGTAGATGTTTCTGTCTCTTTTTCCATTCGAATTAATTCGTTAAAGCTTGCAATCGCCACTTCAACTTGATCGTTTGTAGGCTCCTTTGTTGTTAACAGCTGTAACCAGAGTCCTGGATATCCTAAATAGCGTAACACTGGTATTTCACGAACTTTATTCGTTAGCTGTAACACTTCGAAGGAAATGCCTAATACAACAGGTATCAAGGCTAGTCTGTTCACGATTCGCAGCCATAGAGGGTCGGTCGGAACAAGAGTGTAAACAAACACACCAACTATTACTGTGAATAAGATAAAGCTACTACCACATCTGTAATGCAGTCGAGATTGACTTTGAACATTTTCAACAGTTAATTCCAAGTTGTTTTCATAAGTATTAATTACCTTATGCTCTGCACCGTGGTATTGAAATACCCTCCTAATTAAAGGTGTAAAAGATATAGCATATATATATGCTAAAAGTAACATAAGTTTGAAAGCACCTTCTAAGAGAATTTGCCCGAAGTCTGATGATATAAGGGGGCGGAAAAATTCGGCTAAAAAAACGGGTAGAAGAGTAAAAATGACTTTTCCGAAGAAAAATGAAAGTACCCCGACCGCTGCAATTCCCAGCCACATCGTAAGCTTTGAGTCATTCTTTTTCTCAGCTAACATTTTTTCGTCATTTTCAGGATCTACTTCAAAACGTTCAGTAGCAAAATTTAGATGCTTTGAACCATTTGCACTCGCTTCGATAATGGCAACAATACCTCTTAAAAAGGGTATTTTTTTAAGTTTTGATAAAACAGTTTGATTTTTTCTGGGTAAATGAAAATAATCAATTGAGTTATCGTTTCGTCGAATGGCTGTTACATAGTGATGCTTACCACCGAACATAACACCCTCGACAACAGCTTGCCCACCATATGCAGGCTTGTTTTGATTTGACATATGACACCAACCTATCTATTCCTAATTCTTCATTAAAGTAAACAACGTCTAATACAATGTTTAGCTATTATCTCTATAATACAGAATTTGAAAGGAAACCTCTAGAGCGATGTTTAGAAATGAACAATATGATTGCGTATTTCTATTCTGTTCATGGTTGGATATTTTGTCAAAATAAAACCTTAAATTTCATGTTATCTTCGTTAGTGTATCCAATAACATGGAAAACATTCCTTTATTTACATTATACCCATGCTTTTTCCTGCTAGACATGGAATTTCCATTTTATTTGAAAATTATCCTGACTTGGTGCACATAAACTTACTTGGTTCATCTTTGTTGTAAAAGATTTTTTGGTGCACCAATAACTCTAATACAGTTTTTTAATTTCTTCATTAAAAAACTGTATTTCTAAAAACATGGACAATCAAAAAATTGGACATAGTAATAATGGAGGTGTTGGAAAATGGCGGATAAAAAGAAACAAAATGATGATGAACAAAAGCTGGAAGATAATCCTAAATTAGAACAGAACAAGAAAGAAGAACCAATGTCAACGATCGGAAAAACAATATCTACAGGTTTTGTTGGAGGAGTATTTTGGAGCTTGCTAGCATATTTTTCTTATTATTTAAATTTTACGGAGGTTAGTCCAAACTTAATTCTTCAGCCATTCGCATTAGGAGATTGGAAGGATGGCACTTTAGGGCAACTAATAAGTATCGTTATCCTTGGTCTTGTATCTATCGGTGTGGCATTAGCTTATTTTGCTATACTGAAACGATTTAAATCCTTGTGGATTGGTGTTGCATTTGGTGGAGCCTTGTGGGCATTAGTTTTCTTTGTGTTAAATCCAATCTTTCCTAATTTGGATACGGTTTTTGAACTACCACGTGGAACTGTTGTTACTACATTATGTCTTTATATTTTATATGGTGCATTTGTTGGTTACTCGATTTCATTTGATTACAATGAATTCCAAGCGAATCCGGAAAGCTGAAGGAAACATTAGTAGAGATATGTTTAGATATGATAGAATGTTCATGTGATGAACATTCTTTTTTTATACTATTATGTATAAGCTTATTTGTTAATTGCATTGTGAAGTGTGCTTCTTTGCGATATTAACAGACTAGTTTAACTTAAGGATTAACTGTGAGGTGTAAGGGAGTCATGAAGGTTTTAGTTATTAATGGTCCAAATCTAAACAGGCTTGGATTAAGAGAACCTGAAATATACGGTTCAAAAACATTAACAGATCTGGAGAAAGACCTTTTAACAATTGGTGAAAAAGTAAATTGTGAGGTTACATGCTTTCAATCAAATCATGAAGGTGATTTAATTGATGCGATTCATGAAGCGAGTGAGCAATATCATGGTATTGTTATAAACCCTGGTGCTTTTACACATTATAGTTATGCAATACGTGATGCGATTGCGAGCATCTCTATACCAGTCATTGAAGTACATATCTCAAATATTCATGCAAGAGAGGAATTCAGACATACATCTGTAACAGCACCGGTTACAGTTGGGCAAATTATTGGACTCGGCTTTAAAGGATATGAGCTGGCGATATTAGCATTAAAAGAACGAATTGGAGGCTAAAATATGAAACTTGAAAAAATTCGTCAACGTTTTAAAGAATTATCAATTGACGGTCTTTTAATAACGAGCAGTTATAATAGAAGATATATGACTGGTTTTACCGGTACGGCTGGTGTGGTAGTCATTTCAGGAGACAAAGCAGTTTTTATAACAGACTTCCGTTATACAGAACAAGCAGCAAAGGAAGTTGAAGGTTTTGAAATTGTTCAGCATACTGGCCCAATTATTGAGGAGGTAGCAAATCAAGTTGAAAAGCTTGGTATAAAACGACTTGGTTTTGAACAAGATTCTTTAACTTACCAATTATTTTCTTCGTACAAAGAAGCATTAAAGAGCAGTGAATTTATTCCAGTTTCAGGTGCTGTGGAAAAGTTACGCTTGATTAAGTCACCAGCAGAGATTAAGATATTAAAGGAAGCTGCTGAAATAGCGGATGCGGCTTATAAGCACATTTTAACTTACATAAAACCAGGGTTAAAAGAAATTGATGTGGCAAATGAGCTTGAATTTTTCATGAGAAAAAACGGAGCTGTTTCATCATCTTTTGACATCATTGTAGCCTCAGGGTATCGCTCGGCTTTACCTCATGGTGTAGCGAGTGAAAAGGAAATTGAAAAAGGTGATTTTGTAACACTTGACTTTGGTGCATACTACAAAGGATACTGTTCAGATATTACTAGAACGTTTGCAGTAGGTGAACCAAGTGATGAGCTTAAGAAAATCTATTCGATTGTTCTAGAGGCTCAATTACGAGGCATGAGCGGCATTAAGCCAGGTTTAACTGGTAAACAAGCAGATGCCTTAACACGTGATTACATAAAAGAGCAAGGATATGGGGAGTACTTTGGGCATTCTACCGGACATGGTCTTGGTATGGAGGTTCATGAAGGTCCAGCCCTTTCCTTTAAATCGGATACAGTTCTTGAGCAAGGGATGGTTGTCACGGTTGAACCGGGTATCTATGTAGCTGGCCTTGGTGGAGTAAGAATTGAGGATGATACAGTAATCACGGAAAAAGGAAATGAGTCTTTAACTCATTCACTGAAAGATCTTATTATTTTATAATAGTATAAAATTTTGTGATAAGTTTTGGTGTCTAGCTCCAGCGCTTTTCTTATAGAGAATGATGTAAATATACGTTTACCATTCCTTATTTATATATCACTAGGAGGATTTTTTAAATGATTTCAGTAAATGATTTTCGCACAGGTTTAACAATCGAGGTAGACAACGGCATTTGGCGTGTAATGGATTTCCAACACGTTAAACCTGGAAAAGGAGCAGCGTTTGTTCGCTCAAAATTACGTAACTTACGTACAGGTGCTGTTCAAGAAAAAACATTCCGTGCGGGTGAAAAAGTAGCAAAAGCGCAAATTGAAACACGCAGAATGCAATATTTATATGCAAATGGCGACCAACATGCGTTTATGGATACAGAAACATATGATCAAATTGAATTAAACTCTTCTCAAATTGAGTATGAATTAAAGTTTCTTAAAGAAAATATGGAAGTTCAAATTGTGATGTTTGGTACAGAAACTCTAGGGGTGGAATTACCAAATTCAGTTGAATTAGAAGTAACAGAAACAGAACCTGGTATTAAAGGAGACACTGCTTCTGGTGGAACTAAACCAGCTACTCTAGAAACTGGTTTAACAGTTCAAGTTCCATTCTTTATCAACCAAGGTGATCGTTTAATCATTAACACAACTGAAGCTTCTTATGTTTCACGTGCATAATTTAATATAGTAAGGAAAAGAGATGCAGAGTATGCATCTCTTTTTTTCTGTCTAATTTTTCGCTTTGCAGCATATGTTGTACAAACTGTGTTTTAGGAGGACAACATGAAACGAATATTCTCTCATATTGATTCTACTGTTATGACAATGGCTGGACTGAGGTTTTTATCTGCTTCAATTGAACTTACAGCTGCGATATTAATGCTTGTCTTTAATGATGTAAAGAAGGCTGTTACGATCAATTCTTTGTTAGCAATTGTAGGTCCGGTCATTTTTATTATAACAATGACGATTGGAATCTTTCACATTGCTGATCAATTATCTTATGCCAAATTATTATTTATCGGTCTTGGGGTGTTTTTTATCTTATTTGGAATTTATAAGTGAACGCGGCTACTTCCTTCAAAACATTATGTAAATAAGTAATGATTATGGTCAAGCCTGCATACATTAGAGTAACGAATAGGTTAATAGGAGGAAGCGAAATGAAGGAAATGATAGAAATGCTTCCGGAATCGATTAGCAAAGAACTTGTGAAGCTTCACCCTGCAAGTCTGTCTCGAATAGAAGAAATCCGAATACGTGTTATGAAAAGAGTTGAAGTGATTATTGCTGGAAAGCCTGTCTTTCTTTCTTATAACACAACCTATGAGGATTCCATCAATCTATTAAATGAGCTAAGTCATTACTCCATTTACACATTAGAGGATGAATTAAAAAAGGGTTATATCACCGTCCGAGGAGGACATCGAGTCGGTTTATCTGGACGAGTCATTACAGAAAATGGACGAGTCAAAGCCATTCGTGATGTAACATCGTTTAATATCCGAATTGCAAAAGAAAAGATAGGTATCGCTGAGAAATATATTCCCTATCTTTATCAACAAAAATGGTTGAATACATTAATTATTGGCCCTCCTCAAACAGGAAAAACGACTCTATTAAGAGATTTCGCTCGCTTAATTAGTAATGGGTATCAACAAATTGAATCCAAAAAAGTAGGAATTGTTGATGAAAGATCGGAAATTGCCGGGTGTGTAAAGGGTGTTCCGCAGCATCAATTAGGTGAACGTGTGGATGTTCTTGATGCTTGTCCAAAGGCTGAGGGAATGATGATGATGATCAGGTCAATGAGTCCTGACGTGTTGGTTGTTGATGAAATTGGTACGTTAGAGGATGCAGAAGCTGTAATGGAGGCTGTTCATGCGGGAGTTCAATTATTTGTAACGGTACATGGATATCGTGCAAGTGAGTTGTTGAATCGGCCAAGCTTAAAAGCGTTATTCGAAGCCAACGTCTTTGATCGTTATGTAGAGCTGACTAGAAGGGATGGTCCAGGAACAGTTCAACAAATTTTAAACAATCATGGTCAGCACTTACTAAAAAAGGAAGTGTTGCATAAATGATTAAATGGGTAGGTGCGATTCTCATTGTCATTGCAACAACCTGGGTGGGTTTTGAAGCGGCAAAGCACTTGAGTCAAAGAACGCGGCAACTAAGGCAGCTTAAGGTTGCTTTACAATCACTGGAGGCAGAAATTATGTATGGTCATACCTCTCTTATTGTTGCGTCACAAAATATCTCAAAGCAGCTGCCTAAGCCGTTATCATGGTTTTTTGAACAGTTTGCTAAAAAGCTGGTTAAGGGTCACACAAGTGTCAAAGGGGCTTGGGAGGAGAGTCTGCAAGAAATTTGGCGTTTTACGGCGTTTAAGCAAGGAGAGTACGAAGTCCTAAAGCAATTTGGGGAAACCTTAGGACAGCATGATCGTGTTTCACAGCAGAAGCATATAAAATTAGCCCTTTCTCATTTAGAAAGAGAAGAAGCAGATGCCATTGACCGTCAAAATCGCTATGAAAAAATGGTGAAAAGCTTAGGTGTATTATCAGGATTACTTTTAGTTATTTTATTGATGTAGAAGTGGAAGGGAGTCGTCTTTAGGTGGGTGTAGATATTAACACGATCTTTCAAATTGCCGGGATAGGAATCGTCGTTGCATTTCTTCACACAATTTTAGATCAAATGGGAAAAAAAGAATACGCACAATGGGTTACACTCATTGGCTTTATTTATATCTTATTCATGGTCGCTTCCATAGTAGATGATCTATTCAAGAAGATAAAATCTGTCTTTCTTTTCCAAGGGTAAGGGGGCGACAACTATCGAAATCATACAAATCGTCGGACTAGGTACTAATTGCAACCTTTCTCGCCCTTATTGTAAAAGAACAAAAGCCGACCTTCGCCTTTATGCTTGTTGTGTTTGTCGGCTGTGTTATTTTTCTGTTTTTAATAGATCAGGTGTATGAAATCGTTAGGATGGTAGAGAGGATTGCATTTAATGCAAATGTAAATCTCATTTATGTAGAGACTATTTTAAAAATCATTGGAATTGCTTATATCGCAGAATTTGGTGCACAGATCACGAAAGATGCTGGACAAGGTGCCATCGCATCTAAGATTGAATTGGGTGGGAAAATCCTGATATTAACAATGGCGATTCCAATTTTAACTGTCATTATTGAAACAGTACTTGGGATGATACCTGGAACTTAATTGTTATCTCATAAAGGGCTACAACGCCCTACAAACTCATCTCTGACCTCTCAACATAAGAAACATCCACGAATTAACTAGCAATCACTACAATTATTACTCTATTTGACATGTTTAGTGGAGGTGTGTGAATGATGAGAGGGGGGGGGGGGGGGGGGGGGGGGGGGGGGGGGGGGGGGGGGGGGGGGGGGTTTCAAGGGTCCCCCCCACCTAATTGATGCTGCGGAACACCCTTTAGTGGAGGTGTGTGAATGAGAGCATTTCTTTATACCTTACTCTTTGTTTCTATTTTTCTTGCGATCCCAATAAGTGTACAAGCCTCCACGACAGCACCTCAGGAAACGGAAGATCCGGAAATGGAATTGAATGCAGAAACATTTGTAAATGAACAAGTTGAGAAACTTGATGTCACCGATATTAAAACATATTGGGATGCGGTAATGACGGAATACGGGGGATTTTTACCAGAAAGTCAGAAAGGAAGCTTGCTTCAATTTTTAAGTGGTGAAAAAGAGCTTTCCTTTCAAGAATGGATGAAGGCATTTCTCAAGTTTTTGTTTCATGAATTAATCGCAAATGGAAAGCTGCTTGGTACATTAATATTATTAACCATCTTTAGTATGCTGCTTCAGTTGCTGCAAAATGCTTTTAACCAGAGTACTGTTAGTAAAGTTGCATACGCATTGGTATACATGGTGTTAATAATTATTGCGTTGAACAGTTTCCATGTTGCGATTGAATATACAACGAATGCAATCGAGTCAATGACAAATTTTATTTTAGCTCTTATACCGTTGTTATTAGCCTTAATGGCTTCATCAGGGGGAATCATTTCAGCGGCATTTTTCCATCCAGTGATTATCTTTTTAATGAACACTAGTGGATTATTAATCCAAAATGTAGTTTTACCGCTTCTATTTTTATCAGCTTTATTAAGTATTGTTAGTACGTTAACAGATCAATATAAAGTAACTCAGCTAGCGGGACTGTTAAGAAATATAAGCATCGGCTTACTAGCTTCATTTCTAACAATCTTTCTTGGGGTGATATCCGTCCAGGGTGCATCTGCAGCTGTGTCAGATGGAATCACCATTCGTACAGCAAAGTTTATTACTGGAAACTTTATACCAGTACTAGGTCGGATGTTTACTGATGCAACTGATACAGTGATTAGTGCTTCAGTTTTATTAAAGAATACAGTGGGTGTAATCGGGGTAGCGATTCTTTTATTTATTGCCGCATTTCCGGCGATTAAAGTCTTATCTCTAGCATTTATTTATAAATTTGCTGCATCTATCCTTCAGCCGCTTGGCGGAGGTCCGGTTATCACCTGTTTAGATATTATTAGTAAAAGCGTTATTTATATCTTTGCAGCACTAGCAATCGTTTCTCTCATGTTTTTCTTGAGTTTAACGGTCATCATTGCTGCAGGAAATCTGACAATGATGATGCGGTAAAGGAGGAATCTACGATGTCATTTTTAACAGAATGGATTACCAATATTATCGTATTTATTTTGCTGGCTGTTGTTATCGACCTGCTTCTACCAAATTCATCTATGCAGAAATATGCGAAGATGGTGATCAGTTTATTGTTAATCATTGTCATTATTAATCCAATCTTTAAAATATTTTCTGCAGATATGAATGACGTTTTGAATGATTTCCGATTACAAGCTTCTTCAGAAGGTGAAACCGGAAAAAATTTAATAGAATTTCAGAAAAAAGAAATACAAGCCTCACAACGTGCATATATTTTAAAACAAATGGCTGTCCAAATGAAAACGATGGCAGAAGAGGAGCTGGTGCAAAGTTATGATGTCATGATTGATACGATCCACCTTTCCGAAAACGAACAAGTAGAAGAAATCAATTCTCAAAAAGACTTGCAACATATTCAGGTCATCTTAAAACCAAATGTAGTAAAAGATGCTGCAGAGGATGGGTCGGTTGAAGTTGTTCAGCCTGTCTCCATTGATACGACAAACGAATTAGTAAAAGAAGAGCAATTGGATGAAGTTCAAGTAGCGAAAATGACAGCATCATTAGCTGAAATTTGGGAAGTTGAAGAAGAAAAAAATCTCAATAGACTTGGAAAGGGGGAGGAGTCATTAGATGAGTAATAAAGAAAGCTTCATTGATAAGCTAAAGTCAATGCTTGGTCAGTCAGATTCTAAAAAACCATCAAAATATCATTATTTTATTCTCGTATTTGTGCTAGGCGTAGCATTCATGCTGTTTAGTAATCTCTTTACAAGTAGTGAGGATTCTGTACAAAATGCACTACCGGTCACATCTAGTACCGAGGAAGCTGAAAGTACAGAAGTGTTTAAGCAGGCAAAGGGTGATACGACTGGCTCCATCTCTGATTATGAGGCTGAATACGAAAATCAGCTAAAAGAAGTGCTTGAAACAGTCTCAGGTGTAGGAAATGTACATGTTGTTGTAAATGTCGATTCAACAGCAAAGAAAATAATTGAAAAAAACAGCGTTTCCCAAAGCCAAAAAACAACAGAAACTGATCGTGAAGGTGGGAAACGAGAAGTGGAAGATCAATCAATTGATGAACAAGTTGTCATCATCCAGGATGGTGAAAAAGAGACTCCAATTATTGTTCAAACACAAAAGCCGGAAATTCGCGGGGTTCTAATTGTTGCCGAGGGTGCTGACAACATTCATATAAAAAAAACAATAGTAGAGTCAGTGACACGGGTGCTGGGAGTACCTAGCCATCGTGTAGCTGTAGCATCGAAAAAAATGAAGGAGGATGAATAGATGATGTTGAAAAAACAAACGGTTTGGTTATTAACAATGTTAAGTTTAGTGGTGGTATTATCAGTTTATTACGTAACATCTCCTGAAGGTGGAGCAGGTAATATCGTGATGACAGGTGAAGATCAAGAAGTAAGTGAAGATGCAACAGCTGAAGAAGCTACAGAAGAGCAACCTGCAGAAGAAGGAACTGAAGGTGAGAAAACTGAAGGTGAAGCAACTGAAGGCGAAGGAACAGAGGCAGGAGAAGAAGCTGACATTCAAACAGAAGAGTTAGAAGATGGAACAGTAATCTCTAGTGTTTCTAGTGATGAGTTATTTACAGATTTACGTATGCAATTAGATGATCAACGTAATGAAATGAAAGAGCAATTACAAGCTATTGTAGCTAGCAATAACGCGTCAGCGGAAGAAAAAAGTGATGCTTATGACGAAATGGAAGCTTTAAATGATGCAGCACGAAAAGAAATGCTTTTAGAAACTTTAATCAAATCAAAAGGTTTTGATGATGCTTTAGTACGTGCTGAAGGAAATGATGTGAAAATTACGATTAAAGCAGAAGAACATAGCAAGACAGCTGCAAATGAAATCATGCTACTTGTAAAAGATGAAATGGAAAACATGGAAGATGTTATCGTGACATTTCAGCCAGTAAGAGATAAATAATCTAAAAAGTAACAAGAAAGGTTAGTTTCTAAAGAATAGGGTTGACCTTTTTTGTCTCATACCGTTTTTGGAAACCCTAAAATATAGCACAATAGTAAAATAAATCTACTTATTCCCGGTAGAAACGAAAAGAAATGGGTAGAATTATTGTTGAATTTCTTCTCACATGTACTGTAAGATGGTATTATGGGACTAAGTTTTAGTACTAGATTATAAATTAGCAGATCATGTATCCACATGATCAATGAATTAAAGGGGTGCCTAAGCATGCTAAAAATACAAGAAATAAGAGAAATTATTAAGTTAATTGATCAATCTTCTATTAATGAATTTACATTTGAACAAGATGGTTCCAAAATAAAAATGAAAAAGCAATCACAGGAAGTTGAAACAGTTGTAAGAAATGTAGTAGCCGCTCCACCTGTGGAAGTAGTGTCTACACAACCACAACCTGTCCCAACTCAACAGCCTGTTCAAGAGGCTTCTGCACCAAAGACAGAAGAGACTAAAGCTGACACATCAAACTTACATAAGATCACTTCTCCAATGGTAGGAACATTCTATGCAGCTTCTTCACCTGAAGCAGGTAATTATGTATCAGTTGGTTCAAAGGTGACGAATGACACTGTTGTATGTATTGTAGAAGCGATGAAACTCTTTAATGAAATCGAAGCTGAAGTAAAGGGTGAGATCGTCGAAATACTAGCTGAGAATGGACAACTAGTTGAATATGGTCAACCTTTATTCTTAGTTAAGCCTGAATAAGGAGCATAAAATATGATTAAGAAAATACTAATTGCAAATCGAGGAGAAATAGCTGTTCGAATTATTCGTGCATGCAAAGAACTTGAGATTGAAACCGTAGCTGTTTTTTCCGAAGCAGACCGTGAAGCTTTACATGTACAGCTTGCTGATGAAGCATACTGTATCGGACCAACTGCTTCAAAGGACAGCTACTTAAACTTTACAAATATTATTAGTGTAGCAAAGCTTACTGAAAGTGATGCTATTCATCCTGGATATGGATTTTTAGCTGAAAATGCTGATTTTGCAGAGCTTTGTAAAGAAGTAAACATCATTTTTATCGGGCCAAGTGCAGAGGCAATTTCAAAAATGGGAACAAAAGATGTTGCGCGTGAGACAATGCGTGAAGCTGGGGTGCCAATTGTTCCAGGTTCAAGAGGTATTATTGAAAGCATTGATGATGCCAAAAAACTAGCAAATGAGATGGGATATCCTGTTATAATTAAAGCTACAGCTGGCGGTGGCGGAAAAGGGATTCGTGTTGCAAAAGATGAGCAAGCTTTAGTAAAGGGTATTGAAATTACCCAACAAGAAGCTGCTACAGCATTTGGAAATCCAGGTGTATATATCGAAAAGTACATTGAAGATTTCCGCCATGTTGAAATCCAGGTGTTAGCAGATAGCCATGGTAACACAATTCACTTAGGTGAGCGTGATTGCTCTATCCAAAGAAGACTTCAAAAGCTAATTGAAGAAACACCATCTCCTGCACTAACTGAAGAAATTCGAGCGCAAATGGGTGATGCTGCGGTCAAAGCTGCAGAAGCTGTTGCGTATACTGGAGCAGGAACAGTTGAGTTTATTTTTGATCATGTGAATAAGAAGTATTACTTTATGGAAATGAATACGCGAATACAAGTGGAACACCCAGTAACAGAAATGGTAACTGGAATTGACTTAATTAAAGAACAGATTAAGGTTGCTTCTGGTGAAAAATTGTCTGTTACACAAGAAGAAGTTACTTTTAATGGGTGGTCAATTGAATGTCGTATTAACGCAGAAAATCCTGAAAAGAACTTCATGCCGTCACCTGGTAAGATTCAAATGTACTTGCCGCCGGGTGGTTTGGGTGTTAGAGTGGACTCAGCGGTATACCCTGGTTACTCTATTCCACCGTATTATGATTCAATGATTGCGAAACTTATTACTTACGGTGCAACCAGGGAAGAAGCAATTTCTCGAATGAAGCGTGCATTAAGTGAATTTGTAATTGAGGGAATATCGACAACCATTCCATTCCATTTGAGACTGCTTGAGCATGAAAAGTTTGTAAGTGGAGATTTTAATACGAAATTCTTAGAATTGCATAAGGTTATGGAGTCATAAAATTACACGGAGGTGCTGATTCTTGAAAGATACTAATAATGTTTTAGAGATGAATCCTGAAAACAACGGTTTAGGTAAGGTCGAGATTGCTCCTGAGGTAATTGAAGTCATTGCAGGTATTGCGGCTTCAGAAATTGAAGGAGTAGCATCAATGCGTGGTAATTTTGCTGCAGGTGTTGTGGAGAGACTTGGAAAGAAAAATCACGGAAAAGGTGTAAAAGTTGATTTAACTGAAGAAGGAATTATAATCGAAGTTTACTGCGTCATGATCTTCGGAGTTTCTATTCCAACTGTTGCCCAAAAAATTCAAGACAATATCCGCCAAGCGTTGTTAAATATGACAGCTTTAGAGGTGAATGAAGTAAATATTCACGTTGTTGGTGTTCAATTTGAGACGAAAACAAATGAAGTAGAAGTAGACCAAGAAATGTAACATTTCTTTCTTCTAGTAAAGATATATGTGTCTGTGAGCCAAAGGATCTTCCTTTGGTTTCTTTTTTTGTATGATAAGATGGTAGGATTGACTGGATGTTTGTAAATACAAATAACCAGGGGGGTCAGGTTTTTCTTACATGAAACGGTATCATGTGATTATAGAATCTTTATGACTGGTTATATTGATAATAAAGCAATATTCTTTTTAATCTAAATGCTTTACATAATCAAATAGGATTATAGTTAAAAACAGTAAGGAAAAGAAAATATCAAATTTAAAACAACGAATGTTTTTTATAAAAAAAGCCTTTTCATTCGGGAATTCCTAAAAAACAGGTGATTTCTGAATGAATATGTTTGTGAGATATGTTATGATCACATTATGACATTCGACATTTTTTAACATTAAAGGAGCAAGTAAAGGATGAAACGAAGAACAGCAAGAGAAAAGGCCCTTCAAGCGCTTTTTCAAGTGAATGTAAGTAATACAGATCCCAATGAAGCAATTGAACATGCTTTAGATGAAGAACGTTCTAATGAATTTATGAATCAACTTGTTTTCGGAACAATTGAGCATGAAAAAGAGCTTGATGAGCTAATAAGTCCTCATCTTGTAAATTGGACAATTGATCGCTTGGCAAACATTGATAAAACCATTCTTCGTATGGCTGCCTATGAGCTAAAATATGAACAAGATGTTCCTGCTAATGTGACAATTGATGAAGCAGTGGAACTTGCAAAAGCATTTGGGGATGATCATTCTAGCAAGTTTGTTAATGGTGTTCTTTCTAAAATTAAACAAAATTTAGAGATTTAATTAGGGATAATTGAGGAGGAATAAGGAATGGCTGCAACAATAATTGATGGTAAAGAGTTATCTAAAACAAAAAGAAGTGAGTTGGCTGTTGAGGTAGAACAAATTAAAGCAAAAGGCTTGCTACCGAAACTTGTTGTTATTTTAGTAGGGGACAATCCAGCATCACTCTCTTATATTAGAGGAAAGCAAAAAGCTGCTGAAGAAATCGGTGTAGGGTTTAAATTAGAACATTTCCCTGAAAGTCTTTCGGAAAATGAGCTGCTTGATGTGATCGAAAGCTATAATAATAATGATGAATATCATGGTATTTTAGTTCAGCTTCCGCTTCCGGTACATATTAATGAAACAGCTGTTGTAGAGAAAATTTCACCTCAAAAAGATGTTGATGGCTTCCACCCAATTAATATCGGTCGCATGATGACAGGGCAAGAAACATTTTTACCATGTACACCTGCTGGTATTGTAGAAATGATAAAATCGGTCGGCGTAGAAATGGCTGGCAAAAACGTGGTTGTTGTTGGAAGAAGCAATATTGTCGGAAAACCTGTTGGACAACTATTATTAAATGAACATGCAACAGTAACTTATTGTCATTCCAAAACAAAAGATTTAACTTCCTATACAAAGGAAGCAGATATTTTGGTGGCTGCTGTTGGACGAGCTAATTTTATTAAAGGCGATCAAATTAAACCAGGTGCGGTTGTCATTGATGTTGGTGTTAATCGTCTTGAAACCGGAAAATTAGTAGGGGACGTTGTTTTTGACGAAGCTAAAGAAGTTGCAAGTTATCTAACTCCTGTTCCAGGTGGAGTAGGTCCAATGACAATTACTATGCTTGCGCATAACACTGTTCAATCTGCCAAGCAATTTCTAGAAACGAAATAAGTAACTTATAATAGGAAATTCAAAAAAAGGGCAGAATGGAACTTCATATTCTGTCCTTCCTTCAATTTTTTTGTTAAGGGAAGGAGGCAGGCAAATGAATGAACCAAAATATGTAACGGTTACAGCTCTAACAAAATATATAAAACGTAAATTTGATGTTGACCCACACCTGTCAGACATTTGGATTAAGGGGGAAATCTCAAACTTTAATTTACATAGCCGCGGCCATATGTATTTTACTCTAAAAGATGAAAAAGCACGAATTCAAGCAGTTATGTTTGCTGGGGCAAATAAATCATTAAAGTTTCGACCAGAGAATGGTATGAAGGTATTAATGCGTGGGGAAATTTCTGTTTATGAACAAAGTGGTGGCTATCAAGTTTATGTAAAGGAAATGCAGCCAGACGGAATCGGTAGCTTATACCTAGCATACGAGGAGTTAAAGAAGAAGCTTCAAAAAGAAGGACTTTTTGATGAAATACATAAAAAAACCATACCAAAATACCCGAATCAAGTTGGAGTCATAACTTCACCAACTGGAGCGGCCATACGTGATATATTAACAACAATAAACAGGCGTTACCCTCTAGCTAAAGTAATCCTCATTCCAGCCCTTGTTCAAGGTGTGCAAGCCGGTGCTTCGGTTGCAAAAGCCATTAAAACGGCCAATAAACTAGGAACATTGGACGTTTTAATCGTTGGACGAGGTGGTGGTTCTATAGAGGAGCTTTGGGCCTTTAATGAAGAAATTGTGGCAAGAGAGATCTTTGCTTCAAATGTGCCAATTATCTCTGCTGTGGGCCATGAAACAGACTTTACAATTGCTGACTTTGTTGCAGATTTACGAGCCCCAACCCCGACAGGTGCAGCAGAGCAAGCTGTTCCGCATGCCAGTGATTTGATTGATCGTGTGTTAGAACGGAAAAATAGGGTGAAACGAGCTTTACAAGAGAAGGTAAATTCTCAGAAAGAAAAGCTGAATCATTATCGAAATTCTTATGCATTTCGTTATCCGAAGCAGCTTTATCTACAAAAAGAACAGCAACTAGACACAATGATGGACCGATTATCAAAAGAAGGCCAAAGAACAATCAATCGCAAAAGAGATAACTATATGTATTTGCAGAACCGTTTGGCCCAAGTGCATCCAAAAGATCAAATAAAAAGATCGAATTTAGAGCATGAAGCTTTACTTAAAAAGCTAAACAGGGAAATGAGTACATTGATAACGCATAAACAGTCGCAATTTCAAGGAACACTTGCTAAACTAAATGCATTAAGTCCTTTAAAGATTATGGATCGTGGATATAGTCTTGTTTATCAAGATGACAAGCTCATAAAAAGCGTAAATGATATAAAAACAGGGCAAAAACTGAAAGTACAATTAAAAGATGGTCAGATTGATTGTCAAGTTCAGGGGACAGAGGAGCGAACAATACATGAGTGATGAAAAGCAAACTAAAAATGAAGAAGTTTCATTTGAAACTGCGATGCAACAGTTAGAAGAGATTGTTGGCAAGCTTGAAGAGGGTGATGTTCCTCTAGAAAAAGCTATTGAATATTTTCAAAAAGGAATGGAACTTTCAAAGTTATGTCATGATAAGCTTCAGCATGTTGAAAAACAAATGGACTTTATTTTACGTGAAGATGGAGAGCTAAAGCCATTTGAGCTTCAGGAGGAAGAAAAATCGTGACCAATATGTTAAACGATTTTTTAAGTACTAGAAAACAAAAGATTGAAGAGGCGCTTCCTTTATACATAAAAGAACTTCAAACACCTAAATCTTTACAAGAGTCAATGATTTATTCGCTAGAAGCAGGTGGGAAGCGCTTACGACCAATCTTAGTTTTAGCTGTACTTCATACATATAATAAACCTGAAGAACTTGGCTTGGCGACTGCCTGTGCAATCGAAATGATTCATACTTATTCATTAATACATGATGATTTACCTTGTATGGATGATGACGATTTAAGACGAGGAAAACCAACAAATCATAAAGTATTTGGTGAAGCAATAGCTGTGCTAGCTGGTGATGGATTATTAACTCAAAGCTTTGCCCTAATTGCAAACGATCCAACTTGTTCAGCTGAACAGAAGCTTAGACTAATATCTGAACTTGTTAAAGCATCTGGTGCAGAAGGAATGGTTGGTGGACAGGTTGCTGACATGGAAGGCGAAGCAAAAAAGTTAAGCATAGAAGAGCTTCAGTCTATTCATGAAAACAAAACAGCAAAACTACTCGCTTTTAGTATTATTGCTGGAGCTATATTAGCTGAAGCGCCAGAAGAAGATATTAACAAGCTACGAGAGTTTTCCTATCATGTTGGAATTGCGTTCCAAATCCGAGATGATATTTTAGATCTAGAAGGAAACCAAGATAAACTAGGAAAGCCTGTAGGCTCTGATACGGTTAATGAAAAAACAACATATCCTTCACTCTTAACGATGCAAGGAGCAAAAACAAAGCTTGAGGATCACATTACAAAAGCAAAACAACTAATAAAAAGCCTGTCTGTTCCATCTGAATTATTAGAACAAATGTGTGACTTAATTGCCAAAAGAGATCATTGATTAAAAAACCGTTTCCGTTTGGTAACGGTTTTTTTTAGATATCTGTATTTCGAATAAAGATTAAACGTTTTCAAGCGTAATAAAAGTCAATTATATACATAAATCATTGTAATTATAGCATTTTTATGGTAAGTTTTTTTTGCTTGCAAAACGTTATGATTATCAAAAACAGAGAATGATTGAATTCTTAAAAACGTTTTCAAATATAAGATTTTTACGTTAAAATAGATAGACAAGAATATAATAGAAGTAATGAAATCGACTAGAGAATCAAACTGAATTGAAAGTGAGTGATCCATTTGGATCTTCTATCCATTAAAGACCCTAGCTTTTTAAAAACATTATCTAACAATGAACTCGAAAAACTTAGTGCAGAAATTCGTCAATTTCTTATAGAAAAATTATCTGAAACAGGTGGGCATATTGGACCTAATTTGGGTGTTGTTGAATTAACAATTGCCCTTCATAAAGTGTTTGATAGTCCTCAGGATAAATTTATTTGGGATGTTGGTCATCAATCTTATGTTCATAAAATCTTAACTGGTCGTGCTGGTGATTTTGATACGTTACGCCAATATAAAGGACTTTCTGGATTTCCAAAACGCGATGAAAGTGAGCATGATGTATGGGAAACCGGTCATAGCTCTACATCACTTTCCGCTGCAATGGGGATGGTGATTGCAAGAGACATTAAAAAATCTAAAGAACATATTATTCCAATTATTGGAGATGGTGCCTTAACAGGTGGGATGGCCCTAGAAGCACTAAACCATATTGGACATGAGCAAAAAGATATGATTGTTGTTTTAAATGATAACGAAATGTCGATTGCTCCAAATGTTGGGGCACTTCATAATGTCCTTGGAAGACTCCGTACAGCTGGCAAATACCATTGGGTTAAAGATGAGCTGGAATATCTATTGAAGAAAATTCCTGCAGTAGGTGGGAAGCTTGCGGCTACAGCTGAACGAGTGAAAGACAGCTTAAAGTATATGCTAGTTTCAGGCGTCTTTTTCGAAGAATTAGGCTTTACTTATTTAGGTCCTGTTGATGGACATAACTATGATGATTTGTTTGAAAATCTTCAATATGCTAAAAAGACTTCAGGGCCTGTCTTACTTCATGTCATTACCAAAAAGGGTAAGGGATATCAACCTGCAGAATCTGATAAAGTTGGCACCTGGCACGGAACAGGTCCATATAAGATTGAAACGGGTGACTTTGTAAAACCAAAAGTAATAGGTCCTGCCTGGAGTAAATTAGTAAGTGATACCGTTCAAAAACTTGCACGTGAAGATGAGCGAATTGTAGCTATTACACCAGCAATGCCTGTTGGTTCTAAATTAGAAGCTTTTGCTCAGGAATTTCCTGATCGTATGTTTGATGTTGGAATTGCTGAACAGCATGCCGCTACAGTAGCAGCAGGTCTGGCGACACAAGATATGAAGCCGTTTTTAGCGATATACTCGACTTTCTTACAAAGAGCTTATGACCAGGTCGTTCATGATATTTGTCGTCAAAATTTAAATGTTTTCATCGGAATTGACCGAGCTGGTTTAGTTGGTGCTGATGGTGAAACACATCAAGGTGTATTTGACATTGCTTTTTTACGACATGTTCCAAACATTGTCGTTATGATGGCTAAAGATGAAAATGAGGGACAGCATTTAGTTAATACGGCACTTAAATATAATGATGGTCCGATTGCGCTTCGCTATGCTCGAGGAAATGGTTTAGGTGTAGCAATGGACGAAGAGCTTAAAGTAATTTCGATTGGTACTTGGGAAGTGTTAAAGCAAGGTACGGATGCTGTTATTTTAACATTTGGAACGACAATTGAAATGGCGATGGAAGCAGCTGCTATTTTAGAGAAACAAGGGAAATCAATTCGAGTTGTGAATGCACGCTTCATAAAACCTTTAGATGAAAAGATGTTACATGAAATCTTTGCTGAGGAAATGCCGATTCTGACAATTGAAGAAGCCATTCTTCAAGGTGGTTTTGGAAGCTCTGTGCTTGAATTTGCTCAGGAACATCAATATACGCAAACTGTTATATCAAGAATAGGTATTCCAGATCGATTTATTGAACATGGAAGTGTTTCTAAGTTACTTGAGGAAATCGAGATGACTACTGAACATGTTGTTCATAAGTTAGAAGCTATGATTCCTAAACATGAACAAAAGGTACTTCGCTCATGAGTAATAAAAAAGAAAGATTAGATATTCTGCTTGTAGAAAATGGTTTATTTGATACAAGAGAAAAGGCGAAGCGTGCAGTTATGGCAGGTCTTATATATGGAAATGAAGAGCGGTTGGAAAAACCCGGTGAAAAGGTTTCAAGAGATGTTGTATTAACAATTAAAGGTCAAACACTTCCATATGTAAGTCGTGGTGGCTTAAAATTAGAAAAAGCAATAAATGAGTTTGATATTAATGTTAGTGACAAAATTATGATTGATATTGGCTCGTCAACAGGTGGATTTACGGATTGTGCCCTCCAAAATGGTGCAAGGTTATCTTATGCACTTGATGTTGGGTATAATCAATTAGCGTGGAAACTTCGACAAGATGAACGTGTAGTTGTAATGGAGCGAACAAATTTCCGCTACGTAACTCCAGCTGATTTTGAAAAAGGAATGCCAGAATTTGCATCTATTGATGTTTCATTTATTTCTTTAAGACTTATTTTTCCTGTTCTTAAAACAATTTTACGTGCAGAAAGCGATGTAGTTGCTCTTGTAAAACCTCAGTTTGAGGCTGGAAAAGAATTTGTAGGAAAAAAAGGCATTGTACGTGATCCTGAGGTACATGAGCATGTTCTAAAAGAAATGATGGAATTTGTTCTAAAGGAAGGGTATGACATTCTGAACCTTTCATTTTCTCCGATAACGGGAGGAGATGGCAATATTGAGTTCCTTCTTCACATAAGATGGGAAGGTTCTCAGGAAAAAGGAACAAATTTCTTTCAAAAATCAGCAAAACAAGTTGTAGAAGAAGCACATGCCACATTAAAAGAAAAAAAGCAAAGTGATAAACAGGAGTAATAGCGACAGCTATTTTCCTGTTTTTTTTAAATTTTGCCCCAGGAATAGTCTGTATATTCATGCAATTCCTAATAGTCAACAAAGAAATGTAAAATCCAATTTTGCATTATTTTATGCAGTTTTTCTAAAGGTTTTTTATTAAATCTGTACATTTATAAGGATTTAATATAAGATGAGAAGTATAAACATACAAAAAGAGAAGAATTGCATCAATGCAAAAGGGGTGCCTTAGATGAATAAAGGACAACGACATATCAAAATACGCGAAATCATTACAAATAATGATATTGAAACACAAGATGAATTAGTTGATTTATTAAAAGGGATGGGCTTTAATGTAACACAGGCAACCGTATCACGGGATATAAAAGAGCTGCATCTGGTTAAAGTGCCAATGCTTGATGGACGATACAAATACAGCTTGCCTGCTGACCAAAGGTTTAATCCATTACAAAAGCTAAAGCGTGCCTTAATGGATGCATTTGTTAAGGTGGATTCTGCAGGGCATATGCTTGTAATGAAAACATTACCAGGAAATGCTAATGCAATCGGTGCTTTAATTGATAACCTTGATTGGGATGAAGTTTTAGGAACAATTTGCGGTGATGATACAATTCTACTCATTTGCAGGACACCAAATGACACGGATACAATCACACAGCGTTTTTTAGACATGCTTTAATTCCTTAGGAAATAAAGTGATAGAATTTATTATAAGAGGTGTGATTCTGTTTGTTAGCGGAATTATCTATAAAAAACTTTGCAATTATAGAATCTTTAACAGTTTCATTTGAGAGAGGACTAACTGTATTAACTGGTGAAACCGGGGCTGGAAAGTCAATCATCATTGATGCCATTCATTTATTAGCAGGAGCAAGAGGATCTTCGGAATTTGTTCGGTACGGAGAAAAACGGGCAGAATTAGAGGCATTATTTTTATTAGATGATAATAATCATCCTGTTTATCAAAAATGTGAAGAGTTTGGAATTGATGTTAGTGATGGAATGATTATTCTAAGAAGAGACATGTCTTCAACAGGTAAAAGTATTTGCCGTATAAATGGGAAGTTAGTAACGATTGCTGTTTTAAGAGAAGTAGGTCAGCTTTTGGTTGATATCCATGGGCAGCATGATAATCAAGAGCTTATGAACGAGGAAAATCACCTTTCATTGCTAGATCAATATGGTGGGCAAGAAGTAAAGGATGCATTAGAAGCCTATCTAGATGTATACCGACATTATGATAGCCTAAAGAAGAAAATTACTCAGCTTTCCGAAAATGAACAGGAAATGGCTCACCGGCTTGATTTGCTTCAATTTCAATTAGACGAAATAGAAAAGGCAGAACTACAGCCAAAAGAGGACGAGCTATTACAAGAAGAGAAAAATCAAATATCCAACTATGAAAAGATATATGATGCACTGCAAAACGGCTATAACTCACTTCATGGCGAACAAAAAGGGTTAGATTGGATAGGTCTTGCCATGAGTCAGCTTGAGAATGTGGGCCAAATTAATTCTACATTAAAGGATCTTTCAGAGACGGTTTCAAACGCTTTTTATATGTTGGAAGACATCTCGTATCAGCTACGAAATGAATTGGAGTCTCTAGAATTTGATCCTGGACGACTGAATTACGTTGAGGGTAGATTGAATGAAATTAACACTTTAAAGAGAAAATATGGTCAATCAGTTGAAGAGATTTTGACATATTCAGCTAAGATTGAAGAGGAAATTGATACGATCCAAAATAAAGATAGCCATTTAACGAAATTACAAAAAGAGCTTCATTCGATTACAGAAGATTTATCCATTGAGGCGAAAAACCTTTCAATGATAAGGCAGAAGCATGCTAAGTTGTTAGTGAATGAAATTCATCAAGAGCTTAAAGAGCTATATATGGAGAAAACAAGCTTTGATGTTAACACGAAAGAAAAAAGAAACAATGTTAACGAGATAAAATATACTTCTACAGGTGCAGAAGAAATTGAATTTTATATTTCTACTAATCCTGGTGAGCCATTAAAGCCATTAAATAAAACTGCATCAGGCGGGGAACTTTCACGGATTATGCTTGCAATGAAGAGTATTTTTTCGCAGCACCAAGGAATCACTTCTATTATATTTGATGAAGTTGATACCGGTGTTAGTGGGCGTGTTGCTCAAGCTATTGCTGAAAAAATTTACCGAGTTTCTAACGGTTCTCAAGTTCTATGTATTACACATCTTCCACAGGTCGCTGCGATGGCTGATACACACTTATATATTGCAAAAGAAACAAAATCGGGTCGAACCAAAACAAGTGTTAAGCCATTGGTAGAAGACGAGAAAGTAAAAGAAATCGGTCGAATGATTGCTGGGGTTGAAGTAACAGAGCTTTCAAAGGAACATGCAAAAGAACTTCTGTTACTTGCTTCTTCATCAAAACGTTAAGTGAAAGCTGCCACTATATAAGTTGGCAGCTTTTTTGGTTTTTATTTATGGTAATTTTATCCTTGTTTCACTTTCAAAATGATGTTAATTCTGACAACAAATCCTTTAAATTTCTATCCATTACAGTTATAAATCAGGCCTTAAAAGGCTACATTAAAACTGTAGCCATATAAGAAGATATGGTGTGGGTTAGGAGCGAGGAGAGTGAAGGTTTTTGCAGATAGATAAAATCAGAAAAATAATTGGTGTACTTCTCCTTGTTTTATTAATGAGTTTAGGTTTTATGAAAGAAGTTCAAGAATACGTTAAAATACCTAAGAGTTTGACGGTATTTGAGTCACAAAATGTGAGCGTGAATCGTTCGATACCTGTAAATGCTTCTCAAGATGCAGAGACAGCGTTTACTGTTCAGAAAAATACGGATGGTAAAACACTTGATGTTCATGGGAAAAAAGCAGGAGAAGGTGAAGTTGTTTTTGATCTTGCTGGCTTTCCGGTGAAAAAAACAGGTGTAAAAGTGTTACCTGATTTCAAGGTCATTCCTGGAGGTCAGTCAATTGGTGTAAAACTGAATACTCTTGGCGTATTGGTGGTTGGACACCATCAAATTAATACTGCAGAAGGTAAGAAGTCTCCAGGTGAAATTGCTGGAGTGGAAGTAGGCGACATTATTACAAAGATAAATGGGAAGAAAATTGAGCAAATGAGCGATGTTACTCCATTTATTCAAGATGCCGGTAATACAGGGAAGCCACTTGATTTAGTGTTATCGAGAGAAGATCAAGAAGTTAAAACAAAACTGTATCCACTAAAAGACGAAAATGATCGTTCATATCGAATAGGATTGTATATTCGCGACTCAGCAGCAGGTATTGGAACGATGACATTTTACGATCCAAAATCTAAGAAATATGGAGCATTGGGTCACGTGATTTCGGATATGGATACGAAAAAGCCAATCGTTGTTGAAAATGGTCAAATCGTTCGATCAACTGTTACTTCAATTGAAAAGGGTAGTAACGGAAACCCAGGTGAAAAGCTAGCAAGGTTTTCAGGAGATCGCAAAATTATCGGTAACATTACACGTAATAGTCCTTTTGGTATCTTTGGTGAGCTTAATCAAGATATTACAAATGGTATAATGGATAAGGCGATGCCAATTGCTTTATCTAACGAAGTCAAAGAAGGACCAGCAAAAATCCTAACAGTTGTTGATAATGACAAGGTTGAGGAATTTGATGTAGAAGTTGTTAGCTCTGTTCCTCAAAAATTCCCAGCAACTAAAGGAATGGTCATTAAAATCACAGATGAAGAATTATTGGATAAAACCGGTGGTATTGTTCAAGGTATGAGCGGAAGTCCGATTATCCAAAATGAAAAAGTCATAGGTGCTGTTACTCACGTATTTGTTAATGATCCAACCTCTGGATATGGTGTTCATATTGAATGGATGCTAAATGAAGCAGGTATTGATATTTATGGAAATCAAGAAAAAGATAAAGCGAGCTAATAAGAAACTGTCAAGAAAATTCTCTTTTCTTGGCAGTTTTTTATCTTTTCCCTTTTCAATGTCCGTGGAATTATGTAAAATAAAGGTGAAAAGATTTTTCGACAAAGTGAACATGGATTTCATTTGTCAAATGGTGCATTAAGTCGAAAAATAGAGTAAATTGAAGAAAAACTTTGTTATCCTCCATTTTTTAAAGTTTTTTCAAAAAAATAAAGGTATTTTTACTGGATTGTCGAATTGATTTATGTAATCATATGTATAGATATAAGATATAATGGCAAATCAACACTGAGGAGGAAGTATTTGTGGGTAAAATTAAAGTTTGTATAGTTGACGATAATCGGGAACTTGTTGGTTTATTAGAAGAATATTTATCAAGCCAAGATGATATTGAGGTTCTTGGTGTTGCATATAATGGTCAAGAATGTTTAAATATGTTAAAAGATAAGGAGCCGGATGTTTTAGTATTAGATATTATTATGCCACACTTAGATGGTCTTGGTGTTTTAGAAAAACTAAGACAAATGGATCGTCCGCAACCAAATGTAATCATGCTTACAGCGTTTGGACAAGAAGATGTAACGAAGAAAGCGGTTGACCTTGGAGCTGCTTACTTTATTTTAAAACCGTTCGATATGGAAGGTTTAGCAAGTCACATCCGTCAAGTAAGCGGAAATGCTGCACCAATCATTAAACGAGCTAATTCTTCAATGAGATCTGCTGTTGAGCCACAGTCCAAAGGTAAAAATTTAGATGCTAGCATTACAAGTATCATCCATGAAATTGGAGTTCCTGCACATATAAAAGGCTATTTATACTTACGTGAAGCAATTTCTATGGTTTATAACGATATCGAATTATTAGGATCAATTACAAAAGTGTTATATCCTGATATTGCCAAAAAATATAACACAACTGCATCACGTGTTGAACGTGCTATTCGTCACGCCATTGAAGTGGCATGGAGCCGTGGAAACATAGAGTCAATCTCATCTCTATTTGGCTATACAGTTAGCATGACAAAAGCTAAACCAACAAACAGTGAATTTATTGCAATGGTAGCTGATAAGCTTCGTTTGGAGCATAAAGCGAGCTAATAAATATAATGATAAAACTCCTTAAACCAAAGTGTCTAAGGAGTTTTTTTATGTTTGTGTACAGAAAAAATCACTTATATTTTATCACATTTTGTTCTAAGGCCTCTAAGTGCTTTTGGGAAACTATTAGTTGTTCTTGAAATGTATCTAATATGTCTTTCGGGAATTCTCGAATTGATAAGAACTTTTTATACATTTTTATAGCGTTTTTTTCTCGTACTATTTGTATTTGAAACGCTTGATAGAGACTTTCTGTATCCTTTTTTATATAATGTCTTGCTCTATCTTTTGGAAGGTCAATATTATATTTTTTAAATAACGGTAGTAAAGTGCTAATCAGGTGTTGATCTTCGATTTTCATCTGAACAAAAGGACGGATACTACCGTATTTTTCAATAGAATAATCAAAGTTTGCTTGCTTTAAATATTTATCTTCAAGAGCATAAGAAAGTGCCTCGGCCAGAGATATATTGGAGTCTTTTAAAGCATCTCGAGCTCCGTATTTTACAGATTCATTACCAGTTGTATGGGTAGGAGAAAAGACCATTATAAAAAGAAATAAAACGGTGCAAATCATACGCGGCTTCATGTTGTGATTCTCCTTTAGCATCGTTTATATTTAATTTTACTATTCACTAAAGATTAAAATCTTATGTAACGGGGCAGGGAAATGGTCTATCCCCAAGTCAGTATATGGCCGGAATGTGATAATCCTCCGCCAAATCCGTAAAGTAATAAAGTGTCTCCTGTTTTCACTTTACCTTCCTTTATGCCTAAATCGAGAGCTAATGGAATGGAGGCTGCAGAAGTATTGCCGTAATGAACTAAACTATATAAAGTTTGATCAATTGTGAATCCGCTTTTTTCACATATTGATTCAATCATGCGCAAATTGGCACTGTGTGGGATAAACCAATCAATATCATCTTTAGTTAAGTTAGAATCAGCTAACAAGGTATTAATACCGCTTGGGACCGTTGTAACAGCATCGATAAACCTCTCTACCGTTTTGTACTAATTGTTTTTTATCTTGAAGATCTTGATCGAACATCGTAGTTGAGAGGTGTGTACCGTACAAATGGATCCCTTTTTCTCCTTCAGAATTCACAGTTGATGCCAGAAATTGGCCTTCGCTGTCGGCTTCCATCAAAACAAATTTCCCTGCACCGTCACCAAATAAAATGCAAGATGTTCGATCTGTAAAGTCTGTTATTTTTGATAAGGTCTCTCCTCCAATTACAAGTATTTTTTTATGAAGCCCACTTGATAGTAAACTGTTAGCAATATGCAGTGCGTATGTAAAACCAGCACATGCGGCATTTAAATCGAGAGCTCCTGCCTGTCTAATACCTAATCTACCTTGAACATATGAAGCAACACTTGGTGTTAAAAAATCTGGTGAAAGTGTACTAACAATAATAAAGTCAACATCACTAATTTCTTTGTTATACCGAATAACTAAATCTTCGACAGCTTTTACGCAAAGGTCGCTTGTGAATTCATTTTCCGCAGCAAGGCGTCTTTCTTTAATTCCTGTTCGTTTTGAAATCCATTCATCGTTTGTATCAATAAATTGAACAAAATCATTATTTGTCATGATTTTGGTGGGGACATAGGTGCCAATAGCAGTGATTCTGGCGTTTGATCGCATTCATATCACCTCATCAAATTTTATAAGTTTATCATAACACCTATTATTATTACTTGGTACTAAAAAATTAAAGAATAAAGGAAAGTGGGTAAAAAGGTAGAATAAAAAAATTGATAAATTTTACTGTTGAGGATGGTACAATGAGCGTGGGTAGAAAAAAGAAAAAAGAAACCCTTAAATACTTATCGTCTGTGATAGGTTTTAAGGGCATAGCAGAAGAGAGTATTAAATTAATTCTGATCTTCTTCTTCTTCTTTATTAAGTTCTGCCAGTTTAGCAAGTAAAATATGCTGTGGCATATGCATTACTTGTTCTAATGGAACATTAAGAGAAGCGGCTAACTTTTGTGCAGTGTCTGTAGAGATTTGTAATGGTCTCATAAGAATCATCCCTCCTATTTATAGTTAACTATTATTTTACATGAAATGAAGGTGTAAACAAGATGACATTAATTATTGGTCACAGAGGAGCAGCTGGAACGTACCCGGAAAATACGATGCTCTCATTTCAAGGAGCACATCAAGCGGGGGCAAACGGAATTGAGTTGGATGTTCAAATGACAAAAGATGGAGAGCTAGTCGTCATTCATGATGAAACAGTAGATCGAACAACAAATGGTTCGGGGTACGTAAAGGATTTAACCTTAAAGCAACTTTCTCACCTTGATGCGTGCTATACATTCAAACAATATAGTAAAAAAACACCTATTCCAACCCTTGAAGAGGTGTTAAATTGGGCTTCTCAGCTACAAGATTCTTTTGTAGTTAATATTGAATTTAAAAATGGAATCATTCAGTATCCACATTTAGAACAGAAAACAATCGAATTAATACATAAATATAACATGCAGAAGAGTGTGATCATCTCTTCTTTTAATCATTATAGTTTAGTTACTTGTAAGCAGATTGATGCTGAAATTGAAACGGCTATTCTTTATATGGAGGGGTTATATAAACCTTGGGATTATGCAAAAACAGTCGGAGCTAAAGGTCTTCATCCACATTATTATGCAGTCAACTCTTTTATACTTAATGAGGCAAGATTAAACTCTCTCGATGTAAGGCCATTTACTGTTAATGATGAAGAAGTAATGAAAAACTTAGTTAATGATGGATGTGCAGCATTTATAACTGATTTTCCTGAGAAAGCAGTAAATATAAACAAAGAAGAGTGAGCTATTATACCAGCTCACTCTTTTTATTTATTCCTTTCAAATCATGCCTATTTACTTTTACTGAACCGTTTTTGTACTTTATTTCGTTTACGATCTCGATAAAAAATAAATCCTGCTACAAAGGCTAGTCCACCTAAAAATAGAATTAAGCCGATGATAAATTGTAGAGCCAAGAAAGGAATAGGAGGTTGTAGGATACCAAATGTCATATCTCTCATAAGCTTAATTCCATAGGCAGCTAACATACCTGGGATGACCATAATGATTAATGCAATTATCCTCGACATTATTCTTCGTCCTTTCGTATTCTCAAAATAATTGTCTGTTTCGAAGCCTGGTTTGTCAAGTGGTATTCTTTTAGGATAAAATAGAACTATGCAAAAAATTGCAATATGTCAACATAGGTTATGGATGGACTTTAATGTGAAATAAAGGGGATAGATTGTATGCAACAAGTTGTGATCATAGGTGCTGGTAAAGGTGGTAAGGCACTAATAAAAAGAATGGTTGAAACAAAGATGATGGACGTAATGTTGGTTATTGATAAGAATGAGCATGCTCCTGGATTAAAATATGCAAAAGCTCAAGGAATTCAAACAGCTACTAATTGGAGAGAGATTACCAATCAAAATGTAAATATTATTATAGATGCAACGGGATCAAATGAACTAATGCACGAGCTTCAAAAGGAGAAACATCCTGATACAACCATTATACCTGGATCTGTTGCGCTACTTATTTCTGAGTTAGTCGAAGAAAAAGAGGTGTTGATTGCCAGATTAAAGGAAGAAACTTATAAGCAGCAAACGATCTTTAATTCCACAAATGACGGAATGATCGTTATTGATATCAACGAACGAATCATACTTTTTAATAAAACTGCAGAAAAAATCACCGGATTTCCTCGAAAAAAGGCAATTGGTTTAAAAATAAAGGAAGTTATTCCATCGACAAAGCTGGGAAGAACCTTAAAAACTCGAGAAGTTGAGACAAATCAAGAGCAGGTTCTTGAAAATGGGTTAAAAATTATTACGACAAGAATTCCTTTAATCGATGAATCAGGAAATTTATTAGGAGCCTTGTCGTTATTTAAAGATATCACCGAAGTGGTGAACTTAGCAGAAGAAGTAACAAATTTAAAAGATATACAAATGATGCTTGAGGCAATCATTCAATCTTCTGAGGAGGCAATTTCAGTTGTTGATGAGGAAGGACGTGGAATCCTAATTAATCGGGCTTTACACAAAACTAACCGGGTTAACAGAAGAGCAAGTGATAGGTAAGCCTGCTACAGCTGACATATCTGAGGGAGAAAGTATGCATATGAAGGTGTTGCAAACAAGGCGCGCTGTTCGTGGTGTAAGAATGAAGGTCGGTCCTGCGAAAAAAGATGTTATCGTTAATGTTGCACCTGTTATCGTGAGCGGAAAGCTCAAAGGTAGTGTTGGCGTAATCCATGATGTGTCAGAAATTAAAACACTCACAACTGAATTAAACAGGGCAAGACAGATCATTAGGACACTTGAAGCTAAATATTCTTTTGAAGATATTATTGGAGTTAGTGATGAGATGAAAATGGCTATTGAGCAGGCGAAGCTTGGAGCGAAAACCCCTGCCACCGTTCTGTTAAGAGGAGAATCAGGTACAGGTAAAGAGCTTTTTGCCCACGCGATACATAATGCTAGTGATCGAAAATTCAATAAATTCATTCGGGTAAATTGTGCGGCTATTGCTGAAAACCTTCTTGAAAGTGAATTGTTCGGCTATGAAGAAGGGGCTTTTTCTGGTGCAAAACGTGGTGGGAAACGAGGTTTTTTTGAGGAAGCAAATAATGGAAGTATTTTCTTAGATGAAATAGGTGAACTTTCCGCTAATATGCAAGCGAAATTACTTCGTGTTTTACAGGAAAATGAAATTGTAAGAGTCGGAGGAACAAAGCCTACTTCTGTTAATGTTCGTTGTATTGCAGCGACGAATGTAAATATCGAAAAAGCGATGGCTGAGGGTCTTTTTCGTGAAGATCTGTACTATAGATTAAATCGTTATCCTATTTCTATTCCACCATTAAGAGATCGTAAAGAAGATATTCCTGCCCTTTGTGAGAGATTACTTCGTAAGTTAAACCAAGACTATGGAAGGAATATTGAGAGTCTCAAGTCACAGGCAATTAAGAAGCTGATGGAGTATAATTGGCCGGGAAATGTAAGGGAGCTTGAAAATGTTCTAGGCAGGGCAATTATTTTTATGGAGCATCATGAGACAGCGATTGATGGGCAACATATACCATTGCTTCAGCAACCAGCCAAAGAGGCCAAGATACAAGATAATATCTCAATTGTTCATAATAATAGTGAAACACTTGCGGAAGCTGTAGAAAGAGTGGAAGCGGAAGTGATTAAGAAGTCTTTAGAACAACATGAATATAATCGAACCCAAACAGCAAAGGCTTTAGGAATATCACTTAGAAGTTTGTATTATAAGATGGAGAAATACAACCTTGCAAATAATAGCATGCAACATGATTCATAGTTTGCAAAATGATGCATAATCGTTATATGATAAGGGAGGATAAATTTCTTGTATTTAAAAATTTATCCCCCTAATTATACATATGTAAAAAAAGTTAAATGCGGATAAATGAATAATGGACAAGTTCAATATGAAAAATATAAATATTTTTGGCACACTTCTTGCTACAAAGAGAGTAGAAGCTGATGAAAAACACTTGGAAGGAAATGAGTAGCAAATGAATTTGGAAAGCCTTCTAAATGAAGCAGTGAATAAGAAGGGGCAAACTGTCGCAGTTGCTTCAGCAGAAGATGAAGAAGTAATAGAAGCTGTAGTGCAAGCTACTCGTAGAGGTCTTGCACAATTTCAATTATTCGGTAATCGAGATGAAATTGACTATTTACTGAATCAAAAGAATGTAAAAAAAGAACATGTACACATTTTTCATGCTAGAACAAAGGAGCAAGCAGCAGAACTAGCTGTTAGAGCGGTTCACCAAAATGAAGCAACCGTATTAATGAAAGGGAATATCTCAAGCTCTACTCTTTTAAAGGCTGTCTTAAATAAGGAGTATGGATTAAGAACGGGAACGATTTTATCCCATGTAGCTTTGTTTGATATTCCGGGTTATAAAAACCCAATTATTGTGACTGATGCTGCAATGAATATTGCTCCTGATTTACATCAGAAAGAGCAAATTATTGTTAATTCTGTTCAGGTTGCTCAATCAATTGGTATAAAACTACCTAAAGTAGCAGCAATTGCTGCTATTGAAGGGATAAATCCTTCTATGCAAGCAACGCTAGATGCAGCTTCACTAACGATGATGAATAAAAGAGGGCAAATAAAAGATTGTATCATTGATGGACCGTTAGCGCTTGATAATGCAATCTCTCTATCGGCTGCAGAACATAAAGGAATTACAAGTGAGGTGGCCGGTCAGGCTGATATCTTATTTGTCCCGACAATTGAAGTAGGGAATGTTCTTTATAAATCCTTAATTTATTTTGCAAAGGCCAGGGTTGGGGCAGTGATTGCTGGAGCAAAAGCACCAATTGTTTTAACAAGTCGATCGGATTCTTCAGAAAGCAAACTCTATTCATTGGCGTTAGCTTTATGTTCAACAGGAAAGTAATCATTAGGAGGAAACACAATATGGAAATCTTTAAATATATGGAGCAGTACGATTATGAGCAATTGGTATTTTGTCAGGATAAACAATCAGGATTAAAGGCGATTATTGCCATTCATGACACAACGTTAGGACCTGCGCTAGGTGGGACACGCATGTGGACATATAATTCTGAAGAAGAAGCGATAGAAGATGCTCTTCGCTTAGCGAGGGGAATGACTTATAAAAATGCTGCTGCTGGATTAAATCTTGGTGGAGGAAAAACAGTAATCATTGGAGATCCTCGAAAAGATAAAAATGAAGAGATGTTTCGGGCATTTGGTCGCTACATCCAAGGGTTGAACGGTCGCTACATTACAGCGGAGGATGTTGGTACAACGGTTGCAGATATGGACTTAATTCATGAAGAAACGGATTATGTGACTGGGATTTCACCTGCTTTTGGATCATCGGGAAATCCATCACCTGTTACGGCTTATGGAGTTTATCGTGGCATGAAAGCTGCAGCAAAAGAGGCATTTGGTTCTGATTCGCTTGAAGGAAAGGTCGTTGCGGTTCAAGGAGTAGGAAATGTTGCGTATAATCTTTGCAAGCATTTGCATGAAGAGGGTGCAAAACTAATTGTTACAGATATTAACAAAGATGCCGTACGTCGTGCAGTTGAAGATTTTAATGCAAAAGCAGTAGAGCCGAATGAAATATACGGAGTAGAGTGTGATATCTATGCTCCTTGTGCTTTGGGAGCAACAATTAATGATGTAACAATTCCGCAGTTAAAAGCTAAGGTTATTGCTGGAGCGGCAAATAATCAGTTAAAAGATACGCAACACGGTGACATTATTCATGAAATGGGTATTGTTTATGCACCGGATTATGTCATTAACGCAGGTGGCGTAATTAATGTAGCTGATGAACTTTATGGATACAACAGTGAAAGAGCATTGAAAAAAGTTGAAACGATTTATAATAATATTTCACGGGTCATTGAAATTGCAAAGCGCGACGGAATCCCTACTTATCTTGCAGCAGACCGCTTAGCAGAGGAAAGAATTGAACGAATGAGAAATTCTCGTAGTCAATTTTTGCAAAATGGACATCATATTTTAAGTCGTAGATGAACTGAATAAACGGAGTTAGGAGTGTACTTCTAACTCCCATACATAATTATATTTTTGGAAAAGATGTCTGAGAAACAGCGGAGGTTTAGACGTTGGAATTAAAAGAATATCGAATCCTTGTCATTAATCCGGGATCTACTTCAACAAAGATTGGTGTTTTTGATAATGAAAGATCGATCTTTGAAAAAACATTAAGACATGATTCTGAAAAACTGAATACCTATCCTCACATTATTGATCAGTATGATTTTCGAAAACAAACGATATTAGAAACGCTAGATCAAGAAGGAATAAACATATCAAAATTAAGTGCTGTTTGTGGTCGAGGAGGTTTACTTCGTCCAATTGAAGGTGGTACCTATACAGTTAATGATCAAATGATTGAAGACTTGCGGAAAGGATTTGCTGGTCAACATGCGTCTAATTTAGGCGGTATTATTGCATTTGAAATTGCAGATGCCTTAAATATCCCTGCGTTTATTGTTGACCCTGTTGTTGTAGATGAAATGGAAGAGATTGCGAAAATCTCAGGTGTTCCTTCTATTCAACGAAGAAGTATCTTTCATGCCTTAAATCAAAAAGCTGTCGCAAGAAGAGTGGCATCGGATTTAAATAAACGATATGAAGAACTGAATTTAATCGTTACCCATATGGGTGGTGGAATCACAGTTGGTGTTCATCGTAACGGACGTGTAATCGATGTGAACAACGGCCTGCATGGTGACGGACCTTTTAGTCCCGAACGAGCTGGGACAGTTCCAGCAGGAGACCTTGTAAGTATGTGTTATTCAGGTGAATACTTCCGTGAAGAAATGATGAAAAAACTAGTAGGTCAAGGTGGCCTTGTTGGATACCTTGGAACGAATGATGCTATTAAAGTTGAAAAAATGGTGGAGTCAGGAGATCAAAAAGCTGCCCTTATTTATTCAGCTATGGCCTATCAAATTGCGAAAGAAATTGGTTCGGCAAGTGCTGTTTTAAAAGGGAAAGTTGATGCGATTGTGTTAACAGGCGGACTTGCATATGGCAAAAAGTTTGTAAAAGAGATTTCTTCCTACATTGATTGGATTGCAGATGTTTTAGTTTTTCCAGGTGAAAATGAACTTCAGGCATTAGCAGAAGGTGCTTTGCGGGTACTGAGAAATGAAGAAGAGGCAAAACATTATCCGAATGAAAAGATGGTTTCAAAGGTCTTTTAGTACTTGGCTAGGATTAGTAAGTGTTTGAAGTTAGTTAAAGAGAGGGTGTTTTAATGGCGACGGAATATGATTTGGTTATTCTCGGCGGAGGTACAGGAGGCTATGTAGCGGCAATTCGTGCTTCTCAGCTCGGTCTTAAAACAGCAGTTGTTGAAAAAAGCAAGCTAGGAGGAACCTGTCTTCATAAAGGGTGTATCCCTAGCAAAGCTTTATTGAGAAGTGCTGAAGTATATGCAACGACAAAAAAAGCTGAAGAATACGGTGTTGAAACTTCCGGCGTGAATTTGAATTTCTTAAGAGTTCAAGATCGTAAGCAATCGATAGTAAATCAATTATATACTGGTGTTCAGCAGTTAATGAAAAAAGGAAAGATAGATGTTTATGAAGGAATTGCTCGTATTTTAGGTCCTTCCATTTTTTCACCGATGCCGGGTACCATCTCTGTTGAAATGAACAATGGGGAAGAAAATGAAATGCTAATACCCAAAAATGTAATTATCGCAACTGGCTCAAGACCACGTAGTCTGCAAGGTTTAGAAATTGATGGAAATGTTGTGCTAAGTTCTGATGAAGCACTTGAATTAACGGAACTACCAAAATCAATCCTGATCGTCGGTGGTGGTGTGATTGGAATTGAATGGGCATCCATGTTATCAGATTTTGGTGTTGAGGTAACAGTACTGGAATATTCAGATCGAATTCTCCCAACAGAAGATAAAGAGGTTGCAAAAGAAATGAATAAGCTAATGACAAATAAAGGCATTACAATTGTCACTAGTGCCAAGGTTTTACCGGAAACAGTAAGTAAAGACAACAAAGGTATTTCCGTAAAAGCTGATCATAACGGGGAAATGAAAGAATTTACAGCCGAAAAAATGCTAGTATCAGTTGGAAGATTACCAAATGTTGAAGGAATTGGAATAGAAAATACAGATATTCAGCTAGAAAAAGGTTATATCAATACCAATGATTTTTATCAAACGAAAGAGTCTCATATTTATGCAATTGGTGATGTGATCGGGGGGTTACAGCTTGCTCATGTTGCCTCACATGAGGGCATCATAGCCGTTGAACATATAGCAGGAAAAGAACCGATCCCAATGGATGAGACCCTTATTTCAAAATGTATATATAGTTCTCCTGAAATTGCTAGTGTTGGCTATACAGAGGACGAGGCAAAAGAAAAAGGTTTTAAAGTAAAGGTAGGGAAATTTCCTTTTAAAGCGATAGGAAAAGCTCTTGTTTACGGAGAAACAGATGGATTTGTTAAGCTGGTCGCTGATTCAGAGTCAGATGATTTATTGGGTGTTCATATGATTGGACCTCATGTCACAGATATGATTTCCGAAGCGGGCCTTGCAAAAGTATTAGATGCAACCCCATGGGAGATTTCACACACGATTCATCCACATCCAACCTTATCTGAAGCGATCGGTGAAGCAGCTCTAGCGGTTTATGGAAAAGCGATCCACTTATAAATTACGTTCATTTTGCCTGAAATAAAGAGTCTGGTAGAACAAAAGGTCCTAATCTATTTTGTTAAGACGCTACCAGTGCTCATCCTTTTAAATAGGAGGAATTTATATGACAGAAAACCGTCATCTCTCATTAAACCTGACGGATGAAGATGTGTTAAATATGTATGAAACGATGTTATTAGCAAGGAAAATTGATGAACGAATGTGGCTATTAAACCGTTCAGGTAAAATACCATTTGTCATTTCTTGCCAAGGACAGGAAGCAGCTCAAGTTGGTGCTGCCTATGCATTAGATCGTAACAAAGACTATGTACTTCCTTACTACCGTGATATGGGTGTTGTTTTAGCCTTTGGTATGACAACAAAAGAACTTATGCTTTCTGCATTTGCCAAAGCTGAGGATCCTAATTCAGGTGGTCGACAAATGCCTGGACATTTTGGTCAAAAGAAAAACCGAATTGTAACAGGATCTTCACCAGTTACCACACAAGTGCCACATGCAGTAGGGGTTGCTTTAGCTGGTAGAATGCAAAAGAAAGATCTTGTAACATTTGTTACGTTTGGGGAAGGCTCTTCAAATCAGGGAGATTTTCATGAAGGAGCCAATTTTGCTGCAGTTCATAAACTTCCTGTTATTTTCATGTGTGAAAATAATAAATATGCTATTTCAGTTCCCTATGAAAAGCAAGTTGCATGTGAGAAAATTTCAGATCGAGCCATAGGTTATGGAATGCCTGGCGAAACTGTTGATGGAAATGATCCACTTGAAGTATATCGAGCTGTAAAAGAAGCTGCAGACCGCGGTCGTCGCGGAGAAGGTCCTACTTTAATTGAAACAATTTCCTATCGCTTAACACCACACTCTAGTGATGATGATGATCGTAGCTATCGTGAGCAAGATGAAGTGGCTGAAGCAAAGAAAAATGATCCTATCTTAAAGTTTGCTCAATACTTAAAAGAATTAACTATTTTAACCGATGAGAAAGAAAAACAAATCATCGAAAACATTATGAATCTTGTGAACGAAGCAACTGAATACGCTGAAGCGGCTCCATATGCGGATCCAGAACATGCGTTAAAGTATGTATACGCAGAGTAAGGGGGAAGAAAAATGGCGATTATTTCTTATATAGATGCCATTACAATGGCGATGCGTGAAGAAATGGAGCGCGATGAAAAAGTTTTTGTGTTAGGAGAAGATGTTGGTTTAAAAGGTGGAGTTTTTAAAGCAACAGCTGGATTATACGAAAAGTTCGGTGAAGAAAGAGTCATAGACACTCCTCTGGCCGAGTCGGCAATTGCCGGTGTAGGAATTGGTGCAGCAATGTATGGAATGAGACCGATTGCTGAAATGCAGTTTGCAGATTTTATTATGCCTGCAGTGAATCAAATTATTTCAGAAGCAGCAAAAATTCGTTATCGCTCTAACAATGATTGGACTTGTCCTATAACGATAAGAGCGCCCTTTGGTGGAGGAGTGCATGGCGCATTGTATCACTCGCAATCAGTGGAGGCGGTTTTTGCTAACCAACCAGGTTTGAAAATTGTCATTCCATCAACTCCTTATGATGCGAAAGGATTGTTAAAGGCTGCTATTCGTGATGAAGATCCAGTGCTATTTTTTGAACATAAACGTGCTTATCGTTTAATCAAAGGCGAAGTTCCAGCAGATGATTATGTGTTGCCAATCGGAAAAGCTGATGTAAAGCGTGAAGGAGAAGATGTAACGGTTATTACTTATGGCCTCTGTGTTCATTTCGCTTTGCAAGCTGCCGAACGTTTGGCTAATGATGGTATTTCGGTACACGTTCTTGATTTAAGAACAATATATCCTTTAGACAAAGAAGCAATCATTGAGGCTGCTTCAAAAACAGGAAAGGTTCTTCTGGTGACGGAGGATAATAAAGAAGGAAGTATTATCGGAGAAGTGTCAGCTATTATTGCTGAAAATTGCTTATTTGATTTAGATGCACCAATTAAACGTTTAGCTGGACCAGATGTTCCAGCAATGCCTTATGCCCCAACGATGGAAAAATTCTTTATGGTTAATCCTGATAAAGTAGAGGCAGCGATACGTGAGCTTGCTGAATTTTAATAGTAAAGCCTTTTTAATGAGGAGGATTATAAGTGGCAATTGAACAAATTAAAATGCCTCAACTAGGTGAAAGCGTCACAGAGGGTACCATTAGCAAGTGGCTTGTGGCTGTTGGAGATACAGTGAACAAATATGATCCCCTTGCTGAAGTAATGACAGATAAAGTAAATGCAGAAGTACCGTCTTCTTTTACAGGTGTTATACGTGAGCTTATTGCAGAAGAGGGAGACACTTTAGCGGTTGGTGAAGTGATTTGCACAATAGAGGTCAGTGGGATAGAACATAAAGGTGAAAGTAAAGAGGCAACTCAGAATAATAAGGAATCTGTTTCAGAACATAACGTTAGCATGAATGATCAATCGAATAAAAAACGCTACTCACCTGCAGTTCTAAGAATTGCCCAAGAACATGATATAAACTTAGAGCTAATAAATGGAACGGGTGCGGGTGGAAGAATTACGAGAAAAGACCTATTAAAGCTAATAGAAAGTGGGTCAATTCCTTCTGGTCAGCAAGATGAGAAAAAGTCGGTTGAGGAAACCCATGCAAATAATATTTCACAATCACGATCCAAACAAACTCAGCCTCTACCTCCGAGTGCTCCGGGAGATATTGAAATCCCAGTATCAGGAGTTAGAAAAGCAATTGCTGCAAACATGGTTCGCAGCAAACATGAAGCTCCTCATGCATGGATGATGATGGAAATGGATGTTACAAATTTAGTTCAATACCGTAATGCAGTAAAAGATGAATTTAAGAAAAATGAAGGCTTTAACTTAACTTTCTTTGCCTTTTTTGTAAAAGCGGTAGCTCAAGCGCTAAAAGAATTTCCTCAAATTAATTCAATGTGGGCGGGAGATAAAATTATCCAAAAAAAGGAGATTAATATTTCTATAGCTGTTGCAACAGAGGATTCACTTTACGTACCGGTTATTAAAAATGCAGATGAGAAAACAATCAAGGGAATTGCAAGAGAGATTACAGATCTTGCATATAAAGTTCGAAGCGGAAAATTAACCTCAGCTGATATGCAGGGTGGAACATTTACGGTAAATAACACTGGTTCTTTCGGATCTGTACAGTCAATGGGGATAATTAATTTTCCACAAGCAGCAATTGTTCAAGTTGAATCTATTGTTAAGAGACCTGTCATTATTGATGGCATGATAGCTGTCAGAGATATAGTTAATTTATGTATGTCTCTAGATCACAGAGTGCTTGATGGATTAATTTGCGGTCGATTTTTATCACGGGTTAAAGAAATTCTTGAAACCACGTCAAAAGAAACTACTTCTATTTATTAAATTGTTTAAAAAGGAAGCAATGGTTAAGGTTGCTTCCTTTTATATTTGTTTTCCGTTTTTATGAATGCTAAACAAAAAGTTTATTAGAAAACCAATCTTTTTCTAACTATTACTAAATTACAAGGGGCAAAGGTTTGTAGAACATCATTGCTGTTGGAAAAAAATTATAATAAAATAAAATTGTAAGCGTATTCTTTTTGGTCGGTTTAAATTGAGTGTGCTTCACGGCACCTAAGAATGCATAACATATGATAAGTCAAACATGTTAGTCGATAAGGGGTGGGCTTCCTTATAGGAAGCACATAATGGGAGACGAACAAACACGTGCCAAAAACAAACGGGAATTGTGGAAACAAGAAGCGGAGAGAGCGTTAAGGGGTAAAACGCTTGAAACTCTTCATAAAGTTACATACGAGGGAATTAGAATAAAACCTATATATGATGAAGCAGATTTAAAAGATACTAAAATAAATCATAGCTTAAAAACGAAACTTGATAGATCTTGGAAAATAAGTCAAGCAATTAATTGTGAGTATGCAGAAGATATACAAGAAAAAATTAAAAATTCAAAAGTAAGAGGGCAAAATTCTTTCTTTCTAAATTCCTTCCAACAAATAAGGAATAAAGAAGAGTTACAAGCTGCTTTTAAACACTTGAATTGGAAGAAGGATTCTATTTTTTTCGATGTAGGTAATGACCTTGGAATGCTTCCACTTTTTTTACATATGAGAGAAGAGCTAAATCAACAAAAAGATTTACAAGGTACAATTGGCTTTGATCCATATAATGACATATTAACAAATGGTGAAGATTCTATCTCACTTTCAACAAAGCTAGATTTTTTGGCTGATACAATCAAATGGATGAACGAGCATGACTGTAAGGCGCGTTGTATACTCATTAAAGGAAATGTATATAGTGAAGCTGGTGCAAATGCTCAACAAGAACTTGTTTACACTTTTTCACATGCTCTTGAGGTAATAAATGAATTACTAAATCGACAAGTACCATGGCAACAAATCGTAAATAGATTAACATTTTCATTTGGAATAGGCTCAAATTTCTTTATGGAAATTGCAAAGTTTCGTGCTGCTCATAATATATGGACATCACTCATGCATGCTTTAGGAGAGGGAAATACATCTCCTAAACTTTACCAACATGCTGTCACCTCAACCTATAATAAAACAATATTTGATGTTCATGTAAATTTATTACGTACAACGACAGAAAGCTTTTCGGCTATAAGTGGAGGAGTAGATGAGTTAACAATACTTCCTTTTGATTCTGTACTAGAGCAGCAGACCGAGCTTGGTGAGAGAATTGCCCGCAATACGCACTTTATTTTGCAGGAAGAAAGTTTACTTTCAAAAATAAACGATCCAGCAGCTGGATCTTATTATATTGAATCGTTAACAAATGAGCTGTCAGAGAGGGGATGGGAGAAACTAAAAGAAATGGAAGATGAAGGCGGATTTCTTCAACAGTTAATAAAGGGAAATGTACAAAAAGACATAAATAAGATTGCTAAACAAAGAGTTCACGACCTTGATTACCGGAAAAACTCAGTGATTGGAACGAACACCTTTGCAAATCCTGCTGATCAAGTTTCTCACGATACAATTCATAATCAAATAATCTACCAGCATAAAGAGAATACATTACATCATGTCTTTTCTTTTCATGAGGCATTACAATTTGTAAGTAAAGAAGGAACAGCACCACAAGTGAAAAGTCACACCCTAGATAATTCTTTTAAAGCACGAGCCGTAAAAACAACTAGATTAGTAGAGCACTTTGAAAAGCTTAGAATTATGGCTCTTCAGGCAAAAAGAGAGGGGCAGAACATAACAGTCGGTGTTGTGACAATTGGGGACTTAAAAGATTACAAGCCGAGACTTGATTACATTTCTGGTATCCTTTTCTCTGGAGGATTAGATGTTGAGATTGTTTCAGTGGAAGAAACAACTAAAATGAAAAATTTATGTTGCATTATTCTGTGTGGAAACAACAACAGTTATCAAAGCATTGATTTAACGATTATTGATCGATTAAAAGCTGATAACCAAAAACTTCATATGTATATTACTGGTAACGGACAAGAAGAGATCGTAAATGAATTACATTTAGATGGAATGATTACTTCAAATATGAATGTTTATGAATTTTTAAAGAACATTCAGAACATATTGGGGGTTAGTGGGAATTGAAAAGAGTATCCATTTCTAATGCGCCATTAGTAAAAACAAACATTCAACATGACACTAATTCTTCGCCTTTTATGACAAATGAACAAATTGAAGTAAAAAATCTTTACAGTAAAGATGATATAGAAAAATGTAGTCATCTAGGGACTTTTCCAGGAGTTGAGCCATTTGTACGTGGTCCATATGCAACGATGTATGTGAATCGTCCTTGGACGATTCGTCAATATGCAGGCTTTTCCACGGCGGAGGAAAGTAACGCCTTTTACCGAAGGAATTTACAAATGGGACAAAAGGGACTATCCGTTGCGTTTGATTTAGCAACACACCGTGGGTATGATTCGGATCATCCTAGAGTGGTAGGAGATGTAGGAAAAGCGGGTGTGGCAATTGATTCCATCTTAGATATGAAAATTTTGTTTGATCAAATTCCATTGGATGAAATGTCAGTATCTATGACGATGAACGGTGCTGTATTACCGATAATGGCATTTTATATTGTAACAGCTGAAGAGCAGGGCGTTGAGAAGGAAAAACTAACAGGAACAATACAAAATGATATTTTAAAAGAATATATGGTTCGGAACACGTATATCTATCCCCCTGAAATGTCGATGAGAATTATAGGTGATATTTTTGAATATACAGCAAAAAATATGCCGAAATTCAATAGCATAAGTATTTCTGGATATCATATGCAGGAAGCAGGGGCACCTGCTGATCTTGAGCTGGCTTATACCTTAGCAGATGGACTTGAATATATAAGAACAGGGTTGAAGGCAGGTCTTTCAATTGATCAATTTGCGCCTAGATTATCTTTTTTCTGGGCAATCGGCATGAATTATTTTATGGAAGTAGCAAAAATGAGAGCTGCCCGATATTTATGGTCATCAATAGTAAAAGATTTCAATCCACAAAACCCAAAGTCATTAGCACTGCGAACACATTCACAAACATCAGGATGGAGTTTAACAGAACAAGATCCATTTAATAATGTTGTACGTACTTGTATAGAAGCTCATGCTGCTGCAATGGGGCATACACAGTCACTTCATACAAATGCATTAGACGAGGCAATAGCTTTACCAACAGATTTTTCTGCTAGAATTGCTCGTAACACACAGCTTTATCTTCAAAGTGAAACTGGTATTTGTGATGTGATAGATCCATGGGGCGGTTCCTATTATGTTGAATCTCTTACTTCATCATTAATTGAGCGTGCCAAAAAGCATATGGATGAAATAGAACATCTTGGCGGGATGACAAAAGCAATAGAAACTGGTTTACCGAAAATGAAGATAGAGGAAGCGGCGGCTAGAAGACAAGCAAAAATAGATTCTGGAAAAGAAGTGATTATAGGAGTTAATAAATTCAGGTTAGATCATGAAGACCCGATTGACATATTATCGATTGATAATACCGAAGTAAGAAAAAAACAAATTGAAAGAATCCGACAACTTAAAGAAAATCGAAATGAAGAAGAAGTCAATCTTGCTCTTGATCTATTAACTAAAGCTGCTGCTAATGGAGAAGGTAATTTATTAGAACTGGCAGTAGAAGCAGCAAGAAAACGAGCCACTTTAGGTGAAATATCGTTTGCGATCGAAAAGGTATCAAAACGCCACCAAGCAATGATCCGTTCAATTAGTGGGGTATATAGCTCAGAATACTCAAATGAAGAAGAAATAAAAAAAGTGAGAGAAAAAACAGATCAATTTTACGAGCTAGAAGGTAGACGTCCAAGAATTTTAATCGCCAAGATGGGGCAGGACGGTCATGATCGCGGGGCAAAGGTTATTGCAACAGCTTTTGCTGATTTAGGCTTTGATGTTGATATTGGTCCGCTTTTTCAAACACCTGAAGAAACAGCCAAGCAAGCAGTTGAAAATGATGTGCATGTTGTTGGTATGAGCTCTCTTGCGGCAGGACATAAAACGCTTCTCCCACAATTAATATCCGAATTGAAAAAGCTTGGTCGAGAGGATATTGTGGTCATCATTGGCGGTGTTATCCCATTCCAAGATTATGAGGACTTAAAAGAAAAAGGAGCAGCTGAGATCTTCGGTCCAGGTACTGTTATTCCCGTTGCTGCGGAAAAAGTACTTAAAAAAGTTTTCGATGTATTAGGCTATGAGGAATGGCAAGAATGAGCAAGTTTGTGAAAAAAAATCGTGATATCCCTGTTGAGCATTATATAAATGGAATTAAAAAAGCTGATCGTGTTGTTTTAGCACAGGCTATAACTTTAGTTGAGAGTAATGCGAAACATCACTTTGAAAAAGCTCAACAAATTATCGAAGCTTTACTTCAAAAGAAAAGTAAATCAATAAGAATTGGAATTACTGGAGTTCCAGGAGCGGGAAAGAGTACGTTTATTGATTCATTTGGTACTTTCCTTTGTGAGCAAGGAAACCGAGTCGCTGTTTTAGCGGTTGATCCCAGTAGTCAAGTTTCTAAAGGTAGTATTATGGGAGATAAGACACGGATGGAACGTCTATCCAGGCACCCCAATGCTTATATTCGTCCGTCCCCTTCTGGTGGAAATCTTGGAGGAGTGAATAGAAAAACAAGAGAGACGATGATTTTATGTGAAGCAGCTGGGTATAATATTATTCTTGTTGAAACAATGGGTGTCGGACAAGGAGAATTTGTTGTTCGTGATATGGTTGATTTTTTTCTTCTCCTTGTTTTAACTGGTGCAGGCGATGAGTTGCAAACGATGAAAAAAGGTATAATGGAGTTGCCCGATTTAGTTGTTGTTAATAAAGCAGATGGTGATAATAAAGAAAAGGCTACTCATGCTAAGCGTGAATATAATACCATTCTTCATTACTTAAAATCCTATACAGAAGGCTGGATTACAAAGGCTGTTACAGCCTCGGCGAAAGAGGAAGAGGGTATTAGTGAAGTTTGGGATATTATTCATTCCTTTCAAGAATATACAAAGAAAAATCATTTATTCTACGAAAAAAGAGCTGAACAACAGCGAAATTGGCTTCATGATTTACTTAAACAAGAATTATATCGTTATTTTTACAATCACGCTGAAATTAAGGAACAACTTATTAAAACAGAACGTACCGTTATAAGCGGAGAAAAAAGTGTTGCTTCTAGTGCTCTTGATTTACTGAATTTATTCATGGAAAAGAAAATTTAAGCGATACATTTGCTCAATTTATTAAAACATTGGTAAAATACATCTATAGAGAGTAAAGGAGAGATTTTCTTTGAACATGGATTTTAATTTATTTATGAATGATATTGTGCAACAAGCACGTAAAGAAATTGTTGCTGCAGGCTATTCTGAGCTAAAAACACCTGAAGAAGTGGAAGATGTTCTTAATAAGCAAGGAACAACACTTGTTATGGTAAACAGTGTTTGTGGATGTGCGGGAGGAATTGCAAGACCTGCTGCTGCTCATGCTATTCACTATGATAAGCGTCCTGATCAATTGGTGACTGTTTTTGCTGGACAAGATAAGGAAGCGACAGCTCGAGCACGTGAAATGTTTGTAGGCTATCCACCGTCTTCACCATCTTTTGCATTATTAAAAGATGGTAAACTATTAACAATGGTTGAACGTCATGAAATTGAAGGACATGATCCGATGAGTGTTGTTGGCAAACTTCAAGCTGCTTTTGATGAATATTGTGAGGAAGTATAAAATGAAATAAAAAGAAACTACACCCGGCTGTATGTTAATTAGCAGCGAGAGGTGTAGTTTTTTTTATTGAAATATTATTGTTTTTTATTTATTTACCAATTTCATTACTTTTTCAGAAAAGTATTAATAAACAGAAAAATTTAATAATTACATTTTTATAAATAATGATTGCATAAATATAAACCTGTGTTAAAATACAAAATATCGAATAAATATTACATGATATTTAGAAAAACTAGTAGATACTTATTATAGGAGGAAACTATCATGAAGAAATTATCATTATTCATTATAAGTATTTTAATGATTGGTTTATTAGCAGCATGCGGTACAGCAACTGAAGAAGGCAATGAAACGTCAGGATCTGAAGGGGAAAGCAAAAAAGTCTTAAAAATGGCAACTTCAGCTGATTACCCGCCATTTGAATATATTGATACTGCAAAAGGCAGCGATATTATTGGATTTGATATTGATTTGGTTAATTCTTTAGCAGAAAAAACAGGTTATGAAGTGGAAGTCCAAGATATGGATTTCAACAGTTTAATTCCAGCTCTTCAAGCAAAACAAATTGATTTAGTTTTAGCAGGAATGACACCAACACCTGAACGTGCAGAAAACGTTGATTTTACAGATATTTATTATACAGCCAACCATATGATTGTCTCATTAAAGGATAATGAGGTAAAAAGTGTTGAAGAATTAGATGGAAAAACGGTTGGTGTACAACTAGGTTCAATTCAAGAGGAAAAAGCAGCAGAAATTGCTGAGCAGGTTTCACTTAAGGTAGAAAACCGTAATAAAATTTCTGAGCTGATTCAGGAGTTAAAATCAGGTCGTATTGACGCAGCCATTATTGAAGATACAGTTGCAGCTGGATATTTTGAAAAAGATGATCAGTTAGCTGGATTTACACTTGAATCAAGTGAGGAAGCAGGTTCTGCAATTGCCTTCCAAAAAGGTAGTGAATATACAGAAGAGTTTAATACAGCACTAAATGAGATGAAAGAAAATGGCGAGCTTGATGAATTAATTATCAAGTGGTTCGGTGGCAAAGAATAAGGTAATAACCTTATTAGAAGAGGCTAACTCAGAAGGAATTTCCTTTGGTTTGAGTCAGCCTCTTTTCATTCGTGGATTATTGCTAACAGAAAGGAGTTGAATGGGTATGGACTTAAATTTTGCTTCTATTGTCCCATCTATACCTTTTATATTAGAAGGAATAGTAGTAACATTAAAAATTGTTGTTTTATCTTTATTGCTTGGATTTGCTTGGGGGATTGTTCTTGCCCTACTTAAAATAAGCCGAATTAAACCATTGATGTGGATTGCTGATGCATATACATCAATATTTAGAGGAACACCACTAGTTTTACAATTGCTTATCATCTATTTTGGATTACCGCAATTACTTGGTTTTCCAATTGATCCGTATCCGGCTGCAGTTGCTGCCTTCACATTAAATTCAGGTGCATATATTTCTGAAATTATTCGTGCGGGAATTAACGCAATTGATAAAGGTCAACAAGAGGCTTCAATGGCTTTAGGTATTCCTTATCCTAAAATGATGAAGGATATTATTTTACCTCAAGCATTCAAAAATATTTTACCTGCATTAATGAACGAATTTATTACGTTAACGAAAGAGTCGGCAATTGTAACAGTTATAGGAGTGCAAGATATTATGAGACGAGCATATCAGGTAGGTGCGGATTCATATAATTACTTTGCACCGTTACTTTTTGCAGGAGTCATTTATTATATTTTAGTTATGTTCTTAACTCTTCTTGGTAAAGGACTGGAAGGGAGAATGAAACGAAGTGATTAAAGTTGAAAATCTTCATAAATCTTATGGTAAATTAGAAGTGTTAAAGGGTATATCTACTACGATTACATCAGGTGAAGTAATCGCCATTATCGGTCCTTCCGGATCAGGAAAATCAACGTTTTTACGCTGTTTAAATTTACTTGAAAAGCCAACCGATGGAAAGGTATGGATAAGTGATAGTGAATTAACAAACCCGAAAACAGACATTGCTAAGGTGCGACAAAATGTTGGGATGGTGTTTCAGCATTTTCATTTATTTCCTCATAAGACGGTACTGGAAAATTTAACGTATGCACCGATGACGGTTAAAGGTCTTTCGAAAAATGAGGCAGAAGAACAAGCGAAAACTTTGTTAAACAAAGTAGGTCTTCTTGAGAAAGCAAATGAATATCCAAATCGTTTATCAGGTGGACAAAAGCAAAGGGTTGCTATTGCCAGGGCATTAGCGATGAATCCAGATGTTATGCTGTTTGATGAACCTACTTCTGCTTTAGATCCTGAAATGGTCAAGGAAGTATTAGAAGTTATGAAAGATTTGGCTCAAACTGGTATGACCATGGCGATTGTGACACATGAAATGGGGTTTGCTAAGGAAGTTGCAGATCGTGTGCTTTTCTTAGATGGAGGCTTGCTTGTGGAAGATGCGCCGCCAAGTGAGTTCTTTACAGCTCCTAAAACAAAGCGTGCTCAAGATTTTCTTGAAAAGATGCTTTAATAGTTATAATCAAAAAGATGATCTTAAATTGATCATCTTTTTTCGTTTTTTTAAATTAAATAGTGTAAACTATTGTTCATAATGGAGATTTAAGGAGATAATCTATGTTTAAGATTGGATATCGTACGGCTAAAACGGCACTTGGAACAACACTTGCCATTATGCTCGCGCAATTTTTAGAATTAGATCATTATACCTCTGCTGGTATTATTACAATTCTATGTATACAGGTAACAAAGAAGAAATCTTTAAAAAGTTCTTGGGCACGCTTTTTGGCCTGTTTGATTGCAATGATTTTTTCTTTTGTATTTTTTGAAGGTATTGCCTATCATCCTTTAGTAATTGGAGTTCTTTTGTTGTTTTTTATTCCAACAACTGTTGTTGCAAAGGCGACAGAAGGTATCGTGACAAGCACTGTTGTTATATTTCACCTTTTCAGTGAAGAACAAATAACACTTGAAATTATCGGAAATGAATTATCAATCGTTGTAATAGGAATTGGTATGGCTCTTATTATGAATTTATATATGCCTAGTGTGGAGAAAAAATTAAAAAATTTACAAATTGAAATTGAAGAAAATTTGGCCGTGATCTTTCAAGAAATTGAACGTTATTTAACAGAAAAAGATCAAAAATGGGATGGAAAAGAAATTACGAAAACAGCAAAGCTCATAGACGAGGCGAAAACAACCGCATTTCGAGATGTTGAAAATCATTTTTTACGCCATGAGAATTCGTATTATCATTATTTCAAAATGAGAGAAAAACAATTTGAGATCATCGAGAGAGTTATTCCAATTGTCACATCAATACATATTGCAATGGAACAAAGTAAAATGATTGCCGACTTTTTACATGAGTTAAGTTTGAATATCCATCCAGGAAATACAGCAAATAAATTTCTTAACCAACTACAAGAAATGAAAAGATCGTTTGAGGAAATGGATTTGCCAAAAACTAGGGAAGAGTTTGAAGCAAGAGCCGCTTTACTACATTTTATAAGAGAAATGGAACAGTACTTAGTCATAAAAAGTCAATTTAAAGGGATGGAGCCCAACCAGAGATTGCATGGAATTAAAGCAACCTGAACATATTAAAAAGAAAAAGGACGGTGATTTTTTATGAAAGCATTGTTTCTTTTTCTTTTTGTTATTCATTCACCATTCTGGCCTTTAGGAGATAATCCATTACCGGGTGATCCTTTTATCATCATTAATAAGCAAACAAATGAATTGGCCTTTATTAATGATAATGAGATAAAGGAAATTTATCATGTTGCAACAGGAAAAACCAAGGAACTTACACCTGAAGGAAAGTTTACAATAACAGTTAAGGCAGTTGATCCTTATTATCGAAAAAAAGATATACCTGGAGGTGACCCTAATAACCCTCTTGGGACAAGGTGGATTGGTTTTGATGCTGAAGACACGGATGGACGAACATTTGGCATACATGGAACAAATAACAAAGATTCTATTGGGCACTATGTAACACAAGGTTGTGTAAGGATGCGAAACGAAGAGGTTGAATCATTTTATAAAAAAATTCCTTTAGGCACGAAGGTGCTTATTATTAATACAGAAGAATCTTTTGAGAATTCGGCGATAAAGCACGGTGCAATAACAAAAGAGTCTGAAAGATAGGTTTTACCTTTCTTTCAGACTCTTTTGTTGTATTTCCAACAAGATTTTGACCTTAGAACATGAATCTTCAGATCAACTCATGAATATCTTTAAAATTATTGAAACGAGGTAATGTATAAAAAATAACAAATACATTACCTCATAGAAATCATATAGTTTCCATCATTAAAACCAAGCTGATACACCAGCAAGTAAAGTTGTAATAAGCATAACGCCAATCATTAAATAAACGACAATTTTTTGAGTTTTACGTGACATATTTCTTCACTCCTTGTACGTATTATTCTATCGTGAAAGTTACATTTGGACAACAGTTAAAATGTGAAAGAATTTCGTCAAAAAAAGAGGGATTTCTTTAGTGGAAAGAGAAGAAATATTATATCCTGATAGCGTTTTCATCATAAGGTGAGGAGAGATGAGTGTTGATAAACAAAGTTGATCATATTGGAATTGCCGTACATTCAATAGAAGATGCATTAACATTCTATAAAGACGTTTTGCAACTTCAATTATTAGGAGTTGAAGAGGTTTCGACACAACAAGTGAAAGTGGCATTTTTAAAAGCTGGAGAAACTAAAATTGAATTGTTAGAACCAATGTCTGACGAAAGTGCTATTAGCAAATTTCTCTCAAAAAAGGGGGAAGGAATTCACCATGTAGCATTAGGGGTAGATGACATAAGTGCTCGTTTAAAAGAATTAAAAGAAAAAGGAATTCCTCTTATTGATGAAAATGTGCGAAGCGGTGCAGCTAATTCGAATATTGCGTTTATTCACCCATCGGCAGGGAATCGCGTGTTAGTGGAGTTATGTGAAAAAAAGCGGGGTGAAAGTAATGAATCATGATATTTATGAAAAAATTAACGAATTATATGATCGTAGACGAGAGGTAGAGTTAGGTGGCGGTGATGAAAAAGTAGCAAAACAACATGAAAAAGGAAAATTAACTGCCCGAGAAAGAATAGATTTATTACTTGATCCTGGTTCTTTTGTTGAAATTAATCCTTTTATTCAACATCGATGTAACGATTTTGGCTTATCTGATAAAACTGGTCCTGGTGATGGTGTTGTAACGGGTTATGGGAAAGTAAATGGAAAACCGATTTATCTGTTTTCCCAAGACTTTACTGTTTTTGGCGGAGCTCTAGGTGAAATGCATGCGATGAAGATTGCAGCTGTAATGGATTTGGCTGCAAAAAATGGTACTCCTTTTGTTGGACTAAATGACTCTGGCGGTGCTAGAATTCAAGAGGGTGTGGTATCATTAGATGGCTATGGCCAAATCTTTTATCGAAACACAATCTATTCCGGTGTTATCCCTCAAATTTCTGTTATCTTGGGTCCGTGTGCCGGAGGGGCTGTTTATTCACCGGCTATAACGGATTTTGTTTTTATGGTCGAAAAAACAAGTCAAATGTTTATAACAGGTCCAAAAGTAATTGAAACCGTAACAGGTGAGAAAATAAGTTCAGAGGATTTAGGTGGTGCAAAAGTACATAATACCATTAGCGGAAATGCTCATTTTTCAGGTTCTACTGAAGAAGATGTACTTTTACAAGTACGGAATTTATTAAGTTATTTACCGCAAAATAATGAAGAAAAGCCACCTGTCACGTCTGTGCCAAATTCAGATGATTATCGACCTGATTTAACAGATAGTATTCCATTTGATGCTGTACGACCATATGATGTGAGAACGGTCATTAATCAGGTTGTTGATGAACAATCTTTTTTAGAAGTTCAGAAAGATTTTGCAAAAAACATTGTGATTGGATTAGCTAGGATTAAGGGTGAAGTTGTTGGCTTGGTTTGTAATCAACCGAAATATATGGCTGGCGGTTTAGATATTGATTCTTCTGACAAAGCAGCAAGATTTATTCGTTTTTGTGATTCTTTTCAAATACCACTTATAACGTTTGAGGATGTGACTGGCTTTTTCCCGGGGATTAAACAAGAACACGGAGGAATTATCCGACACGGTGCCAAAATCCTATTTGCTTATTCTGAGGCAACTGTTCCTAAAATAACAGTTATCTTAAGAAAAGCATACGGAGGAGCTTATGTGGCACTCAATAGTAAATCTATTGGAGCTGACCTTGTTTTTGCATGGCCAAATGCTGAAATTGCTGTTATGGGCCCACAAGGAGCTGCGAATATTATCTTTGCTAAAGAAATTCAGGAAAGTCCTAACCCGGAGCAAACAAGGGCTGAGAAAATTGAGGAGTACCGAAAAAAGTTCGCTAATCCATATGTTGCCGCAAGCCAAGGTATGGTGGATGATGTGATTGATCCTAGGGATACAAGGATTAAACTTACGCAGGCTTTGGAAATGCTAAGAACAAAAAAGAAAATAGACCAGCAAAAAAACATGGGAATATTCCCCTTTAATACGTAGGAGGAAATGAATTTTATGATTAATAAACAACGTTTATTAGACGAGTTCCTTGAATTGGTTCAAGTTGACTCAGAAACAAAATATGAAGCAGAAATCGCAAAAGTACTAAAAAATAAGTTTTCCGATCTAGGTTTACACGTTGTTGAAGACGATACAACAGCTGTAACAGGTCATGGTGCTGGAAACCTTATTTGTACATTAGAAGCGACTAAAGAAAATGTTGATCCTATTTATTTTACTTCCCACATGGATACTGTAGTACCTGGTAAGGGAATTAAGCCAAGTATTAAAGATGGTTATGTGGTTACGGATGGAACAACTATACTTGGTGCAGACGATAAGGCTGGTTTAGCAGCTATGCTTGAAGCAATTAAAACATTAAAAGAAGAAAACATTCAACATGGGAAAATAGAATTTGTCATAACAGCTGGAGAGGAATCCGGATTAGTGGGAGCAAAAGCACTGGATCCACATCTCATGACAGCGAAGTTTGGTTATGCGCTTGATAGTGATGGGAAGGTTGGGACAATCATCGTAGCAGCTCCAACACAAGCGAAAGTTAAGGCAACAGTTTATGGGAAAACGGCACATGCTGGTGTGGCTCCTGAAAAAGGTGTTTCAGCGATTACTATTGCTGCAAAGGCCATTGCAAAAATGCCTTTAGGAAGAATTGATCATGAAACAACTGCCAATATAGGTCGTTTTGAAGGGGGGACACAAACAAATATTGTTTGTGATTTAGTACATATCCTAGCAGAAGCCCGTTCTTTAGTTCCAGAAAAAATGGAAGAACAAGTAAAGAAAATGAAAGAAGCTTTTGAAAGTGTTGCCACAGAGATGGGTGGAAGGGCAGAAGTTGATATTGAGGTTATGTATCCAGGGTTTAAATTTGGTGACGGAGATCATGTTGTAGAAGTTGCAAAACGTGCTGCAGCAAGAATCGGTCGTAACAGTGAATTGCAAACTAGTGGCGGTGGTAGTGATGCAAACGTAATCGCTGGTAATGGTATTCCTACAGTTAACTTAGCAGTAGGGTATGAAGAAATTCATACAACAAATGAAAAAATGCCAATTGAGGAATTAGAAAAAACAGCCGAACTTGTTTTAGCGGTTATTCAAGAAGTGGCTCAGTAATGCTTAGCGCTTGGAGTTATCCAAGCGTTTTTTGGTGTTTCTTACCCAAAAAGTGAATCTCTCTCCAAATAACTTGATTATTACCATCAATAGATTTCTGAAAAATAAAGAAAATAAGAAGGTAGTTGATCAAACATTTAAGGAGGGGTTAGCGTTGATAAAGAAAAAACTTGGGTTAATTACTACTAGTGCTTTAGTTGTTGGGTTAGTAGCATGTAACAATAACGAAGGTGCTTTTGAAAATGGTAACAGAACAAATACAATGGACGTTGCTGAAAATGTAAACTATAACGGCCGAACAAGCTATGGACCTTTTACGAGGGATATAAATACACTTGACAGAGCGGAAAATAATCGTTTTAGAACAACGAATCGTGATAATAACATGAAAGATAATGATTATGAACTTGTTACTGATCGTTTCATGGGAAATAATGATCAGAATGGGATGACAATATCAAGCTCGAAAACAGATCTTTCAAGTGATAAATACCCACATACAAAGGCAATTGCTGTTCAAGAAGCAAAATATAAATTTATTAATGCAAATTCAAAAGAAGATGCAGAAAAACAAGCTCGTCAGTTTATTGAACAACAAAAGCAACAAGCGCAGCAAAAAGCAAATCAGTTAGCGCAACGTTATGGGCAAGCAAACCAGCAACAAGCTCAGCAGCAGGCAGCGAATCAGCAACAATCACAAACGAAGCAACAAGCAAATGCTCAACAAAATAATCAAGCAACAAACCAACAACAAGCTCAGCAAGAGCAAGCAAAAGCACCGGCGCAACAGCAGGTGCCAGCTCAGCAAGAGCAAGCAAAAGCACCAGCACAACAACAGGCAAAAGCACCTGCTGAAAAGCAACAACCTGCACAAAATGTAAACCAAGCTGTTCAACAGGTAATTGACTTAACAAATGCAGAAAGACGTAAAAATGGATTACCTGATTTACAAGCAGACACACAATTGAATGGCGTAGCTCAAAAGAAGTCAGAAGATATGAGACAAAATAATTACTTCTCACATACGAGCCCAACCTATGGATCGCCATTTGATATGATGAGGGATTTCGGAGTAACATATAAAACGGCTGGTGAAAATATCGCACAAGGCCAACGAACACCACAAGAAGTAGTTCAAGCTTGGATGAATAGTGAAGGACACAGAAAAAATATTTTAAGTAAGGATTTTACACACATTGGGATTGGATATGATTCAAACGGTCATCATTGGACACAAATGTTTGTAGGAAGATAAAATTTTCGCTTTAACCTAAGAGATGAGTCTGTTTTACTACTGACTCATCTCATTGGTTATTCAAGTGTAAACTCTTTAGTGATTTTAAAAGATGCCCCTTCTTCAGGAGTCATCCATACAGTTAAAATATATTCTCCTTTTTGAAGATTTAACTCAGTCAAGTTGATTTTATATTGAAATTCTTCTCCAGGTGCAATAGTCTCTTCTCCTAATGCTGCAAGAAAGGAGGCTGTACTTGAATAAAGGAATAATTCCTGACCTTCCTTAGTTGATACAGAATAATCAACTCTTTGTGAGCTTGTAAATTCCAAAGTAATTGTTTCCTGCGTTTGATTTTTAACTTTATATTCGTATTGAAGTGGACTAATTTCAGTTATGCTTGATACCATCTTATCTACAACAATATCCTGATCACTTTCAGCATTATTACCTCCCCCTTGTTGTTTCTCACCTATATGACCATTCCCACAACCAAATAGTATGAACATGGTTATTACTAAACTAATGATAGCTCTCAATATCTACACCTACCTTATATCGCTTTTAATATTTGTCGTTTCTCTAATAAAATAGTTACAAAAAATTAAGTCTTATTTTATTTTTCTTAAGTGTTTGTTTCAGAATGTCTGTTCATAAGAAAATATAACTGAATTTTTAAAAAGATATTGTATAACAATGGAAATTCTGTATAATGAGGAATATAATTCATGTTAACTTTACTAACATATAAGGTTAGTTTTTGTGACATGCTCATTAAAAGTTCATTGATTATATGTTTAGTGTAAGTAAATATGTCGAAGGAACCTTAAGAAGGGTAGATAAGTTGTAGCAGGACCAGAAAAGTTTTATGTTTCCCCCTGAAATATATAGATCCCTTTTTCTCTGGTCTTGCTTAATTCTTATCTTTTCTCCAATCTATGCTTTAAAATTTTTTTAATAAAATAATTGTTTGAAGCTTATTACAAAAGCAGTTAGCGGTTTAGGAGGAAAATAATAATGAAACTTACTTCTCGTGAGCAAGAAAAGCTCATGATTGTTGTTGCCGCAGATTTAGCTAGAAGACGACAAAATAGAGGCCTAAAACTGAACTATCCTGAAGCTATTGCGATCTTAACCTACGAGGTGTTAGAAGGTGCGAGAGATGGAAAGTCTGTTTCAGAACTTATGCAATATGGAAAACACATATTATCCAGAGAAGATGTTATGGAAGGAGTACCGGAGATGATTCATGACATCCAAGTAGAGGCAACATTTCCTGATGGAACAAAATTAGTAACGGTTCATGAACCGATTTCATGATACGAAAAGAGGGTGAAGAATGGTACCAGGACAATTAAGATTAAAAAAAGAGCCGATTATTTGTAATGAAAACAAACAGACAACACAACTTGAAGTTGTTAATAATGGAGATCGGCCTGTACAAATTGGCTCTCATTTTCATTTTTACGAGGTTAATAGTTCGCTTGAATTCGAGAGAGAAAAAGCTTTTGGAAGAAGATTAAATATTCCCGCGGGTACAGCCGTCCGTTTTGAACCAGGAGATCAAAAAGTGATAGAGATTATTCCATTTTCTGGTGAAAGAAGAATATACGGTCTTAACAATTTAACAAATGATGCACTGGATAAAGGAGTGTAACGATGAGCTTTCGAATGTCACGACATCAGTACGCAGATATGTTCGGTCCGACAGTTGGTGATCAGGTAAGGCTTGGGGATACCGAATTATTTATTGAAGTTGAAAAAGATTACACCACATATGGTGATGAAGTTAAATTCGGTGGAGGTAAAGTTATTAGGGATGGCATGGGCCAGCATCCTTTGGCAACAAGAAAAGATGCTGTTGACCTTGTTGTGACTAATGCGTTAATTCTTGATTATACAGGCATTTATAAAGCTGACATTGGTATAAAAGAAGGAATCATTACTTGTATTGGAAAAGCGGGTAATCCTCTGATTATGGATTCTGTGGACATTGTGATTGGGGCTTCAACTGAGGTAATTGCAGCAGAAGGGATGATTGTTACGGCAGGTGGAATAGATGCGCATATTCATTTTATTTGTCCGCAGCAAGTTCGCACTGCTATTGAATCGGGTGTTACAACGATGATAGGAGGAGGTACAGGTCCTGCTACAGGAACAAATGCAACAACTTGTACACCAGGAGCTTGGAATATTCATCAAATGCTCAAGGCAGCCGAAGAATTCCCTGTTAATTTAGGGTTTCTTGGCAAAGGAAACGCTTCTAATGAAGAAGCACTACAAGAGCAAATTGAAGCAGGAGCAATTGGATTAAAGCTCCATGAAGATTGGGGAACAACAACATCGAATATTGATAAAGCGTTATCAGTAGCTGATCAATACGATGTTCAGATAGCGATTCACAGTGATACGTTAAACGAAGGTGGGTTTGTGGAGGATACTTTAAATGCTATTGATGGGCGTGTGATTCATACATACCATACAGAAGGTGCAGGCGGAGGTCACGCCCCTGATATTATTAAAGCTGCTTCATATCCGAATATACTTCCCTCATCAACAAATCCAACAAGACCATACACGGTTAATACGATTGCTGAGCATTTAGATATGTTGATGGTGTGTCATCATTTAGATCCTTCTGTACCAGAAGATTTAGCCTTTGCAGATTCTCGTATTCGAAAGGAAACAATCGCAGCAGAAGATATTCTTCATGATTTAGGTGTTTTCAGCATGATCAGCTCCGATTCACAAGCGATGGGAAGAGTCGGTGAAGTTATTTCAAGAACGTGGCAAACAGCTGATAAGATGAAACGTCAACGCGGTGAGTTAATCACCGGCGAAGAAAATGATAATGCTAGAGCCAAAAGATATGTTGCCAAATACACGATAAATCCTGCAATAACCCATGGTATCTCAGATTATGTGGGATCCATTGAGGTAGGCAAGCTAGCTGATTTTGTTTTGTGGGATCCAGCCTTCTTCGGTGCTAAGCCAGAGTTAGTAGTAAAAGGAGGAATGATTGCGTGGAGTGTAATGGGAGACCCGAATGCGTCAATTCCAACTCCACAGCCAGCCTTGTATCGGCCAATGTTTGCTAGCTTTGGAAAGGCGAAATATTCGAATAGCATGACGTTTTTATCTAAGGCAGCGTTCGAGCAGGGAGTATATAAAGATCTTGGTTTACAAAAGAAAATTGGAATTGTAAAGAATATCCGTCAATTAAAGAAAAGTGATATGAAATTAAATGGAGAAACACCAGTAATTGAGGTCGATCCACAAACCTATGAAGTTACGGTTGATGGACAATTGATTACGTGTGAACCAGATAACAAGGTACCTTTAGCTCAACGATATTTTTTATTTTGAGGTGAGAAAATGATTATTGAAAAAATAGTAGGAAATGTAAAAGATTTAGAAAAAGCTCCACATCATGTTGAGCGTGTGTACTTAAGAAGTGATGATTTAGTTAAGAAAATTCAACGTGTTAAAACAGATCATGGAAATGAAATTGGAATTCGTCTAAAAGATGTTAAGGAATTGATGGATGGAGATATTTTATTTCAGGATGAGAAGAATTCAATTGTTATTAGTGTGATAAAAGATGATGTTATTGTCATTAAACCAACTAGTATTCTTCAAATGGGAGAGATTGCCCATCAATTAGGAAACCGACATTTACCAGCTCAATTTGAAGGTAATGAAATGATCGTACAGTATGATTATTTAGTAGAACGATTGCTGCAGGAATTAGTGGTTCCATATGCTAGGGAAAATAGAAAAATGAATTCAGCCTTTAAACATATCGGACATTCACATGACTAATCACTTGTTTCAATTGCTGCAAATTTGTGATTCGAATTTTCCTTCTGGAGCATTTTCTCACTCTTTTGGAATAGAAACGTATATTCAAGATGACAAAGTGGTGGATAAAAAAACATTTTTGTTAGCTCTTAAACAGTTTCTTCAAACTCAATTTGTTTTTACAGATGGTTTAGCGTGTCGGTTAGCTTTTGAATATTTACAAGATAATCGGTTGAATCCAATTTGGCAACTAGATCATGAACTTTTTGCTCTTGCCATGGCTAAAGAAACGCGGGAAGGAAATCGTCGAATTGGTCGGCAAATGGTCAAAGTCATGAATGAGCTGTTTCCAAACCAACAGTTAGAAACTTATCAACAAAAAATAAAAGATAAGAAAGCTCATGGCCACAGTTCAATCGTTTTTGCATCTGTGTGTCAAGGTTTAGATATAGAGCTGGAAACTACCTTGTCTACTTATCTTTTTGCAACAACTTCATCACTTGTTCAAAACGCAGTGAGAGGAATTCCAATTGGACAAACTGATGGACAAAAAATTTTAGTTGAAATACAGCCGTTCTTGAATCAGATTGTCAAACAAATAATGTGTCTTAACGAAGAACACCTTGGTGCAGGAGCACCGGGTTTGGAAATTGCTCAAATGGTGCATGAGCAGCTTTCAGTACGTTTGTTTATGTCATAGTTTAAAGATAGGAAAGGATGAATAAGATGAGTGAACCAATTAAAATCGGTATCGGAGGACCTGTAGGTGCAGGCAAAACCTTATTAGTAGACAAATTAACAAGGGTGTTAATGGATGAGCTTGAAGTTGCGGTCATCACAAATGATATCTACACAAAAGAAGATGCTCAATTTTTAATAAAAAATGGCGCATTACCAGAAGATCGAATTATTGGTGTTGAAACAGGTGGATGCCCTCATACTGCCATTCGTGAAGATGCCTCAATGAATTTTGCGGCAATAGATGAATTAAATGAGCGTCACCCGAATCTTGACCTGATTTTTGTAGAAAGCGGCGGAGATAATCTAGCTGCAACCTTCAGTCCGGAGTTAGTAGATTTTTCAATCTATATTATTGATGTTGCACAAGGGGAAAAAATCCCTCGTAAAGGTGGTCAGGGGATGATCAAATCTGACTTGTTTATTATCAATAAAATTGATTTAGCACCTTATGTTGGTGCTGATCTTGAGATTATGAGAAAAGACACACTATCATCAAGAGGAGATCGTCCATATATTTTTACAAATCTTAAAGATGGAACAGGTGTTAATGAGGTAGTGGATTGGATTCGTAAGGAAGCATTTTTGGTTGGTCTTGAAGCATGACGTATACAGGGTACCTTCAGCTTAAGGTAGAGAAAAAACAAAATAGATCGGTGATTAGTAATAGTTTTTTTGATGGGGTGTTAAAAATAACACGTCCGACCTATCTGCCTGAAGGTCTGCCTCTTTTAACACTTATCCATGTGGGGGGTGGCTATGTTGATGGTGACTCCTATAGAACCGAGGTTGTAGTAGATGAAGGGGCAAAACTTGCTTTAACTTCGCAAGCTTCCACAAAGATTTATAAGTCACCTCGATTTGGTGTAACTCAAAAAATGGATTATTTTTTAAAAAATAATAGTGAGTTATATGTGAAACAAGATTCATTAATACCATATAAAGATGCTAAATTTTCACAACAAACAAATGTGTATATGGAATCAACTTCAACCTTTTATTATACAGATGTTGTCACACCCGGATGGTCTGAAGATGGGAAGCTTTTTCAATATGAAAAAGTGGCTTCAAAAATGAAAATCTTTATTGATGGCAGGCTTCAGGTATTTGACCATCAATTGTTAGTTCCAGATCAAAATCTTCATCAATTCATGCAACTTGAAGGGTATACCCACTTAGGGACCTTTTTTATGATTCATCCTCATGTAAATGAACTGTTAATTGAGAAAATAAGAGAAGCGTTATCTTCTTCTATAGATGCTAGATTTGGAATAAGCTTACTGAATATTCCAGGTTTGGTATTAAGAGTGTTGGCTAACAGTACACCTGTAATTGAAAGGATCTTTAGTGTGTGTGAAACTGTTATCCGTAAAGAATTGGATGAAAAAGAATTGATAGAGTGGAGAAAATGGTAATAGACTAGAGAGAACGCTTATATACTTAATCTTCTTCTATACCTTTTAAACAAGATCATCTTCCAAAAGCCTGATTTTCATAGTATGATAGTCTTAGTTAGAAAGAAACCTCAGGGGATTTTATGGAGGAGATTATAAGATGGATATTTCGAAAGTTGTTGTTTTTCGAACAAGAGATGAAGAATACGGAATGCCAATTGAACACGTGATTTCTATAGAAAAGCTAGAGGATATCAACGTTATTCCAAATATGCCTTATTATATGAAGGGTGTTGTTAAGGTTAGAGGAGAGTTGATTCCTGTACTGGATACACACCAAATTTTTCATCGTCAACATATGACAATGGATGAAGATGTGAAATTAATTGTTATTCAATCAGACGATATTTCTGCAGCTCTAATCGTTAAAGAGGCGAAGGAAATCTTAGATATTCAAGAAGAACAGTTGAAATCCATTAGCATTGGAGCTTTTCAAGCTACAAAATACTTTGAAGCAGTTGCGAGTTTAGAAGATCGTTTGATTACGATTATTAATCCAACTCTTCTTTTAGCAAGTTTAGAAAACTTTGCTGTTGTGAAAGAAGGAATGCTGAGTCACCAATCTTAATAATTGGTGGCTTTTTTATATGCGTAATATAAGGAATAGAGAAAAAGTAAACTCCACATGAGCATGCTTATACATTAACATGGTAAACTAATGATAATGATTTTATATGTGTGGTGGAAAGATGGCGGAGCAACCTGTAAATCAAAGAAGAATTATTTTACATGTTGATATGAATAGCTTTTATGCTTCAGTGGAAATGGCATTTGATCCTTCTCTTAAAGGAAAGTTCTTTAGCAATAGCAGGGAATGTTGAGGAACGAAAAGGAATTATTGTTACATGCAGCTATGAAGCACGTTCGAAAGGGGTAAAAGCAACTATGCCTCTTTGGCAAGCTCGTAAGCTTTGTCCTGAATTAATTGTAAGAAAACCAAACTTTGATCGATATCGGACAGCTTCTCGTGCAATGTTTGAATTATTAAGGGAATATACAGAATTAGTAGAACCTGTTTCAATTGATGAAGGCTATATGGATTTAAGTGAATTTCCTGGATCAAAACCACTAGAGATTGCAAGTTCTATTCAAAATAGGCTTTTGGAGGAATTGTTGCTACCCTGTAGTATTGGAATTGCTCCCAATAAGTTTCTGGCTAAAATGGCATCAAATATGAAAAAACCACTTGGAATTACGATTTTAAGGAAAAGAGATTTATCGAATAAATTATGGCCTCTGTCAGCAAACGAAATGCATGGTATTGGTGAGAAAACAGCCGAAAAGCTAAAAACAATAGGAATTCATACTATCTATGATTTAGCACATGCTGATACAAGGGCAGTAAAAAGCTTACTGGGTATTAACGGAGAACGTCTCATACAAAGAGCAAATGGAAACGATTTAAGAGACGTTAATCCTAATTCAATCTATGATTTTAAGAGCATTGGTCATTCAACTACGTTGTCGAAGGATACAACGAATGAAACTCAAATTAATGAAGTGTTAAGAAAATTAGCTCATTCCGTATCTCTTCGAATGAAAAGGAAAGAAGTTTTGGCCAACAAAATTTTTGTCACAATTCGTTACAGTAACTTAAAAACAATTACCAGGAGTAAAACAATGAAAAACCCTGTTGGAGAAGAGGGTGATATTTATCATGAAGCAAAAGATCTCTTTTTTACACACTGGAATGAAGAGCCAATACGGTTACTTGGTATAACTGGGCAGGATTTAGTTGAAAAGGAAGATGCAGTAAAGCAATTGGATTTGTTCTCATTTGAACATGATGCAAAAGACGAACCGATCCTTTCTGTGATTGATCAGATCAATCAAAAATATGGAAGTCAGCTTATTAAACGCGGAGTAAAAGGAAAACAAGAGGAACCTGGAACACCGGGTATAAGCTTTAATAAAGATTTTTTGAGTTAGTAAACGATTACATAAGGTAAGTCACTTGAAATGTAGCTGAAAAATGTGGTATTTTCAAAGTTGAAGTTAAATGAAATAATTCGAATAATGTGTCAATTTATCATTTATTGGCGGAAAACTAAACTTTTTTAGGTTATGATAGTAATTGATATTGTTTAGTTTTACATACTATAAGGATTAGAAGGGACGTAAGCGAATGTCGAAACAACAAATTGGTGTTATTGGTTTGGCTGTAATGGGTAAAAACTTAGCTTTAAATATTGAAAGTCGTGGATTTTCAGTATCTGTTTTCAACCGTTCAGCAGAAAAAACTGAGGAATTTTTAACAGAAGCAAAAGGGAAAAACGTGGTGGGGACATACAGCATTGAAGAATTTGTTCAATCATTAGAAGCTCCACGTAAAATTCTTTTAATGGTTAAAGCTGGTGTACCAACAGATGCAACAATCGAACAGCTTTTACCACATCTTGATAAAGGTGATATTTTAATTGACGGTGGTAACACACTATATACAGATACACAACGTCGTAACAAAGAACTAGCTGAGAGTGGAATCCATTTCATAGGTACAGGTGTTTCAGGTGGAGAAGAAGGCGCGTTAAAAGGACCTTCTATCATGCCTGGTGGCCAAAAAGAGGCGTTTGATTTAGTTCAACCAATTCTTGAGGCTATTTCTGCAAAAGTAAATGGTGATCCTTGCTGTACGTATATTGGCCCAGATGGAGCGGGACATTATGTGAAAATGGTTCATAATGGAATTGAGTATGGAGATATGCAGTTAATATCTGAAGCATATTTCTTATTGAAAAATGTATTAGGTTTAACAGCAGACGAGCTTCACGAAGTATTTGCTGAGTGGAACAAAGGTGAACTTGACAGTTACTTAATTGAAATTACAGCAGATATTTTCACAAAGAAAGATGACGAAACTGGAAAACCTCTAGTTGATGTTATTCTTGATACAGCTGGTCAAAAAGGAACAGGTAAATGGACGAGTAAGAGTGCTCTTGATCTAGGTGTACCTCTTCCAATTATTACTGAATCTGTATTTGCTCGTTTCATTTCGGCTATGAAAGAAGAGCGTCAAAAAGCAAGCAAAATTCTTTCAGGTCCGGCTGCAAAAAAATATGAGGGTAATAAAGAAGAGCTTATTGAAGCGGTTCGTAGAGCTTTATATATGAGTAAGATTGTTTCTTATGCTCAAGGTTTTGCTCAAATGAGAGCAGCTTCTGAAGAGTATAACTGGGATTTAAAATATGGTGATATTGCAATGATCTTCCGTGGTGGATGTATTATCCGTGCAGCTTTCCTACAAAAAATTAAAGATGCATATGATAAAGAGCCACAATTAGCGAATCTGTTACTAGATGACTATTTCAAAGAAATTGTTGAAGGGTACCAAGGTGCACTTCGTCAAATCTTAACAGTAGCAATCGAAAATGGAGTTCCAGTACCATGCTTCTCATCTGCACTTGCTTATTATGACAGCTATCGTACAGAAACACTTCCAGCGAACCTTTTACAAGCACAACGTGACTACTTTGGTGCTCATACGTATCAACGTGTTGATAAGGAAGGTATTTTCCATACTGAGTGGATGGGAAAATAATAGTTGTAAACAAAAAGACAGAGTCCGCTCTGTCTTTTTTCGTTACTTAAAAATCCTATAACCTACATAATGTAAGCCTTTACATTAGATAATGACCATGGTATATTCATGTAGCGAGTTATCTTTGTAGAAGATATATTCGTTTCTTTAAAACTTACATAGGAGTTGATGGTATAAGTGGAAAAATATTTTGATTTTTATCCAAAACGCGTACCGAAAGAATTAACACTCCCAGAAACAACCCTCATTGAAAACTTAGAAATATCTTCAAGACGTTATCCTGACAAAACTGCCCTTAATTATTATGGAAAAAGAATTTCGTATCGAGAACTATATTCAGAGGTTCTTAGTTTAGCTGGATATCTTCAAGCAAACGATGTGAAAAAAGGAGATCGTATTCTCCTTTATATGCAAAACTCTCCACAATGGATTATTTCATTTTATGCAATTGCACGAGCAGGAGCAGTCGTAATTCCAATAAACCCCATGAATACAAGTGAAGAATTAGCCTTTTATGTAAGTGATTGTGAAATAAAAACCGCTATTGTCTCGCAGGAGCTTTTTGAAAATGTCCGAGCATTAATTGACAAAAGCACAATCGAGCATGTTGTTGTAGGAACTTACTCTGATTACATCGATTCGGAAACAAATTTGAATCTTCCACAAGAGGTTTGTGCTCTTCGTCAGGAACTTCCACCAGAATATACTCCATGGCACGAAGCTCTCTCGGCTAGATATTCACCTATAGCAGTTGACGCAAGTGCTGATGACTTAGTTGTTATGCCCTATACATCTGGAACAACTGGTACTCCAAAGGGATGTATGCATACCCATAAAACGGTCCAAGCAAATATTATTACTGTTGGTGTATGGCAGAGTGTAACAAGCGAATCTGTCCATTTATTAACCCTTCCGTTATTTCATGTAACAGGTATGCTACATAGTTGTCATGGTCCGTTATCAGGTGGTTGCGAAATCGTCATTATGACAAGATGGGACAGAGAACTTGCAAGGATACTAATCGAACGAAACGGTGTTACACATTGGACAAATATAAGTACGATGTTAATAGACTTTTTGGCAAACCCTAATCTTATCAAAGATTCTCTTAAAACGTTGGAGGTGATCGGTGGCGGCGGTGCTCCTTTACCTGAGGCTGTTGGAGAGAAATTATATAATCTAGCCGGTATTAGATATGCAGAGGTTATGGGCTTTCTGAAACAATTGCTCACACTCACTTTAACCCACCAGATCGCCCAAAGTTACAATGTCTTGGTATTCCATCTCCAAATACTCAATCCAAAATCATAGATCCACTCACTTTACAAGAACTAGGACCAAATCAAGAAGGAGAGATCGTTGTAAGGGGTCCTCAGGTATTTAAAGGGTACTATAAGCGGCCAGAAGAGAATGTTAATGCGTTTATAACCATTGAAGGTAAAACGTTCTTGAGAACGGGTGATATCGCAAAATACGACGATGAGGGCTATTATTTTATCGTAGATCGTATTAAGAGAATGATTAATGCATCAGGGTTTAAAGTATGGCCAACTGAAGTTGAATCAAAACTTTATAACCACCCTGCTGTCCAACAGGCTTGTGTTGTTGGTGTTCCTGATGAAAGAAAGGGTGAGCAGGTTAAGGCATTCATTGTTTTAAATGAAGAAAATAAGGGCAAAGTCACCGAACAAGAAATCATTGATTGGTCTAAAACACAATTGGCTGCTTATAAGTATCCTAGAGTGATAGAATTCAGAGACAAACTCCCAACAACTAGCAGTGGAAAGTTATTATGGAGAAAACTGCAGGAAGAAGAAAGAAACAAGTTAGTGGCGGGAGGAGAAAAATGATGAAGGTTGAGACGGTAACAGGCCCTATAGCCTTGGAGCAGCTAGGGAAAACATTAAGTCATGAGCATTTTGTTTTTGGGTATCCCGGTTATAGTGGTGATAGTACGTTAGGTAGATTTGATTATAACCATGCTTTAACAATTGGTATACAAGTAGCAGAAAAGATCATGAAACATGGTGTGAAAACGGTTCTTGATCCAACACCAAATGAGTGTGGCAGAAATGTTCGTTTACTAAGAGATATATCCATTCAAACAGGCCTTCAAATTGTATGTGGAACAGGTTTTTATTATGAAGGAGAAGGCGCGACCCCATATTTTAAAGCTCGTGCAGCGTTAGGTCCTGCAGAAGAGGAAATATATGAAATGTTTATAACAGAGCTGCAAAATGGAATAGAGGATACTGGAATAAAGCCTGGGTTTATTAAACTTGCATCAAGTAAAAATGTGATAACAGACTACGAAAAAATGTTTTTTAGGGCAGCGGCTAGAGCACACAAAGAAACAGGAACCATTATTTTAACTCATACTCAGGAGGGGACGATGGGTCCTGAACAAGCTGATCTTTTAATAGAGCTCGGTGTTGATCCAGATTGTGTGGTTATAGGACATATGTGTGGAAATACAGACGTGGAGTATCATAGACGAACTCTGGAAAAGGGTGTGCGCATTGGTTTTGACCGAATTGGACTTCAAGGGCTTGCAGGATGTCCTACAGATCAAGAAAGATTGGCTGTACTTGTTGAGTTATTAAAGGAGAGCTATGAAAACAGAATCTTCTTAGCGCATGATTCAGTTAACATTTGGTTAGGGAGAGAGTTGGCTGTTCCGGAAGCAGCAATACCTTCAATCGTAAATTGGCATCCGACACATATTTTTGAGAATATTGTTCCACAGCTAAGATCTTATGGAATTACTGAACAGCAGTTGGAGATTTTGTTTACTGAAAACATTAAATCGTTATTTTCGACCTCATCAAAATTTGTAAAAAAATGATAAAACTATAAAAGGAGCTGCTATTTATAGTAGCAGCTCAAATTAAGGAGATTTAAGGTTTGCTTCTTACACAATCTATTTTATTCAAACAAGTTTTAATTCGTATGAGGCAAATAGACGAGCTCATTCGCACATTTTTGTTGTACGAGTGCGATATAAATTGCGCTTCTACTATTTTCTGTACATAGAAAAGCCGATTAGATTTATCTTAATCGGCCTTTACTATTTCTTATGATTAAAAATTTTGGGATCGATTCCAGGTCATCCCATCCTGTTTTAGTTAACAGGCCACCACTGATTTCCATCTTCTTTCAAAAGATCATCTGCTTCTTTAGGTCCCATTGATCCAGAAGGATAACTTGCAAGAGCAGCTTTACCTTTTGTCCATGCTTCTGAAATTGGATCTACAAAGCTCCATGATAAAGCTACTTCGTCCCAATGAGTGAAGTTAGTGGCGTCTCCACGCATGCAGTCATAAATTAATTTTTCATATGCTTCCGGCGTATTTATTCCATCAAGGAAATTATTTGATAAATCAAGCTTAACTGGTTTTGAGATGCCAGATTCATCTTCATCCTTTTTCGCATTTAACTGAAGAGTAATTCCTTCTTCAGGTTGAATGTGAATGATTAACAAGTTAGGTGGAACAGTTTCACCTTTTTTGTAATATAAATTCATTGGAATATCTTTAAATTGAACAACAATTTTTGTTGATTTTGCAGCCATTCGTTTACCAGTTCTAATATAGAAAGGAACACCGGCCCATCTAAAGTTATCAATTAATAATTTTCCTGCAACATAAGTTTCAGTTTGAGAATTATCATCTACATTATTTTCATCACGATAGGCAACTAGCTGTTTATCTTCAAGCTGACCTGCACCATATTGACCTCTAATAAAGTATTGACTAACTTCATCTTCAGCAACGGCTCTTAGTGCTCTAAGTACTTTTACTTTCTCACTTCTAATTTCATCAGTAGTCAGTTTAATAGGCGGCTCCATCGCTAATAAAGCAACCATTTGAAGCATATGGTTTTGAACCATATCACGGAGTGCGCCTGAATTTTCATAGTAACGTCCTCGGTCTTCCACACCTAAAATCTCACTAGATGTTACTTGGATATTAGATATGTAACGATTATTCCATAATGGCTCAAATAGAGCGTTAGCAAAGCGTATTACTTCAATGTTTTGCACCATTTCTTTCCCTAAGTAATGGTCAATACGGTAAATCTGATTCTCATTAAATGCTTCACGAATTTCTTGGTTCAATTTTCGAGCAGAAGGAAGATCATGTCCAAACGGCTTTTCAATGACTAATCTGCTCCAGCCATTCGTATCTGTTAATCCTTCTTTTTTAAGATTTTGTGCAATCGTTCCAAAGAACTCAGGTGCCATTGCTAAATAGAAAATGCGATTGCCTTCTGTTTGATAAGTTCCATCAAGCTCGGTTAGCAGACCATTCAATTCTAAATACGATGAAGGATTCGTTACATCAAATGGGTGATAATAAAAATGAGATGTGAATTCTTCTAGATCTTTGGATTCTTTCATTGAACTTTGAATAGAATCTGAAACATTACTACGGAATTCATCAGTTGTCCAAGGTCTTCTTGCAACTCCAACAACGGCAAAGTTTTTTCCGATTTTCTCATTTTGAACAAGGCGGTAGATAGATGGAAATAACTTTCTTTTTGCTAAATCACCTGTTGCACCGAAAATGACAATAATTGATTTTGGATGTTCTTGTGTAATCACGTTCGTACCTCACTTTGTTAAATACATTTATTTATTTCATCAGCGTATACATTCAAAAAAAGAAGACTAGATCGAATTTTTTGAACACTGAATGTAAAATACTCCTATACGAATACTTAATTTTAAAGGTTATCTTACAGTAAATCAAACATAATAGCTCTAAAAAGACTTTCATCATAAACTATTATAAACGATTATCAGAAAAATATCGTCTGATATGCATCTATTTTGTAGAAATCTTTGTATAATTCAGTCTATTTTAGACAATAATTAATGGATTGGTCAAGAGGTTGATTGAATTTTTATTCATGAAGGTGTGAAAAAACAAGGATAAAGGTAAACATTTATTGCGAAAGAGTGCCAATCTATCAACAAATATCATAGTCAAAAACCTATATTGTCATAATCATTCTCTTTCATGTATGCTTGATATGTAAAGGAGGAGGCATTATATTGAATATTATGTTTCTCGGCACAGGAGCCGGAATTCCTGCTAAAGCTCGGAATGTTTCGAGTATACCTCCAGTTATTAGAGGAGAGAAATGCAGTATGGTTATTTGATTGTGGTGAAGCGACGCAGCATCAAATCTTACATACTTCTATTAAGCCTAGAAAGATTGAGAAAATCTTTATTACACATATGCATGGTGATCATATTTACGGCTTACCAGGGTTAATTAGTTCAAGGTCATTTCAAGGTGGAGAAACCCCTTTAACGATTTACGGACCTAAAGGAATTAAAGAGTTTGTAAAAATATCCCTTTCTGTTAGCCATACACATTTAACTTATGAAATAAAATTTGTAGAAATTGAAAATGGTCTTATTTTTGAGGATCAATCTTTTCAGGTTATTGCTGAAAAATTGGAGCATGGAATTGACTCATATGGATATCGAGTAATTGAAAAAGATTTACCAGGTCCCTTACTTGTTGAAAAACTTAAAAACCATGGTATACCTCCTGGACCGATTTATCAAAAAATTAAAAAGGGTGGAGACATTCAGTTACCAAACGGCTCAGCTATTAATGGAGACGATTTTATTGGGCCAAAACAAAAGGGAAGAGTTGTGACGATATTAGGTGACACCCGCTACACTGAGAAAAGTATAAAACTTGCGGAAGAATCTGATTTGCTTATTCATGAAGCAACATTTTCTAAGGAAGATCAGCAGCTTGCATATGATTATTTTCATTCAACAACAATGGATGCAGCTACAATTGCATCAAAATCTAATGTGAAAAAGTTAATTCTTACACACATTAGCTCTCGGTACCAAACAACAGAGCAGCACGATTTACTCCTTCAGGAGGCAAAGGATACCTTTCCTTTAACGTTTATAGCAACAGATTTTATGCAAATTGAAATACCTAAGAATAGTTGAAACGAGTAAGGGAGAGAAGGATTTTAAGCCATCTCTCCTTTTCGTCTTACCAGCCTCGGTCATACTGTTTTGGAGAATCAAGTGTTTCTTTAAGCTGTGCTGCTGCTGTTCTTGGGAAGTAAGGATCTCTTAGCAGCTCTCTCGCGATAAAGATAAGATCAGCTCGATTGTTTTGTAAAATTTCTTCCGCTTGCAATCCGGTTGTGATAAGCCCGACAGCGCCAGTTGCTATCTTTGCCTCTTCTTTAATTTTTTCAGCAAAACGGACTTGGTAGCCTGGAAACACGTTGATTTTGGCTGTTACAACCGCTCCTGAGCTTACATCGATTAAGTCAACACCTTGTTCCTTCATTTTCTTAGCAAATTCAACGTAATCTGAAACATCTAAACCTTCATTGTGATAATCAGAAGCAGATATACGGACAAATAGTGGACCATCCCAAACTTCTTTTACAGAATCAATCACTTCACTTAATAAACGGTAGCGATTTTCTGGTGTTCCACCGTATTCATCCTCACGTTTATTTGATAATGGGGATAGAAACTCGTTAATTAAATATCCATGTGCCCCATGAATTTCTATAATGTCAAAACCTGCTTCTTTTGCACGTTTCGCTCCATCTTGAAATGCTTGAATGGTAGATGCAATATCTTCTTTTGTCATTGCTGCCGGTGTTTTAGAATGACCATCAAATGGAATAGCTGATGGAGCAAATATTTCGCCATCAACCGTTGCTTTACGACCAGCATGGGCAAGCTGTATCGCAGTTGTTGAGCCATATTCTTTTATACCTGATACTAGTTTTTTTAGTTGGGGAAGATGATCATCACTCCAAATTCCTAGGTCTTGAGAAGATATTCGACCTTGTGGAGTAACAGCGGTTGCTTCAATCATAATTAACCCTACTTGACCTACTGCACGACTAATATAATGGGTCATATGAAAGTCTTCAACAAATCCTTGTTTACCTGTTGAGGAATACATACACATTGGTGACATAACAATACGGTTTTTTATCGTTACATCCTTTATTTGATAAGGTTGAAAAAGCTTCGTTTTCATTGTTTCTCCTCCATTATGTAAATTATGTTTACGGAAAAATTATAACAATCTAATAAAAAATAGGCATGTTTTCTGCTTGTTAGTTTTTATGTAGTTTAAAGGTAAAAATAGCCACTTAATTTTGTTAGTGGCTAATTGAAAATTGCTTATACTGATCTATTCCCAAGCTTCTGTAGCAAATTCTTTATTTTAAAATGATGATAAACAGTAAGGGTAATGACAACAAAACTGAATAAGCTTGATAGTATTGTACTTTTAAGTAATAAACCCATAACATTGCGGTTAAACACTTTCCCACCTCCATTCATAGTATTTAATTTCAACATTTTTTGATGCGAAGTAAAATATTCTAGAAGTGGATTTAGTGCTAAAATGAAACATGTATAGAAGTAACTTTTATGGAAGGTGTAAATATGAAGAAGTGTCCCTTATGCCAAAATGATAATCAATGTACAGTTTCTAAAGAACCAGAAACATGTTGGTGCATGACTGAATCATTTCCAAAAGAACTACTAACATCTGCTTTATTAAAAGATTCGTGTATTTGTAAAAAATGTGTGGATGATTATAAGAAAAAATGACAGGGGAAAATTAAATTCTTGGGGTGAAAAGGTGAAGGTTACCGAAAGAGATGGCGTTGTTTTAATTAAAGATATTAAACTAGAAGGATTTATTGATAAAGACCAAATTTGTTCGAAATGCGGGTCTCATATTATTTATTACGATGATTTTGACACATACTTTTGTGCTTTCTGTAATGATTGGAAAGAAGAGAAATGTGATGATCCTACTTGTTTGTTTTGTCCTGTAAGACCTGAAAAACCTTTACCCTTGTAGAACTTTTCTAAAGAGGTAAAGGTTTTTGTTGCAGGATAATTACTTATTTCCTTCAGAAGAATTAGGGTGTCCGGTCACTGCAAAAGATGGAGGAACTTTTAACCAGCCTCTTTCAAGCATGGTTGTTTTAACAATAAATAAAGAATTCACTTTTTCATTATAAAATTTCAAAAACATAGCTCCCACATCATTGCGGATAGCTTGTGTTAATGTCCCATTACATAAATTAATGGCTGCAATCTCTTTTGCAATTAACCCATTTGCTATTTCTTCATCAGACATCTTTGTTCCATAAGGAACGCCCAATGTGTCAGAGTTTGGCTTTGGGGGAGTTGCGTTTGGTATGGGTACACCTTCTTTTATCATAAGCTGTTTAACATCGTTTGATTGTTCAGCACAGTTTTTAATACTGTCTTTTAACATCTTTTGTATATCTTGGTCATCTGATGTATTTTTTCCTATGTAGCAAAAAGCATTTGCTTCATCAAGTAAAATGGAGTAAGTCCACAAAGTCATTGCTTCACCAATATGTAGTGGTCGTTGTGTTGTATTATTTAGATTTGTTTTGATAAAATCAATCGTGCCTTCAAGGAAATTAGACATCTGTATCACCTCTTAAACTTTGTTTTCATTATTTTGTGCAAAAATTTATAATTCACTCCAAATGATGAGGTGAGAGGGGATTAGATGTCTGTCTTTATAATCAAAAACAGGGACTTCACATCACATGAAATCCCTGTTATCTTTACTTTTTATTAGTGACCAACTCTTCAGAGAACATTGCTTTTAATTCCTCTGAACGTTCTGTTGCCCGTCTGATACATGATATGATCGCTTCCTGTACCTGTTTTTCCTTTAAAATGGATATTCCTGCCTCTGTAGTGCCGTTCGGACTTGTAACTTCCTTCCTTAGCTGAGATGGATGTTTTTCCGAGACAGCAATCATTTCAGATGCCCCTAGTAAGGTTTGAACAATTAAATCCCTGGCAACAAAAGGATCTAACCCTACTTCAACAGCAGCTTTTTCCATTGATTCTACTAAATAATAAATATAGGCAGGACCACTTCCAGATAACCCAGTAACAGCATCCAATTGATTCTCCTCAACAATCTTACAAATTCCAATTGCTTCAAAAAGAGATACACATTTTTTCATTTGCTTCATTGTTACAGAATCACTTCCTGCAATGGCAGTGGCTGATTTTCTGATAGCTGCTGATGTATTGGGCATTGCCCTAACGATAGAAACTTTCTTTCCAAGAATAGCCATAATTGTTTGTATAGAAATCCCAGCTAAAACAGACACAATCAGATGATCTTTGATTAAAGTCTGCACACCGTCAAGAGCAGCTTTTACATCTTTAGGTTTCATTGCTAGTACGATAATGGAAGCATCTTTTACTAATTGTTCTTTATCATGAGTCGTTTTTATGCCGTACTTTGCCGCTAATTCATCTAGTCGATCTGAATTAGAACGATTGGACACAATGATTTGCTCCGCTTGAAACACGTTTCCTTTTATAAGTCCTGCAACCATGGCCTCAGCCATTGAGCCAGCTCCTATAAATCCGATTCTTTCCATAATTTCTCTCCTTTTATGTGATCTTAAATAAGCTCAATTCCTGCTAGACTGCCAGTTTAACCGAACCTTTCATTCAGTAAATAAAAAAGTCATTCTGTCCTATAATAAGGACGGAATGACCCCGCGGTACCACCTTTTTTGGAATGTCTATGCATTCCCAGCTTATAATCTTTATCGCAGACATACGGTTAGGTTTACCTAACAGCTCATAGGGCAGGTTCAATAATAGGTTGGCAATGGTGCCTTTCAGCCATGGACTCCACTCTCTTTATGCGCCTTTTTATCTACTATTCCTAATCAACGCTATGTATATTAAAACTATTACAACTATACAAAGACATAAATTTTTATTCATTATGCAGCGTTAGATAAGCTGTTGTCAAGTTTTCTTTATATCATTAGATGGTTGAATTATTTGAATATAATGACAAGTTGGTTTTTGCAGGGTACAATAGTGGTAGATAATTTGTTTGGATTAAAGAAAACCTATTAAAGATACATAATTTGCTTCATAATGTTTTCTGCTTTTTGATTAACCGAACTTATATAAAAATAATAATGGGGATGAGTAAATGAACCAGACAACACAGGCTAAGCAAATTTTGAAAATCATTTTACCTACACCGTTTCCGGTGGGGGATGTAAATGTTTATTTAATCAAAGGAGAGCGTTTAACACTTGTGGATGCTGGACCTAAAACAGAAGAAGCGTGGCTTTCCTTTCAACATCAATTAAAGGAATATGGTTATACTCCAGATGACATTGAACAAATCATCGTTACACATCATCATCCAGATCATGTTGGTATGCTTGATTATTTTGACCATAACATTCCCGTATTTGGCCACCCCTTTAACAAGCCGTGGTTAAAAAAAGATGAAGGGTTTCTGCAGGCACAAGCACGGTATTTTGAACAACTTTTTCTCATCTTTGGATTAAATGAAAATTTCTTGCCTTCTATACAAAAATTGAACGACACCCTAGAATATTCGTGTAATCGAAAGTTACATCATGAGCTGGTAGAAGGAATGGAGATTGCTGGACTTCCCGGATGGCTGGTTATGGAAACCCCGGGTCATGCCCAGAGTCACATCGTGTTATATGAGGAAAAGACAGGTATACTAGTTGGGGGAGATTTATTATTAAAGGATATCTCTCCAAACCCTTTACTAGAACCACCAATGATTGAGGGAGCTATCGGAAGACCAAAGCCTCAGCTGCAGCTAAACAACTCAATTTCTAAATTGCTTGATTTGTCTCTATCTATTGTTTATCCAGGACATGGGGAAAATATTGAGCATGCTCATGAGCTTATTGCCTATCGTTTAAAAAAGCAAGCTGAAAGGGCGGAGCTTGTTAAAGGGTTCCTACAGAAAAAGCATCTAACCGCATTTGAAGTGTGTAAAGCACTTTTTCCTACTATATATCACAAGCAACTTATGCTTACTATGTCAGAGACAGTTGGACAGCTTGACTACCTTGAGGACAACGGTCAAATTAAAATTGATGAAACAAACACTCCAGCTCTTTATTATGCTGTAGAGAAATAGAGGTGATCAGATGAATTCTCGTATACAGGGGTGCTATGTGGCTATTACCGGTGCTTCTAGTGGAATTGGTGAAAAGATTGCAATCGAATGTGCGAAAAATGGTGCTCATCTTGTTTTGCTTGCTAGAAGAGAAGAAGTTTTGGCAAAGCTTTCTGAGCGTATTAAACTGGATTATGGTGTTTCATGTCACTATTATTCATTGGATGTTCAAGATCTTCAATCAATTCAAACTGTTTTTTCAACGATTGAACGCGATGTGGGTTTCGTTGATATTCTTGTTAATAATGCTGGATTTGGTATTTTTAATGAAGTTCTTCATTCTTCATTAGATGAAATGAAAAGCATGTTTGAAGTGAATGTCTTTGGTCTAGTTGCCAGCACAAAGATGGTGCTGCCAGCTATGATGAAAAGAAGAAAGGGACATATTATCAATATTGCTTCACAGGCAGGGAAAATTGCAACACCAAAATCAAGTTTATACTCTGCTAGTAAACATGCCGTTTTAGGTTTTACAAACAGTTTAAGAATGGAAGTTAAGCAGCATGGGATTTTTGTTACCTCTGTAAATCCTGGACCGATTAAAACAAACTTTTTCACAATTGCTGATAAACAAGGAGACTATGTGAAAAATGTTGAACGTTGGATGCTCGATCCAAATAAGGTTGCTCGCATTATTGTGGCTTCTATGCTGACTCCAAGGCGGGAAATTAATTTACCGCCTTGGATGAATGCGGGAAGCACCCTTTACCAGGTAATGCCGAGACTTTTTGAAAAACTAGCAGGAAAAGCATTTTTTAAGAAATAAGGTTTTAGACATAGTGTTAACAGCATTATGTCTTTTTTATTGCCTAAACTTCACTTTCGTTTTACATTTAATACAAAATAGTATATAGGGGTCTTTTTATGATAAAGTTACAGTATTTTAAGCATGATCATATCCAAAAATTAATTAGTTGGATTACTACACCTGAGTTTTTGCTTCAATGGGCGGGACCTGCTTTTACTTTTCCTTTAACTAAAGAACAAATTGAGCAATATATAGAAAAAGCAAATACGGATATGTCCGATACTTATGTTTATAGTGTTGTTCTTCAAAAAACTGGACAAGTTATTGGTCATATATCTCTAGCGAATATTGATCATGAGCATAAATCAGCAAGAATTGGAAAAGTGTTGATTGGGGATCAAAGTGTTCGAGGTAAAGGAATTGGCTATCTGATGATGACTGAAATAGTGAAAATGGCTTTTGAACAGTTAAACTTACACCGTGTTAGTTTAGGTGTTTTTGACTTTAATACTTCAGCCATTGCGTGTTATCAAAAGGTAGGCTTTAAAAAGGAAGGGTTGCTTAGAGATTGCCGAAAGATGGGTAATCATTATTGGAGTTTATGGGAGATGAGTATGCTCGCTCCAGAATGGCAAGAGTCACAGAAGAAGCTAGCTACTATTGAAGCTAACAATATTTTACGAGATCAAATCTATAATCTAGAAGAGCAGCTGTTGAATCCTGCTATTCGAACATCTCCTATTGAATTAAACAAGCTGCTTGCAGATGACTTTTTTGAATTTGGAAGTTCAGGGAACATTTGGACAAAAGTAGATTGTCTTAATGATGGGGGCTTGACTGTCCGTGATATGGAACTGTATGATTTTACTTTGCATCCCTTGTCAACAGATGTTGTTTTGACTACTTATAAAATAAACGATGCAACAAGAAAACAAAAGACCTTACGGAGTTCGATTTGGAAATATAAAAAAGGTCACTGGCAAATGTATTTTCATCAGGGAACACCAACTGATTCAAACTAATATTCTATGTGTAAAGGTGGAACATGCTTGGCTCAACAACATAATAAATTTATCTATACATTTACTTGTCATGAAGATGAGCTTTCACTATGCCGGCTTGAGATGCGCTCACTTTTTGGGTTTGATACTGATTCTAGTTTAATAGAGAGTACTGTAAAAATCGATCCGAGCCGCAGTCCGTTTATTAACGAAAGAATTGATGTTTTGTATAGAGCGGATTCTCTAGCGGAGATTGCTCAGCAATTAAAGGGATTGAGTATAGAAGGTGCCACGTTTAAAGTTCTTTTCATTGAACATGCTGATTTGGCTGGTTATACAAAAGTAAGTTTTGATGAAAGGCGTAAAATCGAACGTGAAATTGGGCAACAAATAATAGGTAAAGTTGATTTAGTTCACCCTAATTTAATGTTTGCTATTATGAAGTGTCAAGATAGCTGGGTATTTGGCCAATATATCAAAAGTGAATCGATTTGGTTTTTACATCAAAATAAACCTAAAAATTATTCAACGGCTTTAAGCACAAGGGTCGCGAGAGCTGTTGTTAATATTGCTGTCCCTGAGGTAGATAATATTAAAGCAATTGATCCTTGTTGCGGGTCCGGTACAGTTTTAGTAGAAGCGTTATCAATGGGGATTAACATTGTTGGGAGTGACAATAATCCACTTGTATGTCCGATTGCCCGAGAAAATATTGCTTATTTTGGTTTAAAAGGGGAGGTTAGTTTAAAGGACATTCTTGATGTGACTGGTTTTTACGATGTAGCTATTATTGATATGCCCTATAATCTCTGCTCAGTTCTAGACCCAGATAAGCAGCTTGACATGCTCCGAAGTGCCCGTAGCTTCGCTAGGAAAGTTGTTGTTGTGACAATTGAAACTATTGATTATTTAATAGAAAAGGCAGGGTTTGAAATTGTTGATCGTGGTGTTGCGAAAAAGGGAAGTTTTACGAGACAAATTCTTGTTTGTGAATAGTAGCCTTGTGATGTCTTTTTGACTCACAAGGCTCTTTTATTCTTGATTTGTTACATAGCTATAGACAGCATCCTCTATAACCTCATACCATTCTGTATCATCGTTTTTATCCGCGGCTATCTTTTTGAGTAAATAAGCTGAATCCTCACTTGATAATGGATCTTCATTAAGATTTCTTCCGTATTGTAAAAAGCTTTTCCGAAGCATTTTTAAAAGTATCTTTTCTTCCATATTTCACCTCTTTAAAGGTAGTATACATCTTTTTGAGTATTTGTCGATCATGTTTCATGGTGAAAACTACCATTGAAATCGAACGTATATTCGCTTAATATATAGAATATACTTTATACGAACATATATTCCGTTTGGAGGAAACGGCTATGATTGAAAACTACGATCAGCTGCCAAAACAAAAGATTCTTTGTATTGATATGAAAAGCTTTTATGCAAGTTGTGCCGCCGTGTTGCTTGGGTTGGACCCATTAACCTGTTATTTGGCTGTTGTAGGTGATACGGAGCGGCAAGGGAGTATCGTCTTGGCTGCTTCCCCCGATTAAAAAAGGAATTTGGAATTAAAACAGGTTCCAGACTGTTTGAAGTACCAAAAGATCCCCGGATTACAATTGTGAATCCGAAGATGGCGACATATGTCCGTATTTCAACAGAGCTGACAAGGCTTTTTCATCGTTATGTACCAAAAGATGCGATCCACACTTATAGTGTTGATGAAAGCTTTATTAAAGTAGACGGGGTGGAGCATATTTGGGGAGATGCCTTAGCAATTGCCCATAAAATCCGTGATGACATGGAACGAGAATTTTCCCTTCCAAGTGCCATTGGAATTGGACCAAATATGCTTTTAGCAAAAGTATGCTTAGATACTGAAGCGAAAAAGACCGGTGTTGCTGAATGGTCATATGATGATGTAAAGGAAAAACTATGGAAAATCGAACCGCTAAGTGATATGTGGGGAATTGGCTCAAGAGTGCAAAAAACATTAAATCGAATGGGGATTTTTAATATTGGACAGCTTGCTAACTATCCTCTTGAGCTTTTGGAAAAGAAATTTGGGGTAATGGGGAATCAGCTCTATTATCATGCATGGGGTGTTGATTTATCAGAAGTTGGGGCACCGATTATGCAAGGGCAAATTAGTTTTGGGAAAAGCCAAATGCTGCTTCGCGATTACCCTGACCCGGAAGAAGTCAAGCATGTGATGTTAGAGATAAGTGAGGAAGTGGCCCGCAGAGCCCGTCAGCATCAAAAGGTTGGTCGTACAATTAGCCTTGGAATTGGGTATAGCAGTGATGAATTTGGTGGCGGGTTTTATCGCTCTAAAACAATTGAGGAACCAACAAATATTACAATGGATATTTATGAAACATGTCTTCAGCTTTTTGAGAAATTTTACGAGAATAAAACCGTACGGAAAATTTCAATCGCCCTCTCGAATATTGAAGATGACTGTGAAATGCAGCTTGATTTATTTCGACCAAATCGTACAAAACAACGCACTTTAGGATATGTGATGGACTCGATCCGTCATAAATATGGTTCTGATGCCATTTTACGGGCTGTATCCTATACGCCTGCTGGCACAGCCAAGCAACGTGCCACGCTTGTTGGTGGCCATAAAGCGTAAAGCCTATTTCAATTTGGAAAAGCTACGATCCTTCTGATTAGGAATAAAGTATAAGGACTTTATTTGCTTTTTTAGGAGGATATCATGTGGAAACAAATCAGTCCTGTTTAACATATATAGCTTTAGGAGATTCCTTGACAGTTGGAGTAGGAGCATCATTTCTAGCACCTGGATTTGTTGGACGTTATGTAAGATTAAGTGAGGAAAAGCTAAATGCCCACGTATGTGCTGGTATTTACGCAAAATCTGGTATAGAAACAGGCGGTGTTTTACAAATTGTAGAGAGTCCAGAGCTGCATCGGAAAATCGAACATGCCAACATTATTACCATCTCAGCTGGAGGAAACGATTTAATTCAAGCAAGCAAAGAATTTGTGGAATCCCGTGATACAACAGACCTAGCTCAATCTGTAAAAGAGTGTCATAACAATATGGTGAAAATAATGGAAACCATTCATGAATTAAAAAAGGATTGTGGTGTTCCTTTTATCATTTATTTGCTGAATCTTTATAATCCATTGCCGGAAATTGCACTTGCAGATAAATGGGTTCGTTTTTTTAATCGTCATTTAAACAGCTTTGATAATGGAAAAACAATTCGAGTTGCAGATATTTACTCGGTGTTTAAAGACCGACAAGATGATCTTTTATCTAGAGATCATATCCATCCAAATAATCTCGGATATCAAGAGATTGCTCATACATTAGCTCAATTAGGCTATCCGAAAGCTTTTCACTAGTTAAATTGTTTTGAAGGTGGTGACGAGACATGATACGGGATAGAGGAAATATAAAATGGACATCTATGATGCTCCCTGAACATGTTAAGCTTTTACGAGACTGGTCGGAAGAAGATACCTATCAGGAGAAACCGGAACTTGATGAACAGCAACTTGAACAATTGAATGAAACCATTTGTCAGGCAATGGAAGAGCACACAGAACTTGTGTTTACCTATTATAAGGATCATTTTCTTCATACGTGCACAGGTTATGTACATTATATTGATCCCATTCAGCATACTTTGCGTATTATAAATGAGAAAACCGGTGATCGTCAGCAGCTGCCGATTCAAACAATTGTAGATTTGAAACAAAAGTAAGAGGATGAGTAGTTATAGTACTCATCCTCTTTTTACAAAAACGATCCTCTAAGAGTAAATTTATGCAAGAATATACAGCCTGTGATAAAATGTAGCTTATATAAAATGGATTTTAAAAAGGAGATTTATCATGCAGGTGACTTTTACAGATGAAGCTATACAACAACTAGAACCAAAATTAGCTGAAAATAATGAGCGGTTGTTAAAAATAAAATACGATACTGAAGGTTGTGGCTGCGTCATGAGCGGTGTAACAGCATTGTGGCTTGTTGAAGAACAAGATCATGATGATGTGAATATAGAGACAAATTATGTGCCTTTAGTAGTAGAAAGAACGAAAATGGTCTTTTTAGATGATCAGCTAACGATTTCTTATAACGAGTCAGCTAAAAGCTTCATGTTAAAAAGTCCCTCACAAATATTAAATCCACGTATGAGTTTAGTTGTAAAGTGAGGAGTATAGATGAAGGATCGATTAACTTCCATCAAAAATGTAGCTTTAAATAAAACATGGGTATCCTTTTTAAATGAAAACCATCCATATAGTCTTCTTCACTGGTCAATTGGTGGATCTCATGAAGACACGAAGGACGTTTGGCTTCTGCAAGACGAGATGTCTTTTGAGGCACAGGAATTTCCTACGATAGACGAAGCGCTTCAATGGATTGAAGAAAACATGAAGAATATTTCAGACGTCTTAGGCTAGCTAGGCAAGAATAATGGAAACCAATCCTTTTGGATTGGTTTTTATATTGTACAAATGCCCTTATAACCTGGGCTTTCAAAGGTTCCCATGTCGAACATTGTTTTACCACTAAAAAAACCTCTTTACAAGTCAAATCAATGACTATAGTAAAAAGGTTTTTTTATAACTGCTTTACGATTTTTCTAAAGGCTTTTCCCATGCTTCAACATTTTTTAAACCTTTAATAGAGGTTTTATCAAAGACTGGATCTATTCCGTTTGCTTTTTGTTTTGTATAGTCGTTAAGTGCAGAAAATGCGATTTTGCCAAGTATCGAAATGGCGATTAAATTAATAATTGCCATTAGACCCATAAACATATCGGCTAAACTCCACACGAAGTTTAAGGAAGCTAATGATCCAAAAGCAACCATAAATACAACAGCTATACGATAAATAATAAGATAGACCTTTTTTTGATTAATAAATTCAATATTGGATTCTCCGTAATAGTAATTTCCAACAATAGAACTGAATGCGAACATAAGAACGATAAACGCAAGGAAAATTCCAGCCCATGAACCTATAGATGTTTCTAGTGCTTGTTGTGTTAGGATAATACCATCTGATTCTTGTGAGGTATAAAGACCTGATAACAAGATGATAAATGCTGTTGAACTACAAATAATAATCGTATCAACAAACACCCCAAGTGCTTGAATTAAACCTTGTTTAACAGGGTGACTGACATCCGCGGTAGCAGCAGCATTAGGTGAGCTCCCCATCCCTGCTTCGTTTGAAAACAGTCCTCGTTTGATTCCATTCATCATTGCAGCACCTAAAGCACCACCTGCAGCCTCTTTAAGACCAAAGGCGCTTTCGAATATTAAAATAAAAACACTTGGGATTTCGGTGATATTTGTTAGCATAATAAATAGTGCAACGAGAATATAAGCTCCTGCCATAATTGGTACAATAATTTCAGATACCTTTGCAATTCTTTTAATTCCACCAAAGATAATAATCGCTGTGATAATAGATAAAATAATAGCAATTAAAACCTTGTTAATTCCAAAAGAGGAGTGGAAAGCACTTGTAATTGTGTTTGCCTGAACAGAGTTAAAAGCTAAGCCGAAAGTTAGCGTTATCAATACAGCGAAGGTAACACCCATCCAACGAGCATTTAGTGCTTTTTCCATGTAATAGGCCGGACCACCACGGAATGTGTCGCCATCTTTTATTTTATAAATTTGAGCAAGTGTGCTTTCAACAAATGCAGATGCAGAGCCAATTAAGGCAATCAGCCACATCCAAAAAACAGCTCCTGGTCCTCCTGTTGTAATGGCGATGGCAACACCAGCTAGGTTACCAGTACCAACACGTGAGGCAGTACTAATACAAAATGCCTGAAAAGATGAAACACCCTTCTTATTTGCGGTTGCACCTTCACCTAATAAGCGAACCATTTCACCTATCATTCGAAATTGAACGAATTTTGTTCGGACAGTAAAGTAAATTCCTGCGCCAATTAACATAATGATTAATACATATGACCATAACAATGTATTTGTTCCATTAATGATATTTTCAATTATTGTCATAAACCAAACTCCTTCTAATACTATTCTAACTAAATACTTTTATTATATTAGCATATTAGAAGTTCCTGATAAACTATTCTATTGCAAGAAGTAAAAAAGATAAGAGTGTGGATAATTATTAGAGTGGGAAGTAGAAGGAAGATTAGTGATATTTATAGACCTGATCCACACCTACATGTTAAGTTGTGATTAGGCCTATAAATAATGTATCACCTTAAATAGAATTACCAGTAGGGCCTAGCTGCACATTAGAGACTACACCAATATCCTCAAAAAACTCATCAATTACTTCGGAATATTTCTCTCGATTTTCAGCATATGACATTGCGTGGGATCCCTTTTCAGCAATATAGAGCTTTCTATAGCCTTTTTTCTTATCATATAGCTGCTTCGTCATATCAACAGGTATGTAATCATCATCCTTACTATGAATAAATAGGACAGGATGATGGATATTATTTATTATGCTAAGTGGGGAAACATCTTTAAGTGAATACCGGTCACGAAGCTTAACGAATGGTTTAGCAATTGGCATAACCAAAAAACCAGGAATATTAAATTCGACTTTAAGGCGATAAAGAAGTTGAGCTTCCAGTTCAGAAAACGGACAATCGGCTATGTAAAAGTCAGCTCCATCCTCAACCATTCCACCATAAAGTAAAGTAGTAACTGCTCCCATAGATTCGCCATGTATACCTAAAATAAGTGATTCACCAACCTCATTTTTTAGCCAGTTAACAACAGTCTGAAGGTCAAATTTTTCATAGTGACCATAGCTTGTGGTTTTACCTCCACTTTCACCATGGCGTCGATGATCGTAAATTAATACATTCCAGTTCTTTTGAATAAACAAATTCATATATTTAACTGAATTTAGCCGATTAACTGTTACACCATGACAAATAATAATGTACCGATTAGTATGATGTGGTTCATAAAGAGCTCCCTTAATTTGATAACCGAATTGAGAAGTAATAGAGAAATCTCTTTTATCAAGAGAGTCAAAATCTTTTTGATGATAAAAACCATATTTTGTTTCCCTGTTAATGATGTCTTCATCTTTCTTCTTTTTGATGTACATCATCTTATTCGTAAAGAAAAAGCCAACAATTAAAACATACGAAAGGATAATTAGGATAGTCGCAAATATTTTTTTCATGAAAAGCCTCCTAAATGAACATACCTTTTATTTTACATGAAAAGAAGGTGTTCACCAATAATCTGTTATGAAATAAAAGAAGACAAGCATTATGCCTGTCTTCAGTAATTATTGCGGTGAGTTTTGTCTTTTTGTTGGATGAATAGCCTTTTCCATTTCTTCTGCTGCCATCTTATTATTAGTTGTGTCAGAATTTGGTTTGCCTTTTTGTCCACGTTGTTTTGTCATATTACATCTCTCCTTTCTTTCATTAAAATGTCTGATATGTCAGCAATTTATACGGTTACTCTATTTAATCCCATTTCATATTCGTTGGTTTAGGTTTTAGATTGTTTATTTCTAATTATTGGCTTATTAAAACAAAAGGTACAAGTAGTTAAAACTGTGATAAATTTGCTATAATTTTACTAGATTGAGTGTAAGAGGAGGCAACTTAGATGAAGAAATCAAACAAAAAGAAAAAGGATGATCCAGCTGTATCTTTATCAGATCATTTAAATAATGATCTTTTAGAACAATTAAAGGCCGTAAAAAAGGATTTAACAAAAGAGCATGAAGAAAAAGAGGCGGCTCTTGAGCGTAAACGGATTGAGGAGAGAAAGCAAAGGGAGAAAAATAAAAGTTTTGAAGAGCTTTTTAATGAAAGCTCACTATCATGGAAAGAGTTCAAATAAAAAAGTAAAAAGCGGGGGGTAACTCCGCTTTTTACTTTTAACGATGCTGTTCATATTTATCAAATTTTGTGAGTGTTTGAAGGTCTTCATAGGTTTGCTGTGATAGTCTTCCTGCAGATCCTGCTTCAGCATTTTCAATTAATTGCTCTAACTTGCTAGCACCTGGTATCACAGTACCAACTACATCTTGATGTAGACAATATTGTAAAGCTAGTTCAGTCATAGTATGGTTAGAGTCTACTTGTTCTAACATAGGTAATACATTTTTTAGCTCAGCCTCTGAATAAGTTAAGTAGCCTTTAGATGTTGATTTTTCTCCTAAAGGTTTTTTTGTAAGAAGTCCTTTTGCAAGCGGACCGCGGGCAATGACACTTACATTATGCTCTTTTATGGTAGAAAACCATTCTTCTGGACGACGATCCAATAAGCTGTATTGCATCATAATTGACACAATGTTCGATTTGCTCAGATATTCCTTAATCACATTAGGGCGAATAGAGGAAATACCATAATATCGGATGACACCTTCTTGCTTTAATTCTTCGAAAGCTTCAATCGTCTCATCAATATGATCTTCAATTGTGCCTCCATGTAACTGATAAAGGTCAATATAATCTGTCTGTAGACGTCTTAAACTGTCTTTGACAGCAGTTTTTATATATGCCTTAGATGGATCCCATGTCCAGCCTGTTTTATCTTCTTTCCACTTGTTTCCGACTTTTGTGGCTAAGATTATTTCGTTGCGTCGATGTTTAATCGCTTTGCCAACAAGCTCCTCGTTAACACCTGCATCATATAAATCAGCTGTGTCTAAATAATTAATTCCCAAGTTAATCGCCCTATCAACAAGTGAAAGGGCATGTTTTTCCTCTGTACCTAGTGACATACAACCAAGGCCAACTTCACTCACAAATAAATCAGATTTACCGAGTTGTCTTTTTCGCAAACATAATCACTCCAGTATAATATCAAGTCATATCATTGAGATTAGTACAAAGCCTGGTGAAAATCAACTGAAATACACTGCCTGTCATCCTTAGTTAAAAGTGTTATTAGTAAAGATGCCACGACGATTTCTTTTCTTTTTATTGTGCCTTTCGTTTTGAACCCATTCATTCACCGTTGAGTAAATACTTCCATATTCTTTTAATTTTGCTCTGATTTCCCAAGCCTTACCTACAAGAGTGATTCCTTGATCATGTCGATAGATTTTCACCCGGCAATCCATTCCCTTCCAGTTAAGATATGATAGAATGTATGAGGATAAAAAAGCTTATAGAACAGGAGCTGAAGTAACGATGAATTTGAACGAAAAAACATTATCATCTAAAGAGATTTTTAAAGGAAGAATTATTGATTTATATGTAGAACAAGTTGAACTTCCAAATGGAAAGACAAGTACAAGAGAAATTGTTAAGCATCCAGGGGCTTGTAGCAGTTTTAGCGATTACTCCGGAAAACAAAATTGTTATGGTAGAGCAATTTCGCAAGCCGTTAGAACGTAATTTAGTGGAAATCCCAGCTGGAAAACTAGAAAAAGGGGAAGAACCTGAAACAACAGCACGAAGAGAACTTGAAGAAGAAACAGGGTACACTTGTACTCATTTAGAGCCACTAATTTCTTTTTATACATCTCCTGGTTTTGCAGATGAACTTGTTCATTTATTTCTTGCGGAAAATCTTGAAAAGCTTTCAGAGGCAGCAGAATTAGATGAGGATGAATTTGTTGAGGTGATGGAGGTAACACTAGAGGAAGCTGAACAAATGATTGCAAATAAACGAATCTACGATGCGAAAACGGCCTATGCTGTTCAGTATTTGCAATTAAAACAAGCTATGCAAAATTCAAGTAAATAACCATTAAAAACTAGAGGATGTTAGCATTGATGAACAGTTATTTTGCTGACTTACATATTCATATAGGACAAACAAATTCAGGAAAGCCAGTGAAAATTACTGCTTCAAGGTCACTTACACTGGAAAACATTTTAATTGAAGCAAGTGAACACAAAGGGATTGATATTGTAGGAATCATTGATTGTCATGTGCCGGAAATCATTTTAACTCTTGAGAAACTTCTTGAAGATGGGAGTTGTGTAGAGCTAGAAGGTGGTGGCATACGATTTCAGCAAACAACACTAATTCTTGGATGTGAGCTAGAAATTTATGATGAAAGCTGTAAAGGGCCAATTCATGTTTTAGTCTATTTTCCAACACTTCAAAAAATGAAAGAATTCTCAATCTGGCTTTCCAAAAGAGTAACAAATAACACATTAAGTTCACAAAGAATATATGAAAGCGGAAAAACATTACAATCAGTTGTAAAAGAGCTGGATGGATTATTTATACCTGCACATATCTTCACACCGCATAAAAGCTTATATGGTAGTGGCGTATCTCACTCATTAACGGAAGTTTTCAACCCAGATCAGATTGATGCAGTAGAGTTAGGGTTAAGCTCTGATACAATAATGGCCGATCAAATAGCTGAGTTACATCGTTTTGCTTTTTTAACAAATTCGGATGCCCATTCATTACCGAAAATTGGCCGTGAATATCAAAAGTTATCGTTAAATGATCCTAACTTTTTAGAATTAAAGAAAGCCTTGCGAAATGAAAATGGTCGAAGTATCTTGGCTAATTATGGGCTGAATCCATATTTAGGAAAGTACTATGAAACAACATGTGAAAAGTGTGGACAAAAGCCTGAAAATGGTGCAATAATTTGTGAAAGCTGCGGAAGCGAGAGATTTACAAAAGGGGTTTCTAAACGATTAAAAGAGTTATCTAACGGACTCAAAAATAACAATCCCCGTCCACCTTATATACATCAAGTGCCGCTTCAATTTATTCCAGGCTTGGACCTAAAACACTAGAAAAGCTGAAGGATTTGTTTGGAACAGAAATGAATATTTTACACGAAGTACCCGAGACAGCGTTCCAAAAGGTTGTTTCGGAAAAAATAGCGGAATATATTGTTGCTGCAAGAGAAGGTCGATTAAAGGTCGATTCAGGTGGGGGAGGAACGTACGGGAAAATAACAGGAATGTAGGGGGGATGCCCCCTTCATCAGATAGTTTGTTCAAATGTTTTAGCAAAAATAAATGTATCTCTAACATTTTTACCGTCAACTGACATATCATCTGAACGAAAAGTTCCCTCCAAAGTAAATCCAAGTTTATTAGGGATTTTTCGGCTACGTTCATTTCTGGTGTCACACCTAATCTCTATTCTTCTAGCCTTTAGTTCGCTAGTAGCGAAATTAATAAGCCCTCAACTGCTTCGGTTATATAACCTTGACCACTGTATCTAGTATCAATCCAGTATCCAATTTCAAAGCTTCTAACCTTCCAATTCATTCGATGAAGTCCAGTACTGCCAATAAATTGGCCTGATTGGCGGTCAAATATGAGAATTCTTAGATCTTCTCTTAAAATAAATTGAGCAACAGCTTCTCGGATATTTTGTTCTGTTTCTTCAAGCGTTGGTTCTTTTTGCGCAAAGGGCATCCATTGTTTTAATTCAGGAAGAGATGCAATAATTGCCTCATTTACTGCTTTTCCATCACCAGCTTTTGGAGCTCGAAGTAGTAAACGTTTCGTTGTGAATTCGGTAGGGAAATCTAGTAAAATAGGATTCATTCTTGACACATCCTTTATATGTAATATTTTTTAGTAGTATATACTAGTAAACTAGAAAAGAAAACCATTTTTAAGTCATAGAAACAGGTTCCTCTCATATACTCTAGTAAGTGAAAAACGGGAGGAATTTTTACATGCAAAGACAACTGCCGATTAGTGCAACGATTAAACAGCATCTTAAAGAGCATTCTTCAATATATTTGTTTGTTTTTGTTTTATTTTTAATGGGAGTTATATTTGGTGCCATTATTGTAAACAGTATGAACTTGAGTCAAAAAGAGGACCTGTATTATTATTTAAATCGATTTTTTGGACAAGTAGCAGAAGGAAAAGTGGCGAGTTCAGCTGACATGTTTCAGCAAAGCTTTTTTCACAATTTAAAATATTTAGGGTTGATGTGGATACTGGGAATTTCCATTATCGGCCTGCCAGTTATATTAGTTATGCTCTTTATTAAAGGTATGGTTGTAGGGTTTACGGTAGGATTTTTAGTGAATCAGCTAGGATTAAAGGGGTTCTTGCTCTCATTTGTTACAGTGTTGCCACAAAATATTTTATTAATCCCTGCTTTTATTATCATGTGCTCTGTAGCCATATCGTTTACATTAAAAATGATCAAACAGCTATTTATGAAGAAAACAAACTCAATGGAAGCTCCGTTTTCTTTATTTATGAGATATGTATCTGTTTTTTTGTTTATAGGCATTCTAGCAGTCGTTGCATCAAGCTTTGAAGCATATGCTTCTCCGTTTTTAATGAAAAATGTAGTGGAATTTGTCAGTAAATAATAATTATTATTATATAATAGACATTATTTTTATTACATTAAAATGATTTTAGTTGGACACTTTCCTTGCCAATGATATATAATGGTTTTGGGAACGCGGCGAGGGAGGAAAAGTGTTATGGAAAACCGCATTGATCGGATTAAAAAGCAGTTACATACTGCTAGCTATAAACTTACGCCACAACGTGAGGCAACAGTTCGGGTGTTGCTCGAGAATGAAGAAGATCATTTAAGTGCAGAAGATGTATATCTTTTAGTAAAAGAAAAAGCGCCCGAAATTGGACTAGCAACTGTATATCGAACATTGGAATTGTTAACGGAATTAAAAGTTGTTGATAAAATAAATTTTGGAGACGGTGTTTCCAGGTATGATCTTCGCAAAGAAGGAGCGGCTCATTTTCATCATCATCTAGTTTGTATTGAATGTGGGTCTGTTGCAGAAATTGAGGAAGATCTTTTAGAAGATGTTGAAGAAATTGTCGAGCGCGACTGGAAGTTTAAAATAAAAGATCATCGTCTAACTTTTCATGGCATTTGTGTAAAATGTCAAGAAAAAGATGAAAATGACTCAAAAGAAGAAAATCAAGAATAACCAACTAGTCTAACTTATTATAGTTAGGCTTTTTATTTTTACTGAAAAACTATAGGTATGTTATCCTCTGAAAATCCTCAGCCACCCTTAGTAAAAATGAGTGGCCGATTTAAAGTGAAATTGTATGTATAAAGTTTGTCCTTTTTGGCATATCTTCTAATAATCACACAAAATAAATAGCGACGAAATTGAACGTGTGAAAAATATATTTATTGGGAGGTTCCCATGATTCGCTGGATGAAAACGGTTGGGGATATGATAAAGGTATTTATCCTGTTTACTGGATTTACGATTTTATTCTATTATGCTATTATTTGGGTGAACTTAGAGTACCAAGAAATGCATCGCTATGATCAACCAGAAGGTGCGGCTTTAAAGGTAACAAACATGGTAAATAATGAAGAAGAAAGCTGGTATAATAGGCTAATGTTCTTTATTGATAATGGGGAGTAGAGATATTTGAAAGATCAAATTAAAGATTTTATCCACTACTTAATTGTAGAAAGAGGTTTATCAAACAATACAATTGTTTCATATGAACGAGATTTAAATAGCTATCAAAAGCACTTATTAGAGAAACAACATATTACTTCCTTTAATCAAGTAACCCGCTTTCATATTATTGAGTTCTTAAAAGAGTTAAAGGAAACAGGAAAGTCAAGTAAAACAATTGCCAGACACACTGCATCTATTAGAAACTTCCACCAATTCTTGCTCAGAGAAAAGCAAGCAGACCAAGATCCATCGGTAATGATAGAATCTCCTCAGTTAGAGAGAAATCTTCCGAAGATTCTTTCATTAAAAGAGGTTGAAAAGCTTCTTGATACCCCAAAATTAACAAATCCATTTGGCTATCGAGACAAAGCGATGCTTGAACTTTTATATGCAACAGGAATTCGGGTAAGTGAAATGATAAACTTAAATCTAGCTGACGTGCATCTGACAATGGGCTTTATTAGGTGCTACGGAAAGGGAAATAAAGAGCGAATTGTACCGATCGGCCGGACAGCGACAGAAGCTCTGATGGAATATATAGAAAAAGCCCGATCAAAATTAATAAGCGCTAAACAGCCAACTGACGCATTATTTGTTAATCACCATGGCAAAAGAATTTCTAGGCAAGGTTTTTGGAAAAACTTAAAGAAAATTGCGCTTGAAGCCAATATTCAAAATGAATTAACTCCTCATACTTTACGACATTCGTTCGCAACACATCTTCTTGAAAATGGAGCAGATTTAAGAGCTGTCCAAGAAATGCTTGGACACGCTGATATATCAACAACGCAAATTTACACACATGTGACCAAAACAAGGTTAAAAGATGTTTATAAACAATTTCATCCTCGTGCTTAAGAAGCACCATCCATAAAGGAGGTGCTTTTATTTTTGTTTTTTCTCGGATTAGATTAGTAGAGTAGTTGTCAATCCTGTTTGTTAAAGCTTATAATGGAAGGGAAGGTTCGGTTGTCAGACTTCTGACAAGTTGTTCCCGAGAATGGAATGTCATGATAAATGGAAAAGTAAAATAAGGTAATGTAAAGGAGGATATCAATGTCAAATTATACATATAAACGAGTATTTTTAATTGTCTTAGATTCGGTAGGGATTGGAGAAGCACCTGATGCAAAAGAATTTAATGACGTTGGTGCTGATACACTCGGACATATAGCTGAGCATATGGGTGGTCTAAAAATACCTAATACGGCAAAACTGGGATTAAGCAACATTCGAGAAATAAAGGGGATTCCAGTGCAACATCAACCACTAGCTTACTATACAAAAATGCAGGAAGCCTCAAATGGTAAAGATACGATGACTGGACATTGGGAAATTATGGGCCTCAAAATAGAACAACCATTCCAAGTGTTTCCGGATGGATTTCCAGATGATTTGATTCAAGAACTAGAAGAGAAAACAGGGCGTAAGATCATTGGAAACAAACCTGCCTCTGGAACTGAAATCCTAGATGAACTTGGAGAAGAACATATGAAAACGGGTTCATTAATTGTCTACACATCTGCTGACTCTGTATTACAGATTGCTGCACATGAAGAAGTTGTTCCGCTAGAGGAATTGTACAATATATGTGAGCTAGCACGTCAAATGACGATGAATGACAAATATATGGTTGGTCGAATTATCGCGCGTCCATTCCTCGGAAAGCCAGGTGAATTTGCACGAACGGCTAACCGTCATGATTATGCACTGAAACCTTTTGAGCGTACCGTTATGAATGAGCTTAAGGACAGTGGATATGATGTGATTTCTATAGGTAAAATCGCTGATATATATGACGGGGAAGGAATAACGCAATCTCTTCGAACAAAGTCAAATATGGATGGTATGGATAAATTAAAAGATACAATTAATATGAATTTTACAGGATTAAGCTTTTTAAACCTTGTTGATTTTGATGCCCTTTTCGGTCATAGACGCGATCCTGTAGGCTATGGTCAAGCACTTGAAGAATACGATAATAGACTTACAGAAGTACTAGAAAAATTAACAGAAAATGATTTATTGATTATAACTGCAGACCATGGGAATGATCCTATTCACCACGGAACCGATCATACAAGGGAATATGTTCCTTTATTAATATATAGCCCAAAAATGAAAGAAGGAAAAGAGCTTCCAGTAAGAGAAACATTTGCAGATGTAGGAGCAACAATTGCCGATAATTTTAATGTGAAAATGCCAGCTCATGGAAAAAGCTTTCTTTCAGAGTTGGAATAGGAGGGTATAAAATGAATAGTAAACTAATTAAAGAAGCAGCAAATTACTTAACATCAAAATATAGTGAGCAACCGACAATAGGACTAATCTTGGGATCAGGTTTAGGTGTATTAGCGGACGAAATAGAGAATCCTGTAAAAATACCATACAATGAAATCCCTAATTTTCCTGTTTCAACGGTTGAAGGACATGCTGGTCAACTTGTTTTTGGAAGTTTAAAAGGGAAAAATGTTGTTGCTATGCAAGGGCGTTTTCATTTCTATGAAGGATACAGCCTGGATAAAGTAACAGCTCCTGTAAGAGTTATGAAGGAATTAGGAGTTCAGACATTAATTGTGACAAATGCAGCTGGCGGAGTGAATGAAAACTTCCAAGCCGGAGATCTTATGTTGATTAGCGATCATATTAATAACATGGGGACAAACCCGTTAATTGGACCAAATGATTCTGATATGGGGCCTCGTTTCCCTGACATGTCTGAAAGCTATGATAAACAACTTAGAGAGTTAGCAAGAGGAATTGCTAATGAATTACATATTAAGCTTCAAGAAGGGGTATACGTTGGAAACACTGGCCCATCATATGAAACTCCTGCAGAAGTTCGTGCCCTTCGTATACTTGGTGGAGACGCAGTCGGGATGTCTACAGTTCCAGAAGTAATCGTTGCCAGACATACTGGATTAAAAGTATTAGGGATCTCTTGTATTTCAAATATGGCAGCTGGTATTTTAGATCAGCCATTATCACATGATGAAGTAATAGAAACAACTGAAAAAGTAAGAGCAAACTTTTTAAACCTTGTAAAAAGCATTGTAGAAAAAATAAATTTCTAATGAAAAAAGGTGAGAGACTTATGAGAATGGTTGACTTGATTGAAAAAAAACGTGATGGAAAAGAATTAACAAAAGAAGAAATTCAACACATTATCAAAGGCTATACAACAGGTGACATCCCTGATTATCAAATGAGTGCTTTTACAATGGCTATTTATTTTCAAGGAATGACAGATAATGAACGTGCTGAACTTACAATGGCAATGGTCCAATCGGGTGACACCATTGATTTAAGTGAAATTCAAGGAATAAAAGTTGATAAACACAGTACCGGTGGTGTTGGTGATACAACAACACTTGTATTGGGTCCATTAGTGGCAGCGGTTGGCGTTCCAGTGGCAAAAATGTCCGGAAGAGGACTAGGTCATACTGGTGGAACAATTGACAAGCTTGAATCTGTTCCTGGCTTTCATGTGGAAATTGAGAACAAACAATTTATTGAATTGGTAAATCAAAACAAAATAGCAGTAATTGGACAAAGTGGAAACCTAACCCCTGCAGACAAAAGCTTATATGCATTACGAGATGTAACGGCAACAGTAAATAGTATTCCACTTATCGCAAGCTCCATCATGAGTAAAAAAATTGCAGCAGGTGCAGATGCAATAGTATTAGATGTAAAAACAGGTGCCGGTGCTTTTATGAAAGATTTAGATGAATCTAAAGACTTAGCAAAAGCTATGGTTGATATCGGGAACCTCGTTGGTCGTAAAACAATGGCAGTTATTTCAGATATGAGTCAACCACTAGGATATGCAATTGGAAATGCACTAGAAGTCAAAGAGGCGATTGATACTTTAAGTGGTAAAGGACCGAAAGATTTAGAAGAACTTTGCTTAACTTTAGGAAGTTATATGGTTTATTTAGCTGAAAAAGCCAACTCTCTTGAAGAAGCCCGAAAGATGTTAGTTGAAGTCATGGAAAACGGTAAAGCTTTAACAACATTAAAAACATTTTTAGAGGCACAAGGTGGAGATGGATCAGTTGTAGATCAACCTGAAAAGTTGCCGCAAGCAGCATATCAATTTGAACTAGAAGCAAAATCTGATGGTTATGTTTCTGAAATAATTGCTGACTCAGTTGGTACAGCTGCAATGCTATTAGGTGCAGGAAGAGCAACAAAAGAATCAGAAATCGATCTTGCTGTTGGTCTTGTGCTAAATAAGAAAATTGGCGATAGTGTAAAACAGGGAGAATCACTAGTTACGATTCATAGTAATGAAGAAAATGTAGAAGATGTAAGAAAGACTCTTTATGAAAGCATCACTGTTAGTAACGAAGAGGTAAAAGCACCAGAATTGATTTATGCTACAGTTGAATAGATCTTTGATAATAAATACCACAGCTTATTGCTGTGGTATTTTTGTATTTGGGTCGGTAGTAAGTTAGGCGTGATTATAAAGAAAGGTAATACTTAGTTGGTGGGCGACGCGACAGAAGGAGAAAATGACCTGACTCAAGGGAAAAACGACGCGATAAAACGGCAGAATGACGTGACCAATCAGGAAAATGACCTGACCAAGAGGAAACGACGCGACAGAAGGAGAAAATGACCTGACTCAAGGGAAAAACGACGTGATAAAACGGCAAAACGACGTGACCAATCAGGAAAATGACCTGACCAAGAGGAAACGACGCGACAGAAGGAGAAAATGACCTGACTCAAGGGAAAAACGACGTGATAAAACGGCAGAATGACGTGACCAATCAGGAGAATGACCTGACAAAGAGGAAACGACGCGATAGAAGGAGAGAGTGACCTGACTCAAGGGAAAAACGACGTGATAAAACGGCAGAATGACGTGACCAAATAGGAGAATGACCTGACCAAGAGGAAACGACGCGACAGAAGGAGAAAATGACCTGACTCAAGGGAAAAACGACGTGATAAAACGGCAGAATGACGCGACCAATCAGGAAAAAGACCTGACCAAGAGGAAACGACGCGATAGAAGGAGAAAGTGACCTGACTCAAGGGAAAGACGACGTGATAAAACGGCAGAATGACGTGACCAATCAGGAAAATGACCTGACTAAGAGGAAACGACGCGACAGAAGGAGAAAGTGACCTGACTCAAGGGAAAAACGACGTGATCAATCGGCAAAACGACGTGACCAATCAGGAAAATGACCTGACCAAGAGGAAACGACGCGACAGAAGGAGAAAATGACCTAACTCAAGGGAAAAACGACGTGATCAATCGGCAAAACGACTTGACCAAATAGGAAAATGACCGAACCATGAAAAATAGACTGACTAGAGTAAGAAAACCACAACATACAAATATAAAAGTCCATCTACCTTTATTTTAAAAAACATTTCCTACATCGAAAATATCATTACTGAAAGTTAATAGTACAATTTATAAAAATAATGTATTACCATTTTCTTGCTAAAAAGCGATTTTAACAATATTAGAGGTATTATGACTATAGTCATTGAATTACTTTATAAAAGATAAGGGAGTGATTTAAAAGTGGTCATGGTTAAAGAAAAACAACTAACGGATAGAATTCTAGCGTTAAATGCATTATTAGGAGAATCCCGAGTGACCATCCAAAAAGAGTACTAGTTGAAAATGAGTATTCTAAAAGGATGGCTGGATACAAAGGAGAAAAATCACTAGATTATTACTTAAGCTTTTTAGGGGAAGGTTACTATATTTTCAATGATATTAGATTAAAAGGTGAAACTTACTATTTCCAAATCGATGTACTAATTATAACTCCCCGTTTCATGCTTATTATTGAATCAAAAAATATTTCAGGTACACTTACTTTTGACCAAAAGCATAATCAACTTATTAGAGAGGTGAATGGTAAAGTAGAAGGGTTTCAGGATCCTATCAGTCAGGTAAAACATCAAGAATATCAGCTGAAGAATTGGTTGAATTCGAAAAAGCTACCTGATTTTGCAATCGAGACATGTGTTGTGATAACGAATTCGAATACGATTATAAAAATAATAGGTGAAGAAAGAAGGAACACACCATCTATTATTAAAAGTTCAAATATATTATTTGAAATTGAAAGGTTAAATGAGATACACAATCATAGAAAAAAGCAAAATAAGAAACAGATGAGTCAGCTATCAGATTTCATCCTGAACCTACATACACCACCAGTTTTAAATATTCTTAACGAATTTAATATCAACGTAAACGATATTTTATCAGGGGTATTTTGTGAAGGGTGCAAAACTTTATCTATGAAAAGAGCAGGTGGGAAATGGAAATGTAAAAGCTGTGCAAAAACTTCTAAAACTGCCCATACTCAAACAATAAACGATTATTATCTTCTTTATGTACTTACATTACAAACAAGCAATTTAGAAACTTCGCCAATCTCTCATCAAGTACGACCTCCTACAAACTTCTATCATCATTAACCTTCGAAACATCTGGTACTACATGTAACAGAAAGTATCATATCACTCTATACCCTAAATAAAAAAACCTCCCAATCCTAGTATAAATTTCCTCCTGCTGGAAAAAATGGAAAGTATAAAGAATGGAGGGCTTATGAAATGAAACGGATAATTTCGTGTTTGACACTTATAACAATGCTTCTTTCTGTAACACCAATGGCACTTGCCAATGAATCTACGACTGCTGAATTAGCAGATAAAGCAAAATCAGCTGTTTTAATCGAACGAGATACAGGAACAATCCTTTACGATAAAAACAGTGATGAAAAATTGCCCCCTGCAAGTATGACTAAGATTATGACCATGCTTCTAATTATGGAGTCACTGGATAAGGATCAAATCACCTGGGATGAAAAAGTTCGCACAAGTGAATATGCTGCTTCAATGGGGGGTTCGCAAATTTTCCTTGAGCCAGGAGAGGAAATGACTGTTGAACAAATGTTAAAAGGAATTGCTATTGGATCTGGTAATGATGCATCAGTTGCGATGGCTGAGAAAATCGCAGGTTCAGTAGATGAATTTGTTAATATGATGAACAAAAAGGTTGAAGAGCTAGGACTGAAAAATACACACTTCAAAAATCCAACAGGTTTACCAGAAGCAGATCATTATAGTTCTGCTCATGATATGGCCTTAATGGCAAAGGAACTATTAAAATACGAAGAGATTACAAATTTCACAGGTAAGTATGAGGATTATTTACGTGAAGGAACTGATAAAAAGTTTTGGCTTGTTAATACCAATCGACTTGTTAAGTTTTATCCGGGAGTCGATGGGGTAAAAACTGGATTTACAAATGAAGCGAAATATTGCTTAACAGCAACAGCTAAAAAAGATAATATGCGTGTCATTGCGGTGGTATTTGGAGCAGATACACCGAAAGATCGAAATGCACAAGTTATGAAGATGTTAGATTATGCATTTAGTCAGTATCAAACACATCCTTTGTTTGAGAAGGATCATGTACTAACAAAAACGAAAGTCAGTAAAGGTAGCGAAAAAGAAGTAAATGTCATGACATCAGAACCTATTTCAGTTCTAACCAAAAAGGGTGAAAAGGTAGATGATGTAGAACAAGAAATAGTGATGAAAAAAGACATTAAAGCTCCGGTAAAAAAAGGCGACGAGCTTGGGGCTCTTCAGCTATTGAAAGATGGTAAAGTTATAGCTGAAAGTGAACTAATAGCGGAGAAAGATATTGATGAGGCCGGCTGGTGGACATTATTTAAGCGAGTAATGGGTAATTTTACAAAGTCTAGCTAATGTTGACGAAATATAACTAGTTTTGTCATCAGGCAGGAAATTAAAAGTTCAATCAAGAATTGACTCTTATCCAGAAATTAAGGAGGGGTAAAACCTTGAGTCTAGCGATTGAACTTGATGTAAAAGAAGCAGTACTTTGTATACGACTCTCAGGTGAGCTTGATCATCATGCGGCAGAAGAATTACGTACGAAGGTGACGGAAACTCTTGCAGCAAATCAGATCCAGCATATTGTATTAAATTTAGAGAATTTATCATTTATGGATAGCTCAGGTTTGGGCGTAATTCTTGGTAGATACAAACAAATTAAGGCTTCAGGTGGAGAGATGGTTGTTTGTGCAATTTCACCTGCAGTCAAACGATTATTTGATATGTCTGGTTTATTTAAGATTATTCGATTAGAAGAAGACGAGCATAAAGCGTTACAAACGTTGGGGGTGGCATCATGAGAAATGAAATGAACCTTCAATTTTCAGCGCTTAGTCAGAATGAATCATTTGCAAGGGTAACGGTTGCGTCTTTTATAGCTCAACTGGATCCAACAATGGATGAGTTAACTGAGATTAAGACAGTTGTCTCAGAGGCTGTTACTAATGCCATCATTCATGGATACGATAATGATCCAAGTGGGATTGTTTACATTTCTGTTACGTTAGAAGATGGGATTGTTCAATTAACGATCCGTGATGAAGGAATAGGTATTACTGATATTGAAGAGGCAAGACAACCTCTTTATACAACGAAGCCTGAACTTGAAAGATCAGGAATGGGCTTTACCATTATGGAAAACTTTATGGATGAAATTACAGTCGAGTCATTAGAAACAAGAGGAACTACTGTTAGATTGACAAAACACTTATCGAAAAGTAAAGCTTTATGCAATTAAAGGGAGACTTGCTATGGATGTGGAGGTCAAGAACGATCAATCAAATACACAGTTAAAAGACCATGAAGTGAAGGAATTAATTCGTCGTAGTCAAGAAGGGGATCAAGAGGCACGTGATTTAATTATTCAAAAAAACATGCGTCTAGTTTGGTCTGTAGTTCAACGATTTTTGAATCGTGGGTATGAACCTGATGACTTGTTCCAAATTGGAAGTATTGGTTTATTAAAATCTGTTGATAAATTTGATTTATCATATGATGTAAGATTTTCTACCTATGCTGTGCCAATGATTATTGGGGAAATTCAACGATTTATCCGCGATGATGGAACGGTTAAAGTAAGCCGTTCATTAAAGGAATTAGGAAATAAAATACGACGAGCAAGAGATGAATTGTCAAAAACGTTAGGGAAGGTACCGACAGTTGCAGAAATTGCAAACCACTTGGATATATCACCTGAGGAAGTTGTACTAGCTCAGGAAGCGGTAAGGGCACCTTCTTCCATACATGAAACAGTTTACGAAAATGACGGAGATCCTATTACTTTGTTAGATCAGATTGCTGATAATACAGAAACAAAATGGTTTGATAAATTGGTTTTAAAGGATGCAATACGAGACTTAGATGAACGAGAGAGGCTTATCGTCTTTTTACGTTATTATAAGGATCAAACCCAATCCGAGGTGGCTGATCGACTAGGGATTTCCCAAGTTCAAGTATCAAGGTTGGAAAAGAAGATATTGCAGCAAATGAAAGATAAAATGAATCAAGTTTAAAAAAGAGGAAGACATTGATTAAACAATGTTTTCCTCTTTTTTATTTGAATTTTCACAGATGGTAATTGTTGGACTTATAGACAGATCTGCATGATTAAAATAAGGCAATGCATACTACATATAACAATCATTAAATGTAAATGAACTAAAAACAATCATTAGGAAGTGACTCTTGATGGAAAAGACGGTATACATTAGACTTCGTCACCGCATTCAAGTACATCCTAACGATGTCATCACAATTGATAAAATTGCACTAGTTGTCGGCGATAAGGAGTTGACCCAAAAATTAAATAAAATTGTTATTCACAAAATTCAGCTTAGCGATAAAAATATGGTGGTTATTGATGTTATGCATGTTTTAAGGGAAATACATAAATATGACCGCCAAATAGACGTACAGGCAATCGGAGCTACTCAAACGATAGTGGAAATTATGTACCAAAAAAAGAAGCTTTCTCCGCTTTTATTTTGTCTAGTCTGGCTTCTGCTTTTTATTGGAGCAGGTCTTGCGATTATGAACTTTCATGAAGATGTAAGCATGCAAGCTGTTCATCAGCGGATTTATAAAATTGTCACTGGAAAAGAAAATGCACAACCATTAATTTTACAAATTCCTTATTCGCTTGGTTTAGGTTTAGGAATGGTTTTGTTTTTTAATCATTTGTTTAAGAAAAGGATTAATGAAGAACCAAGCCCTTAGAAGTAGAGATCTTTAATTATCAACTGGACCTGGATCAATATGTTGCCATGAATGAAAATAAAGAGAATATAAACGGAAAAAATGATGATTCTAAATAATATTATTTTGATCATTATTGGTTTATCTGGCGGTCTTGTTGTAGGTTCGGGGTATGTTGCATTCTTAGCAGTGCTTGGAATCATCCCAAGATTAACACAGTTAACAAAGACATACCAGTACATTCACGTCTATGAAGGGGCAATTATTTTAGGAACTGTTATAACGGGATGGATGAGTTTAAGGGATACTACCCTGTTTCAATCTGAGCTATGGTTGATTCCAATTGGACTTTTATGCGGGGTATTTATTGGAATGTTAGCAGCAGCTTTGACTGAAGTATTAAATGTTTTTCCTATCCTAGCAAAAAGAATTGGTTTTGGGGAAAAGATTGTCATCTTATTAATGGCAATTGTATTTGGCAAAATTGCTGGATCACTGTTTCATTGGATTTATTTTGTGAATCATTAAGGAGGGTATTGACGATGGCAAAGATGAAAGAAGATTATAAAAATCAAATTAAAAATTATCAACCTAAACCACCATATCTTCTAAATTGCTTAAAAGCATTCCTAGTTGGTGGCTTTATTTGTCTATGTGGACAAGGTATTCAAAATTTCTATATGAATGTATTTGATTTCTCTCAGAAAGATGCTGGAAATCCCACAGCGGGAACACTGATTTTAATTTCCGCTTTGTTAACGGGATTTGGTATTTATGACAAGCTAGGACAATTTGCAGGAGCCGGCTCGGCAGTTCCTATAACGGGTTTTGCTAATTCCATGACAAGTGCAGCCATTGAGCATAGAAGTGAAGGGATTGTTCTAGGGGTAGCAACAAACATGTTTAAACTTGCAGGGAGCGTTATTGTATTCGGTGTTGTAGCAGCTTACGTTGTTGGAATCATTCGCTATTTTTACGGTTTATCTTTCTAAGGTGAGGTGGATATTTTGAAACTAACTGGAAAACAAACATGGCAATTTGAAAATCCATTATTTGTTCACTCAAGTGGAACTGCTGTTGGTCCAAAGGAAGCGGAAGGACCTCTAGGAAAAGGTTTCGATATCAAACATAAAGAGCTTCACTGTGGTGAAGATAATTGGGAATTAGCAGAAAGAAGATTAATGGAGCAAGCAATTGAACAATGTCTGAAAAAAGGAAACAAAACGACAGATGATGTTGATTTGTTTTTAGCTGGAGATTTACTCAATCAAAATGTAACTTCAAATTATGTTGCAAGACATTTGAGCCTTCCATTTTTATGTATGTTTGGAGCATGTTCAACGTCAATGGAGACCGTTGCGTTAGGTTCTGCTTTGGTTGACGGAGGTTTTGCAAGTAATGTTATTGCTGCAACAAGTAGTCATAATGCAACCGCTGAAAGACAGTTTCGTTATCCAACTGAGTATGGAGGACAAAAACCAGATACAGCTACCTTTACAGTAACCGGATCAGGGGCTGTTTTAATAAGTAAAGAAGTTAGTAATATAAAAATTACTGCAGCAACGATAGGGAAGGTTGCTGATCTTGGAATTAAAGATCCTTTTGATATGGGCTCAGCAATGGCACCGGCGGCTGCAGATACAATTGCTCAGCATTTAAAAGATTTAAACCGTACACCTGATGATTATGATTTATTTCTTACAGGCGATTTATCTGGTGTAGGTAGTCCTATTGTTAAAGAGCTTCTAAAAGAAGAAGGATATGATGTTCATAATAAACACAATGATTGCGGATTAATGGTATACCGACCTGATCAGAAAGTATTTGCTGGTGGAAGTGGTTGTGGTTGCTCAGCTGTAGTCACATACAGTCACATCTTTGAAGAACTTAAAAAAGGAAATTTAAATCGTGTATTTGTTGTAGCAACTGGTGCATTATTAAGCCCAACGATGATTCAACAAAAAGAATCAATCCCAACCATAGCACATGGAGTTGTATTCGAAAGAGCCGATAAAGGAGTGAGCAACTAATGGAGTATGTATGGGCATTTGTTGTAGGTGGTGCCATTTGTGTAGTTGGACAACTTCTATTAGATTTTGTAAAGCTTACTCCAGCTCATGTAATGAGTACATTTGTTGTAACAGGTGCAATTCTAGATGGATTTGGGGTTTATGACAAGTTCATTGAATTTGCCGGGGCAGGTGCAACTGTACCGATTACAAGCTTTGGGCATTCATTGCTTCATGGAGCTATGGAACAAGCAAAAGAACATGGTTTTATTGGAATAGGAATCGGAATTTTTGAGTTAACATCTGCAGGTATATCAGCAGCAATTTTATTCGCATTTATTATGGCACTTATCTTTAAACCGAAAGGATAGGGTAAACATTGACAAATAAACGAAGGGTCATTCTTGTTACAGATGGAGATGAGTATGCTGCACGAACAATTGAATATGTAGCATCTGAAATAGGTGGAAGAACAATTTCGCAAACACAGGGTAATCCAACGACCTTAAGTGGGTCACAAATTGTTCAGTTTATTCTCCAAGCTAATAATGACCCTGTTTTTGTCATGTTTGATGACTGTGGTTTATTAGGAGAAGGAGCTGGAGAGGTAGCTTTAAAATATGTAGCTGAACATCCTAACATAGAAGTGCTTGGTATTATTGCTGTTGCATCAAAAACACACCAGACGGAATGGACAAGGGTTGACGTAAGTATTGACCGTTTTGGTGAATTAACAGAGTATGGTGTTGACAAAAGTGGACTAAAAGATCTTGAACTTGGAAGAATAAGCGGGGACACCGTGTATTGTTTAGATCAGTTAAATGTTCCAATTATTGTTGGGATTGGCGACATAGGAAAAATGGCACGGAAGGATAGTGTGAAAAACGGATGCCCAATAACTTTAAAGGCAGTGGAAATAATATTAGAAAGGAGCGGATATCGTGGCAACGGACACTAAAGAAACAAAATATCCGATATCTGGTAACCTTGCTGAGAATGAAAAGTTCTTTATTGAACATGCCGGTTTAAATACGACATTTGATATTGGAATTCGAAAGCTCCAAATACTAGATTTTCAAGTAAATATGTATTTTTTAAATGGTCTTTGTGATACAAAATACATTACAGAAATTTTAAAAAAGATAACATCAATTAGTGATGATGAAGTAGATCATATAAAGTTTAAGGAAATCTTAGAAAATCGAATTGTAAACCAATCAGTTTCTAAGGTTAAATCATTAGATGATGCAGTTGACCAACTTTTATCCGGTCTTATTTTATTTTTTATCGAAGGCATTGACTATGCTCTTGCCGCAGATGTAAGAAGCTATCCAGGTAGACAGCCTCAGGAGCCTGATACTGAGAAAATTGTTCGTGGTGCAAGAGATGGATTTGTAGAAAACATCATTGTTAACACGGGTTTAATTCGAAGAAGGATAAGGGATGAGCGCCTTCGCTATGAAATTATGCAGATTGGGGAACGATCAAAGACAGATGTTTGTGTTGCATATGTCAAGGACGTTGCCGATCCTAGATTAGTCAAGACTATTAAACAGGAACTAGAGGCAATTGAAATTGACGGTATTACGATGGCGGACAAAACGGTAGAAGAATTTTTGGTACACCAAGGGTTTAATCCTTATCCGTTAGTAAGATATACGGAAAGAGCGGATGTTGCTGCAAATCATTTGCTGGAAGGGCATGTATTAATTCTTGTTGATACCTCACCAAGTGTTATAATTACTCCTACTACAATGTTTCATCATGTGCAGCATGCAGAGGAGTATCGTCAAGCACCAGCTGTTGGTACTTTTCTTAGATGGGTTCGATTTTTAGGAATTGTCGCGTCCATCTTCTTACTGCCACTATGGTTTCTATTTGTACAGGAACCTTCTTTATTACCAAAGGAAATTGCTTTTATAGGTCCCAATGAACAAAAAAATATACCAATTGTTGTTCAAATTTTCCTTGCTGATTTTGGTATAGAGTTTCTCAGAATGGCAGCTATACACACACCAACATCTCTCTCTACAGCTATGGGCTTAATAGCAGCCGCATTAATTGGACAAATTGCGATAGATGTAGGCTTATTCGTTCCTGAGGTTATTCTGTATGTTGCGGTCGCAGCAATTGGATCCTTTGCAACACCAAGTTATGAGCTTAGTTTAGCAAATAAGATAGCGAGGTTAGTTCTATTAATTGCTGTTGCAGCCTTTCAGTTAGAGGGGTTTGTAATTGGATGTACATTGTTTGTACTTCTTCTAGCAAGTATCCGTTCATTAAACACACCTTACTTATGGCCATTTCTACCATTTAATGCAAAAGCCTTGTGGCAAATCATTATTAGGACATCTGTACCAGGTGCGAAGCTAAGACCAAGCATTGTGCACCCTCAAAATGTAAAAAAACAGCCGAAATAGGGTAAAGTGACATTGAAAGAACCCCTCTTTTATGATATTGTATGTTTAATTTCATGCAGGAAATTTTATAACAGACAGTTAATGACCAGCTGGTGTTAACTGTCTTTTTTTCCTTGTAAATACCTAACAAAGGCCTATTATATATTTACTAATTAATAGTCTATAAGATAAAAAAGAGCCTAGCTGTAGAAAGAGGGGATACAATTTGTTCTTACATGGAACTAGTAAGATAAATGATAAGGGACATTTAGAAATAGGCGGAGTAGATACGATTCAGTTAGCTAATGAATATGGTACACCTTTGTACGTGTATGATGTTGCATTAATTAGAGAACGTGCTAGAAGTTTTAAAGAATCTTTTGAAAAAATGGGTGTAAAGGCTCAAGTTGCATATGCGAGTAAAGCTTTTTCATCAGTTGCAATGTTTCAGTTAATTGAAGAAGAAGGTTTGTCGCTAGATGTTGTGTCTGGTGGAGAGTTATATACTGCAATTGCATCAGGTTTTCCTGCCTCTAGAATTCATCTTCATGGAAACAATAAAAGTCGTGCAGAACTCAAAATGGCACTGGATCATGGAGTCGGTTGTATTGTAGTTGATAATTTCTATGAAATTGAGTTAATTGAAGAAATATCAAAGGATACAGCAGGTAGTAAAGTACCTGTATTATTACGTGTTACACCTGGTGTAGAGGCGCATACACATGACTATATTACAACTGGTCAAGAGGATTCAAAGTTTGGCTTTGGTTTGTTAAATGGTCAAGTGGAGCAAGCAATTGATTCTGTACTAAAATCTAAATCTATTCATTTATTAGGTATTCATTGTCATATCGGATCCCAAATTTTTGATACAGCTGGCTTTGTTTTGGCAGCAGAACGTGTTTTTGAGAAAATCAAAGAATGGAAAGAAAGATTTTCATTTACCCCTGAAGTAGTAAATTTAGGTGGTGGATTTGGTATTCGTTATACAGAAGAAGATGAGCCACTACCAGCAACTTTCTATGTTGAAAAGATTGTAGACGCTGTGAAAACCCAAGTAAGTGAGATGGGCATTAGTATGCCGGAAATTTGGATTGAGCCAGGCCGATCACTTGTAGGAGATGCAGGTACAACTTTATATACAATCGGATCTCAAAAAACAGTTCCTAACATTAGACAATATGTGGCTATTGATGGTGGTATGAGTGATAACATTCGACCGGCATTATATCAAGCAAAATATGAGGCCGTATTAGCAAATCGTGTGACAGAAAAACATGATAAGCCTGTGTCAATTGCGGGAAAATGCTGTGAAAGCGGAGATATGTTAATTTGGGATTTACCTTTACCAGAGGTGAAACCGGATGATATTTTAGCCGTATTCTGTACGGGTGCTTATGGATACTCAATGGCAAACAATTACAATAGAATTCCTCGTCCTGCCGTAGTTTTTGTAGAAAATGGTGAATCTCAGCTAGTTGTTAAAAGAGAAAGCTTTGAGGATCTTATTGTAAATGACTTACCATTAAAGTCTAAAGTAACAAAATAAGGATTAAAAAAGAGCAGCCAGAGTAGCTGCTCTTTTTAATGTATTAATATTAAGTAGTTTGTTCGTCGTTCGTAAAAATGGAAATAATCGCATTCCATAGAGCAACGAAAAAGTCCTCTAGTTGTTTTAAAAAGGTTTGACCTTCCTCAGAGTTAAGAAAATTAGAAATTTTATCTTTTGCTTGATCAAGTTGCTGACCTACTTGATTCCAATCAATATTTAGGTCCTTCATTTTATTGAAAAGCTCAATTAAACTATTAATATCTGCTTCAGATAGAGTGATTCCAAGTTCGTTTGCAGCATTTTCAATGAGAGTACGTAGCTCTGCATCTGTTTCAGGAACACCATTTTTAGCAATTTCATCTTTGATTTTTGCCATTAAAGCGGATGCATTTTCTGCTCCAACCTCATCTCCAAGCTTAGCAGTTGTGACAAGCTCTTCATTGGCAACTTGTTTTACATCTTCTGGAATAGCTTCTTCGGATGAGATTTCGTAAGCCTTGATTAAACCAGTTAAAGCTGCAGTACCAGATACTTCAAATGGAGCCGTTACATAGATAGAAGCATCTTTTACTCCTGCTGTCATTAATGCATTTAAATACATTTCGTCTGTAACCCAATTAATGTTTTTTGTTTTTACCTCAAGACCTGAACCTGCTTCTTCAATCACGATACTGGTAGAAGAGATCGCCTTTGTTCCAATAGTTGCTTTTGGAATATAATCACCTAAATATTTGTGTTCTTCCTCATTTGAAACAGTAATAACCTGATCCTCTTTAGTTGCATTCATTTCATTCAATATTGTTTGTTTTTGTTGTTCAGTTAAATTCTCTCCAAGAGTAATAATCATATCACCAACGACAGCATCTGCGTAACTTAGTGATGGAAAAGCAATCATTAGAAAAGCAACGAAACTTAAAACATATTTTTTCAAAGTTAATGCCTCCTTACAAATTTAGGACAAAACAACTCTACTTCATCTATTATAGATCTTTTTTATATTTGTCAATACGTTAAAGGTGAAGTTTTTATAAGAATTTAAGTGATCTATTTGGCGTTCCTCCTTTGATTATAGTAGAATAGGTAGGTGTTCATGTCTATTAGACGGATTATACTTAATGGAGGTTTCATACATATGAAAAAAGCACAAATTACAATGGAAAATGGCGATGTACTAGGATTAGAATTATATCCAAATGAAGCGCCAGGAACAGTTGCTAATTTTGAAAAATTAGCGAACGAAGGATTTTATAACGGATTAACATTTCACCGTGTTATTCCAGGTTTCGTAGCACAAGGTGGTTGTCCAAGTGGAACTGGTACTGGTGGACCAGGTTACACAATTAAATGTGAAACACAAGGAAATCCTCATAAGCATGAAGCAGGATCATTGTCTATGGCACATGCAGGAAAAGATACTGGCGGGAGCCAATTCTTCATCGTTCACGAGCCACAACCACATTTAAACGGTGTTCATACAGTGTTTGGTAAAGTAACAGACAATTTAGAAGCTGTTTACAAGATTAAGCCAAATGATGCTATGAAAGAAGTAAAAGTATACGAAGAATAAGATTGAAAAAGACTGTGTATTAATTAGCACAGTCTTTTTATATGGCTGCTTTTGTATTTTATTTAGTTTATATGTACATGACTATTTAAGTTGATTGGAGCGCAAATCAACCTTGCAAGTATTAATTCTGGGGCATTTAAGGTTACAATAACAAACTTAAATATTTGATATACATAATTAAAATCAAACATAAAGATTGCAACATTCACATTATACGGATAAAATAAATTTATAACTTCATATTTCGTTTTACATTCTTCGGGGCAGGGTGAAATTCCCTACCGGCGGTGTTGAAGGTGCAAAAAACGCATCTTCTAAGTCCGTGACCCGTTAACAATTGTTAACGGTGGATCTAGTGAGAATCTAGGGCCGACAGTTAAAGTCTGGATGGGAGAAGAATTGCGCGAACTTTTTGCGGTGTATTAAATTCTGTTTTAAAATAGAATATTAATACTCTTATTTGACATATTCAAATATCAATTTTTCAAATAATAAAGCCCGGGGTCTATAGACTTTGGGTTTTTTTGTTCTTTACTCATTGAGTAAGGAAATGTAACGGAATATATGTTTTTTATTTATACTGAAAGGAGGAATCGAACTTTATGTTTACTGGAATCATTGAAGAAATTGGAACAGTTTTAAGCGTGAAAAGTTCTAAAGATGCGATTGTTTTTTCAATAGGAGCAAAGACCATTTTACACGATGTAGCATTAGGAGATAGTATTGCTGTTAATGGTGTGTGTTTAACAGTTACAGAGTATACAGATCAAGCTTTTTCTGTTGACGTTATGCCTGAAACCGTTAGAAGTACTTCTTTAGCGCAACTAAAACAAGGTTCAGCAGTTAACTTAGAAAGAGCGATGGCAGCAAATGGACGTTTTGGGGGTCATTTTGTTTCCGGACATGTTGATGGAATAGCGAAAATTGTGAAAAAACAACAAGTATCTAATGCTGTTTATTATGAACTTCAATTACCGGAAGAACTTACAGATACATTGATACATAAGGGATCAATCACAATTGATGGAATTAGTTTAACAATCTTTGGATTAGAAAAAGACAAGGTCGTTATTTCTATTATTCCGCACACTTTACAAGAAACGATTCTCGGTTCTAAAGGTGTAGGGGATATTGTGAACATTGAATGCGATATGATTGGGAAATATATAAAGAAATTCGTTACTCACCAAGCAACCCAAACAAATTCTTCAATAAGCCAATCATTTTTAAAAGAAAATGGATTTGCATAGAGGGATAATTAGATAGAGGGGGTATGATTATGTTTCATACTATCGAAGAAGCGATAACAGACCTTAGGGAAGGGAAAGTCGTTATTGTTGTAGATGATGAGGATCGAGAAAATGAAGGGGACTTTGTTTCTTTAGCCGATCGGGTAACTCCTGAAGCAATAAACTTTATGATTAAGCATGGTCGGGGTCTTGTATGTGTACCAATTACTGAAAAGCAAGCAACAAAACTAGGCCTTGCTCCTATGGTTACTCATAATACAGACCCTCATGGAACTGCCTTTACAGTTAGTGTTGATCATAAAACAAATACAACAGGAATTAGTGCATTTGAGCGTGCGGATACAGTTTTAGCGTTATTAGATGATAATTCAAAGCCATCTGATTTTAAACGACCAGGTCATACCTTTCCGTTAGTAGCTAAAGAGGGTGGTGTATTACGTCGTGCGGGCCATACAGAGGCTGCCGTAGACTTGTCTCGTCTTTGTGGTGCAAAGCCGGGCGGAGTTATATGTGAAATTATTAAAGAAGATGGTACAATGGCTCGAGTTCCTGATTTACTAACGATTGCTAAAGAGTTTGATTTAAAAATTATCACGATTAAGGATTTAATTCAATATCGAAACCGAAGAGAAAAACTTGTTAATCGAGAGGTTGAAATTGAATTACCTACTGAGTTTGGAACATTTCGTGCCATTGGGTATTCAAATTCTTTAGATGAGAAGGAACATGTAGCCTTTGTAAAAGGTGATATTAACCCTGATGAAGCTACTCTAGTAAGAGTTCACTCTGAATGCTTAACAGGAGATGTATTCGGTTCTTACCGATGTGATTGTGGTCCACAATTACATGCAGCTCTTTCCCAAATTGAAAAAGAGGGAAAAGGGGTTCTTTTGTATATGCGTCAGGAAGGTAGAGGAATCGGATTAATTAATAAAATGAGAGCCTACAAGCTTCAAGAACAAGGCTATGATACAGTTGCGGCTAATGAAAAATTAGGTTTTGCACCAGATTTAAGAGATTACGGGATTGGAGCACAAATTTTAAAAGATCTTGGTATCGAAAAAATGAAGCTTTTAACAAATAATCCTCGTAAAATTGCTGGCTTAGAAGGATATGGTCTTACAATTGAAGACAGGGTTCCTATTCAAATGCCATCAAGAGAAGAAAATGAGCAGTATTTACGAACAAAATATGAAAAACTAGGACATTTCCTACATTTTTAAAGAAGGTTATATAACATTACATTGGAGGAATTAGATATGAATACATTTGAAGGTCATTTAATTGGTAGTGGATTAAAGGTAGCAATCGTTGTTGCACGATTTAATGAATTTATTACATCGAAGCTTCTAGGTGGAGCTGAAGATGGTTTAAAAAGACATGGTGTAGAGGAAAACGACATAACTGTTGCATGGGTACCCGGAGCGTTTGAACTTCCTCTAGTAGCAAAAAAATTAGCTGAATCCGGTAAGTACGATGCTGTTATTACATTGGGAACGGTCATTAGAGGAGCTACTACACATTATGATTATGTTTGTAACGAAGCTGCCAAAGGCGTTTCACAAGCATCCTTATCCACAGGTGTTCCGGTGGTCTTTGGAGTATTAACTACAGAGACGATTGAGCAAGCTATTGAGAGAGCAGGAACAAAAGCCGGAAATAAAGGTTATGAGGCAGCTGTTACGGCTATTGAAATGGGTAATTTGTTAAAGTCCCTTGATTAATTTTGGTAAAAGTGTTTAAAATCGATAAAAAACTGTATATAATGTTTTGAGAAGTGGTTTTTAATTTTTGGAAAAATATGTATAGCTTTTATCGATTTAATACTTTTGCTTTCTTAGAGGAAGCTAATTCGTTAATGAGGGGTATCTATGTTAATTCGCTTTAAAAAAAGTTTTGAAAAGATTGCAATGGGCTTTACTGTCTTTTATGCCTGCAGAAAAAGACTTAAAGCAATTACAGCAAACAATAAAACAGTATGAAACAGTAGATGAATGGCAGTTGTTTCTCTGGAAGCAAGATGAAGACATAATAGGTGCTATTGGTGTTATATTTAAAGGTGAAGATACGGTGGAAGTACAACATATAACAGTTAATCCTTCTCACCGACAACAAGGTATCGGCAAAAAGATGGTAAATGCACTCATCGACCTCTATAAAAACAAATCAGTTGTTCCAAATGACGAAACTGAAGCTTTTTTCGAAAAGTGTAAGGATTGTTAAAAAGAAGCCGGAAATCATTGTGATTTCCGGCTTCTTCATTTCAACTTTTATTTTTACGAATTTTTAGCTGGTGCAATCTTTCATTAATAACATCTGTGCGATTACGTTTTGTATGTTTATGTAACAAAAATTCATCAGTTAAGTCGCTATCCACACCCCAACTAAGGTTTTTCTCAGAACAACGCTTTAGGCAAAGACTCATTAATTTATCGTCTCTTATAGGTAGGTTAAAACTATAGTAAGGTTTATGATCAACAATTTCATTTTTTCGTTTCTTTAGGGTTTTAATTAACTCCTCATTATGTAAGCCTAATTTCTTGATATTTAATGAATCATTTTCAAGGATATGTATCGCATTTGATATCATTTTCAAAGCCCCTGCAAAATTTCCCCTTCTATGATGATATGCACAAACAGCAATTTGAATGAAGCCCACCCAATGTTTTTTTCTTTCTTTCGGTGGATCCTGTTTCCAGTGTTCCTCTAACACCTCATGACATTCAAAATAGTCTCTTTCACAGTGAAAATAAATGAGATAATCAATGTATGCAGCATCATACATAGTTGTTTCACCTCCACCATAATTAATTTGTGTAAGTAGTGTACCATAAATTTTTCCGAAAACAGATTAAAAGCTGCTGAATGTCAGCAGCTTTCTTGTTGCTATTATAACCAAGCAGCACCAACGATAATTAATAAAATAAACAATACAACGATTAACGCGAATCCTCCGCCATAGTTAAAACCATGTTCACCCATGTTTTATTCCTCCTTAATGATTAGCTGTTACACTTGTAATATATGAGCAAAACGCTGAAGTGTATGGGCTAATGACTAGAAACAGGGGATTTTTATTTAAATAAATTGAAAATGGCATATTTAAGTGATCATTACCAACTTATGATCAAACGAATGAAATAACTATTGGACATGTCGAAAAATTGCTCTATACTATATGGTGGCTAGTTGTAAGAATGGTGGGATAGAATTTGCAATATCATGTTAAAATTAATGCTTTTGAAGGTCCTTTAGATCTGTTACTTCACTTAATAAATCGCTTAGAAATTGATATATATGATATACCTGTTTCAGAAATAACGGAACAATATATGCTCTATATTCACACGATGCAGGAGCTTCACCTTGATATTGCGTCAGAGTATCTGGTTATGGCTGCAACGCTTCTTTCTATTAAAAGTAGAATGCTTCTTCCGAAACAAGAAGAAGAGCTATTTGAGGATGAATTTGGTGAAGAACCAGAAGAAGACCCACGTGATGAATTAATGAGAAGGTTGATTGAATACAGGAAATATAAAGAAGCTGCAGATGATTTAAGAACTCTTGAAGAAGGTCGTTCCCAAGTTTTCACAAAAGCTCCAAGTGACTTGAGTGAATATGTATCAGATTCACAGCAGCAAATCGACTCTTTAAATGTAACCATTTATGATATGTTAGGGGCTTTTTCAAAAGATGCTTCGTAGAAAGAAAATTCAAAAGCCTGTACAAACAAAAATTGCTCGTCAAGAAATTCCGATCGAGAAGCGGATGGAGGAAATTCTCACTGATTTGCGTACACATTCAGGTAGGCGCCGTTTTAGTGATTTGTTTCCTTCAAACAGTAAAGATCATTTAGTTGTTACCTTTTTGGCTATTTTAGAATTAATGAAATCACATTTAATTTTAATCGAACAAGAAAATAATTTTGCAGATATTTATATAATGGGGAGTGAGTAATTCATGGCCTTAGGTGTGATTGAGTGGAATTCAATCGTTGAAGCATTATTATTTGCTTCAGGAGACGAGGGTCTTTCCCTAAAACAGTTAGCGATGGTGTTGGAGCTCGAAGAACAAGAAGTTAAGGATATCTTAAGTGAGCTCTCTGACAGTTATAAACAAAAAAATCGAGGTATAGAGCTTGTTGAAGTGGCAGGACATTATCAACTAACAACAAAAAAAGAGCATGCAACATATTTGAAAAAATTAGTTGAATCCCCAGGAAATGCTTCACTTTCACAAGCAGCTTTGGAAACATTAGCTATTGTGGCGTATCGACAGCCAATCACAAGAGCAGAAATAGAAGAAGTTCGCGGAGTGAAAACAGAAAGACCTATTCAAACGCTGGTTTCCAAGATCTTAATTAAAGAGGTAGGAAGAGCTGAAGGAACAGGACGGGCAATTCTTTATGGAACGACAAAAGAATTTTTAGAGTATTTTGGTCTAAAATCAATTAAAGAACTCCCACCACTTCCAGAGAAATCAGATGATGCATTTGAACAAGAAGAAGCAGATTTATTCTTTGAAAAATTTAATGAAACATTAGAGGAATTAAAATAATATTGACTGCTGATTTAAGATATCTTGCCTAGATAGAGGGAAAATATTTTAAATTGAGCAGTCTTTTTTTACTTGAAAGTAATAATATTCTAATGATGACATAAGAGGTAAATAAACCTGCTCGGAAGGGAAGAGGATGTGTCCTATGGACAACACATTAATTAAAGATGAGACTGAAAAAGTGGCATTCTTTTTAGAAAATGTAGTTGAAAAAATGACAACTTACATGAATTCAATCACGATACGGTCTTTAGAAGATGAAGCTGAGTGTGAAAGACCATATTTACTTGAGTTATTAAGGGCTGCACGAAGTTTGTTAGTCTTTTGTGAGGAAGCACTTGATGTTTGTCGTCAAATGATAAGAAATTCGATCATAACACCCTCTTATGCAAGGCAGCTATTTGAGAAAATTTATTATCAGTGTATTGAAAGGTTTTTTCATCCGAAAAATGACACATGGTATGAAAATAGTCGTTGTTCTTATACTGATTCAGAAATGATCATTTTTAGAAAAACAGTACCTCCCTCATTCATTCGATTTATTAATTCCTTGGAAAAGGATTTTATAACCATTCGTGAAGAAATAGATTTTGGTGTTCAGTCACATTTATAAATAAGCTTCTATGGATATAAGAAAAACAAAGGCTTTCACTATTGTAAATTAGTGAAAGCCTTTGTTTTTACAAATTTTCATTCATAAGCTTTGTCCACGTGCATAAACTTGTACAAAACGAACGAGTAAGGGGACGTGGATGTATTATGCCGCATATTAAGAAAGTGACAGCAGGTTTTATCATCATATTTTTGTTAATGGGAATCGTTCCTAAGCAAACATCTGCTGTTGGTGTTAGTGCTCAAACTGCCATATTAATAGAGCAGGAATCTGGAAGAATTCTTTATGAAAAGCAAGCACATAAAAAAATGCGTATTGCTAGTATTACAAAAATCATGACAGCCATTCTTGCCATAGAGTCTGGAAAACTAAATGAAATGGCAACAGTTAGTGAACAAGCCATTCGAGCTGAGGGGTCATCAGTATATTTACAAAAGGGTGAAAAAATTAAACTGGAAGATTTAGTTTATGGACTGATGCTACGTTCTGGAAATGATGCAGCAGTCGCTATTGCTGAACATGTAGGTGGTAGTCTAGAGGGGTTTGTTGTCATGATGAACCAAAAAGCAGAAGAAATTGGGATGTCAAATACTGAATTTGCTAACCCTCATGGACTTGATGATCATGAAAATCATTATTCAACAGCATATGATATGGCCATTCTAACTCAATATGCAATGAAAAATGAGACTTATCAAGAAATTTCTGGGACTGAAACTCATAAAGCTCCTAATCCTAATGAAAAATGGGACAGAGTATGGCATAACAAAAATAAATTGTTAACTAGCCTTTATAAATATAGTACAGGTGGTAAAACGGGTTATACAGTTAGAGCAAAAAGAACGTTGGTTTCAACTGCATCAAAGGGCGGAATGGAAACGATTGTGGTAACACTAAATGATCCGGATGATTGGAAAGATCATATGAATCTTCATAACTATGCATTTAATAACTATGAGTTAGTTAATCTAAAGCATCAAGGTACACTTAGTAATATAGAAAATGAATTTTATGATGATAAAGTCTTTATAAACCGAGATGTACTTTATCCGCTTACAAAAGAAGAGCAAGAAAACGTTCGAATTAATATTTCATTGCAAAAACCACAAGAAGAATGGGAAGACCTTGAAAAAGTTCCGAATGTAGTAGGAGAACTATCTGTCAAAGTTGAAGAGAGAGAGATAGCTGACATCCCGATTTATTTTGATAATGGAAAGGTCGAAAAACCTAAAGGCTCATTTTGGGATCTTTTTAAAAACTTATTTTTTGCAATAACAGGTGTTAGCTAATGGTTAATTTAATATGGGTGTTATTAACGGTTATTGGGATCGTTTTTGCCATGTTTAATGGAACGATGGATGAAGTTAACGAAGCAATTTTTAAAGGTGGAAAAGAGGCAGTCACTATTTCAATTGGATTCATTAGTGTGTTGGTATTTTGGCTTGGTTTAATGAAGGTTGCTGAAGAAGCTGGATTATTAGAAAAACTAGGTAATTTGTTTAAGCCGATTGTGACAAGGTTGTTTCCAGAAGTACCACCGGATCATCCTGCTATGGGCTATATGCTCTCAAATATGATGGCGAACCTTTTTGGACTGGGTAATGCGGCAACACCGCTTGGTATTAAAGCGATGGAACAGCTAAAAGTATTAAATGGAGGATCTGACAAAGCTAGTCGTTCGATGATTACCTTTTTAGCCATTAATACTTCAAGCTTAACCTTAATTCCAACTACAGTCATTGCCATTATGATGACCTATGGCTCATCGTCACCAACCAGTATAGTAGGACCAACTTTAATTGCAACATTTCTATCAACTGTCGGGGCAATCATGATAGATCGATTCTTTTATTACAGGAGAAATAGAAAAGGGTGATCGAACTTGGGGATTATAGGAGTCATTTCATTATGGATTATACCTGTTATTATTGGTTTTATTCTTATTTACGGTACTTTAAAGAAGGTGCCCACTTACGAATCTTTTGTTGAAGGCGGTAAAGAAGGAATTACTATTTCCTTTTCGATCATACCTTACCTTGTAGGGATGTTAGTCGCAATTTCTGTATTTAGAGCTTCGGGTGCTTTAGAGTTTCTTATGAATTTTATGAAGCCTGCATTAGAGCTGTTAAATATACCTGCAGAAATAGTGCCTTTAGCATTTATTAGACCGATATCTGGTACAGCTGCACTTGGATTAACTTCCGATATTATTGCAACATATGGGCCAGATTCTTTTATCGGAATGTTAGCTGCAACCATGCAAGGAAGTACTGACACGACTTTATATGTTTTAACGGTCTATTTTGGAGCAGTAGGAATTAGAAAGATGGGAGATGCATTAAAGGTAGGATTACTTGCAGATCTCGTTGGAATTATAGCAGCAATCGTGATTGTCACATTGTTATTTGCATAGAATTTACTGGGAACTTGGCTTAGTCCAAGTTCCTTTTTTCGTACAATTAGACAGTATATGTTTTTATAGATCGAATGAAAGAAATTTAAATGAGTCATTACTACATGCTATAGAAATTATGGTATGATGATAAAGCAAAATTTTGTCGAACAGGTTTGAAACTGATGTATCTATTATTTTAGCTTGTTATTATTAACTATGGTTTTTTTAGGAATAAAAAATAACTTAAACCGAGCATCCTAATGGTCGTAACTTGTGAAAATACATAGAAAGCAGTAATATGTTATCGAGGTGAAAGAGATGGAACGCTTACAAAAAGTAATTGCTCATGCTGGTATAGCTTCTAGACGTAAGGCTGAGGAATTAATTTTAGAAGGAAAAGTAAAAGTGAACGGGAAAGTTGTGAAGGAACTTGGAATTAAAGTTACAGATCAAGACCGAGTAGAAGTTGAAGGTATTCCACTAGAGCGGGAAGAACCAGTTTATTTACTTCTTTATAAACCAACTGGTGTTATTTCAGCTGTTAAGGATGATAAAGGTAGAAAGGTTGTTACAGACTTTTTCCCTTACATAAAACAGAGAATCTACCCAATCGGTAGACTGGACTATGACACATCTGGAGTCCTTTTATTAACAAATGATGGTGAGTTTGCCAATATATTAATGCATCCAAAATATGAGGTAGAGAAATCTTATGTTGCAAAAGTAAAAGGAATCCCAACAAGAGAAAAGGTTCGTCAGCTTGAGCGAGGTATTCATCTTGAAGATGGGAAAACAGCGCCTGCACATGTGAAAGTATTATCTGTTGATAAAAAGAAGGGAACATGTATTGTAGAATTAAAAATCCATGAAGGACGAAATCGTCAAGTAAGACGTATGCTTGAAGCGATTGGTCATCCGGTAATGAAACTAAAAAGAGAAAGATTTGCCTTTTTAAATTTAAGTGGACTTGCAACAGGTGATTCTAGGGAACTGACTCCACACGAAGTAAAACAGCTTCGAGCTCTTGCACAGCATGGAAAACAGGCATAGTAATTTTCACATAAACTTCAAAAAATTGATCATATCGTGTAATTGGATAGTGATATAATGACCTAGAATGTTGGAATAGTAGGGGAGTATGTAAATGAAGAAAAAACGTTTACTTATGCGCTCTATCATATTAATTTTATTAATTGGTGCATTGGGATATACGCTATATTCAAACTTTTTTGTTAGTAAAGAAAAGGTAAAGGTCGGTTCAAAGGCTCCTGATTTTGTCTTAGTAGATTTAGAAGGAAAAGAGCATCAACTTTCTGATTACAAAGGAAAAGGAGTGTTCTTAAACTTCTGGGGAACATGGTGCAAGCCATGTGAGCGAGAAATGCCATATATGGACAACCAATATGATTATTATAAGGATCAGGGTGTAGAGGTGTTAGCTGTAAACATTGCTGAGTCAAACGTTGCTGTTCAGAGCTTCGTAAACAAACATGACTTATCTTTCCCAATTCCCCTTGACAAAGATCGTCAAGTATTAAACGCTTATGGAGTTGGACCATTACCAACAACCTTCTTAATTAATCCTGATGGAGTTGTAGTCGATATTACTTCAGGAACCTTAACAGAAAGAATGATTAGAGATTATATGGAAAAGATAAAACCTTAAAATGGGGAGTTTTCAGCATGAATAAGGTAACATGTGAGTGTGGTCATGCAAATCCGGAAGGAACTCTATTATGTGAATCTTGTGGTAATCCAATAGGAGAAAAAGAGAAAAAAGAAGATAAAAAACTATTGGATATGAAATACGAAGGGTCTGCAAGACGCTCTCAAACCTATAAAAAAACATTTGTCGATAAAATTTGGAACTTCTTTTCCTCTGTAAAGGTAGGTGTGTGGTTAATATTCTTAACCCTATTAGCTTCTGCGTTAGGAACTGTGTTTCCGCAGGAGATGTACATCCCGCCATCTGTTACAGCGAGTGAGTTTTATAAAGATGAATATGGCTTTCTTGGCCAAATCTATTATGAATTAGGTTTTCATAATTTATACGGATCATGGTGGTACATGATCTTAGTAGCATCAATAGGGATTTCCTTAGTAATAGCCAGCTTAGACCGCTTTGTTCCTTTATACAAAGCGTTAAAAAAGCAAGGGGTTACAAGACATTCCTCATTTATGAAACGCCAAAGACTGTATTCTTCCACAGCGACAAATGAATATGATGTAGACTTACTAAAGAAACGCCTAACTTCAAAGCGCTATCGTGTTCGGGTGGAAAACGGAAATATTTTAGCTGAAAAAGGCCGATTCTCAAGATGGGGTCCCTATGTGAATCATTGTGGGCTAATACTCTTTTTATTTGGTGCAATGCTTCGTTTTGTTCCAGGAATGTATGTTGATGAGGTACTTTGGGTTAGAGAAGGGGAAACAGCGGTTATTCCTGGTACAGAAGGTCGTTATTATCTTGAAAACAAAGATTTTATTATGGAAGTTTACGAGAAAGACAAAGAAAGTGAAGTTTTTGAAGAAGCAATTACACGTGTTGGTGACGGTAGCGTAGTAAAAAATTTCCAATCAGATGTTGTCTTGTATGAAAGAAAAGGGGAAATTGTACACGGAGCAACACCTGAGTTAACAGAAGTTAAGGAAGAAGAAATTAGAGTAAATGAGCCGTTGAAATTTGAATCATTTTCTCTTTATCAAGTGGACTATAAACTAAATGAACTAAATAAAATGACATTTAGTTTAATAGATAAAGAAACAGAAAAAAGCTATGGAAAAATCACGGTAGATCTTTTAGATCCTCAAACAGAATATGATTTAGGAAATGGATATAAAGTTGAAATCTCAACATATTTACCAGACTTCTATTTTGATGAAGAGGGCGTTCCTGCAACGAAAACAAGAATACCTGATAATCCAGCATTTGTTTTCAAAATGTTCACTCCTGAGACTCCTGAGGGAGAGTCAAGTTTTGTAGCTATTCAGCAAACAATTGAACCTTCAGGCGAAAATAAATTTAAAATGAAATTTGAAGGTATAGAAACGAAAGATTTGACAGCGCTGACTGTTCGAAAAGATTTAACACTATGGATACTAGGTATTGGTGGAGCGATCTTTATGATCGGTGTCATTCAAGGGATGTATTGGAATCACCGACGAATCTGGATAAAGCGTGAAGATGACAAAGTTTTAGTTGCCGGTCATACAAATAAAAATTGGTTTGGTCTATCTAAAGAGCTTAAAAGTCTAGTAGAAGATACCACTTTGAGTATGCCTAAAGATCAGAAAGAAAAAGAATAATGTTAAAGGAGGGGAAATTGTGGCAGCATTAAGTAGTACATTATTAGAGGTTGCTTTTATTATCTATTTAGTCGCAATCTTTTTGTTCGGTGGCTCCATTCGTGATAAAAGAAATAAATCAGATAAAATAAGTAAGTGGACAATTGCAGCCGTTGCAGCAACCATCTTAGGTTTTCTATCACAGCTAGGCTACTTCATCACACGATGGATTGCATCAGGACATGCACCTGTTAGTAACTTATTTGAATTTACAACAGCTTTTGGTATGATGCTTGTTCTTGCTTTTATTATCTTATTCTTTATTTATAGGGTGGCAATTTTAGGTTTATTTACTCTACCTATTGTTGTATTAATTATTGCATACGGTAGTATGTTTCCAACGGATATAAATCCACTTATCCCATCACTACAAAGTCATTGGTTATATATTCATGTGACAACAGCTGCTTTAGGGCAAGCAATTCTAGCTATTAGTGCTGTGGCAGGAATTATTCACCTTGTGACAGTTGTTGATCAAACAAAAGCATCAAAGAAAACCTTTTGGTTGGAATCTATTATGTACGTCCTTGTTGTAACCTTAGGATTCATTATTATAACAAGTACATTTAGAGGTCTTGATTATCAAGCAGATTTTAATTGGATTGATAAAAATGAGCAAGAAGCTGTTATGACTTATACGATACCGGCATTAGTAGGACCGCATGAGGGTGAACTAGTGACAGATGGAAAGTTTGAACCATTAGTTGAGATGCCTGCAATCATTTCTGCAGTAAAACTTAACACAGTTATATGGTCAGTTATAGTTGGTACAATTCTATATGGATTAGTTCGACTTATATTCCGAAAACGCATCGGACAAATGATAAAGCCATTCACAAAAAATGTGAACCTTGAGCTTGTTGATGAAATCGGATATCGCTCTGTAGCAATTGGATTTCCAGTGTTTACCCTTGGTGCACTTATCTTTGCGATGATTTGGGGAACAGATTGCCTGGACAAGGTTTTGGGGTTGGGATCCAAAAGAGGTATGGGGCTTTTATAACATGGTTATTTTACGCAGCTTATTTGCATCTTCGATTATCAAAAGGATGGCATGGAGAAAAATCAGCTTGGCTTGCAGTTGTAGGTTTTGCGATCATAATGTTTAACTTGATCTTTGTTAACTTAGTTATTGCAGGCTTACACTCATATGCATAATTGCTTTAAGTTGGCTTAATAATAGCAAAATAATCAGTTATAAACATACAATCAGTATAAACACTGCTAATAAAGCCTTCACTCTTTGCAGTGAAGGCTTTTTGTTATACTCTTAGTACATACATAATAATTAGATACCAAATTTGAAACACATACCTATAAGGAGGGTTCTTATTATGGAAGAGAACCAATTTGCCAGAATTTTAGTCGTTGATGATGAAGATCGTATTCGTCGACTTTTACGGATGTATTTAGAAAGAGAAAATTATGAAATTGAAGAAGCTGAGAACGGTGATGAAGCGCTTGAATTAGCATTAAACAATGAATACGATTTAATTATGTTAGATGTAATGATGCCTGGTATTGATGGTGTTGAGGTATGCAAGCAATTACGTGAAAAAAAGGCAACACCGATTATTATGTTAACAGCAAAAGGTGAAGAAGCAAACAGAGTACAAGGCTTTGAAGCGGGTGTGGACGATTATATTGTAAAACCTTTCAGCCGAGAGAAGTTGTTCTAAGGGTAAAAGCATTACTAAGAAGATCTTCTCAAACTTCATATTTGAAAACAGAAACAAAAGCAAAAAATGTAATCGTTTTTCCTCATTTATCAATAGATCATGATGCACATAGAGTAACTGCAGATGGAAATGAAGTTAGTTTAACTCCTAAAGAATATGAATTATTGTATTTTCTGGCTAAAACTCCTGATAAAGTGTATGATCGGGAAAAGTTATTGAAGGAAGTATGGCAATATGAATTTTTTGGTGACTTACGAACAGTGGATACACATGTTAAACGATTAAGAGAGAAGTTGAGTAAAGTTTCTCCAGAGGCAGCAAAGATGATTGTTACGGTGTGGGGAGTAGGGTATAAATTTGAGGTAAATCATACATGATTCTCTGGAGAAGTGTAGTAGGGAAACTGTGGGGAACGATACTTTTACTCGTTTCCTTTGTTTTATTTGTATTAACGATTTTAATGCTGGAGTTCATTGAGAATTATCATGTGGATGAAGCGGAAAATGAATTACAACAATTAAGTACAAAGGTTTCTGCCATAATGGAAAGTCATGAGGATCAATCTTTAGCAAGATCAATAGCGTGGGAATTAACAGATGAATTAACTCATATTTTAATTATTGAAGATAAAGATTCTTACTGGAACTCGCCTATCATAGACGAAGATCTGCCTCATTTAGAATTTGAAGATATAGAGGATGATCAAGAATTATCGTTACCTCTTACAGAAGGAAAGAAAATTAGTAAACGCACAAATTTAGATTCTCCAAATGATGTTTTTGCTAACGGTGAAGAAGAGGTACTAATTGTTGGTATTCCATATAAGGTGTCAGATACTGAAAAAGGAGCAGTCTATATTTCGCAATCTCTTCAAGCAGTTCATGAAACAACAAAAGAGACAACAAAATATATTATCCTAGCCGCTGGAGTTGCCATCATCTTAACGACTATTTTTGCCTTCTTCTTATCAACAAGAATCACCTATCCATTAAGAAAAATGCGTGAGGTAGCTCAGGAGCTGGCAAGAGGGAAATTTGAATCAAAAGTTCCTATTATGTCAAACGATGAAATTGGGGAGTTAGGAATAGCCTTTAATCAGATGGGAAAACAGCTTAAGTTTCATATTAACGCTCTTAATCAGGAAAAAGAGCATTTAACAAATATTTTAAGCAGTATGGCTGATGGTGTCATCACTTTAAATATTGATGGTACGATCTTAGTAACAAACCCACCTGCTGAAAGATTTTTACAAGCCTGGTATTACGAGCAGGGAATGCTAGTCAAAAATGATGAAGAGCTCCCACCTGAAGCAAAAGGTTTATTTCAACGAGTTGTTAACACTGAAAAAGAACAAATGACTGAAATTATGATACAAGGAAGAAGCTGGGTTATTTTAATGACACCCTTATATAATCAATCATATGTAAGAGGAGCTGTTGCAGTTCTACGAGACATGACAGAAGAACGTCGACTTGATAAGCTGCGAAAGGATTTCATTGCTAACGTTAGTCACGAGCTTAGAACACCTATTAGCATGTTGCAAGGATATAGTGAAGCCATCGTTGATGACATTGCAAGTACGGAAGATGAGAAAAAGGAAATTGCTCAAGTTATATATGACGAATCGTTACGAATGGGAAGACTTGTTAACGAATTATTAGATTTGGCTAGAATGGAAGCAGGACATATATCCTTGAATTTGGATGAAGTATCTATACCACAGTTTATTGACAAAATAAGCCGAAAATTCCAAGGTCCTGCTAAGGATAAAATGATTAATCTTCAAACAGATCTTCATCTTAATGAAACCAATTATGTAATAGATCCAGATCGAATTGAGCAGGTGCTTACGAACTTAATAGATAATGCCATTCGTCACACGAATGAAAATGGAATTGTATCAATAACTGTAACATCAGAAAAAGATGGCTTAGCAATGGATGTACAAGATTCTGGAAGTGGAATTCCTGAAGAAGATCTGCCATTTGTATTTGAACGCTTTTATAAGGCAGACAAAGCAAGAACAAGAGGAAGAGCTGGTACAGGTCTTGGATTAGCGATTGTTAAAAACATTGTTGAAGCACACCAAGGAAAAATAACGGTTCATAGCAAAATAGGTGAAGGTACGACATTTAGTTTCTTTTTGCCTCGAAAAAAGCTAGAATCTGAATAATACTGACGAACAATCTTGTTTCATAAGAAACAAGATTGTTTGTTTTTTAGCATATATTCATTAGACCTTATAACATACACATGGTTTAATAATAGTAAGTTAAAAAATGTGGAGAGTGATACAAATGAATTTATATACAAAAACAGGTGATAGTGGAAAAACGAGTATAATAGGAGGACGTGTTGATAAAGATCATTTACGTGTAGAAGCTTATGGGACAATTGATGAAGCTAATTGCTTTGTTGGTCAAGCGATGACACATCTGACAGAACCTCTTTTTCATGATATATATCAAGAGCTTGAAAAAATCCAGCATGAGTTGTTTGATTGTGGGGGGGATTTAGCCGTTGTGAAAGAAAAATACCCTTATAAAGCAAACAATGAAATGGTTGAGTTCTTAGAAAATCGCATTGATGCTTATGTAAAGGAAGCCCCTGAATTAGAACGATTCATTCTTCCAGGTGGAAGCCTGCAGCAGCAGCTGTTCACATTGCAAGAACTGTCACAAGACGGGCAGAAAGGTGCACCGTTTCATTACAAAAAGAGATGGAAATAAACGAAGTCGTATTAAAATATCTAAATCGATTGTCGGACTATTTTTTTGCAATTGCAAGGGTAATCAATCATCGATTAAGTGTTAAGGATGTTGAATATGAGCGAAGTGCTCTTGTGTTTAAAACGAAGACTTCTAGTAAAGAGAAAAAAGATTCTTAATGATTAATATAATATAACGGATAGGAAAAAATCGTACGCTACTTATTAAGCGTGCGATTTTTTGTTTTTGAAAAACATGAGCCTTTATCAGCCGGGAGTCAAAGATAGATGAAATAAAAGGTAAAGACCCCTACTAGATTTTGAAATGATAAAGAACTTATAGCAATTAGGAGTTTAAGAGAATACGATTATAAACTATATAATAGTTCTATAAAACATGGTAAAGTAGAAGATAGTTATGGCAAATATTACATAAATATTTCAATTAAATTACGTACCTTTTAGGTGAAACCTTACATTGTTCTTTACGACTATATTTATGAACGGAGGGTAATTCATGGAGGATACCTTTCAACAATTATATGAAAAATATCATCATGATCTTTTTCAATTTTTGTTTTATATGGTAAAAAGCCGTGAACAAGCAGAGGATCTTGTTCAGGAAGTTTATATTCGTGTATTAAAATCGTATGACAAATTTGAAGGTAGAAGCAGTGAAAAAACATGGCTTATTTCTATTGCGAGACATGTGGCTATTGATTGGTTTCGCAAACAAAAAACAATCCGTCAAAGAATACTAGAGCGATTTGATTGGGATAAACAGCAGATTGAAGATGAACAACAACCATTACCTGATGAAGTCGCTATTCAAAATGAGCAAGTTCAATGGATATACCGAGCGTTACAAACTTGTTCAATTGATCAACGTAGTGTCGTAATTTTACGATATATTCAAGAGTTATCGATTACGGAAACAGCTGAGGTATTAGGTTGGACTGTGAGTAAAGTAAAAACAACACAACACCGTGCAATTAAGCAATTGCAAAAACATATAAACAATTTGTCTGAAAAGGAGGGGCTTTCGATTGAGAAAACGGGAGTGGAATGAAGACCAGCTTGAGCAGCTTTTACAGCAGTTACCCTCTGTCAAGGATAAACGAACTGCTGATCAAATTTATCAACAGATACAATATAAACAACGTGCTAAAAAAAGAACGAAAACCTGGATTGCTCCTGCAATTGCAACTGTTGGAGCTCTTATGATCTTTGCGATTATGACTCCATATTTATTTAATGGCTTCACCTCCTCTAGTGAGGAAAGCACTATGGATATGGCCACTACATCTTCAGAAGAAACCTCAAAAAATGAAATGGCAAAGGCACCAGAATCACCAAAAGCATCGGAAGCATCTGAAGTAGAGGAAAAAAACATAAATGAATCTACAATAATTGAGAATCAAAATGAAAGCATCGCTCTTGATATAGAAAACATGGAAGAGAAAACATTGTTAGAGGAAGAAAACATCACTTATGTCACAAATGCTATTAATCCTGAAAGAACTGTAACAGTTGGGTTAACTGATGAAATGGCTCAAAATGTTATTCCAGTTACTTTACAAGGAAATAACAATGAAAAAAAACTAGAGAGAATACTTGAGTTTATACCCGAGGATTTCTTTGATGAGTTAGGACCAGTTTCCTTTGAGCTTAAGAATTCGGAACTTTCTACAAAAGAAGACCCTTCAGAAGTTTATATTGATTATAAAGTTGAGGAAGGTATCACTTCTTCTTCAGCAGAGGTGATGTTTAAGGAAACAATTCAAGAAACATTTCGTTGGATTGGTGTGAAAAAGGCACATCTTTCAACAAATGGGAAGGAAGGTATTTTATTCGGAAATTCAGGATTGGTCACCGAAATAGATATTCCTCAATTAAGGAAAAAAGCCTACCTGATTTATCAACACGATGAGAGTACAAAAAAGCTGCTCGTCCCTTCGCCTGAGCCATTGAAGACCATGAGTGAAGCAGTTGATTTAATGAAGAACGGATTACCAGCATACAATTTATCACCTTCTATTGGAAATAATATAATGATTACTATTAGAGAGAATGATCATCAACTGAATATCGAATTTGATGATAAGACAAAAATTGAAAACAGCGAACAAAGTATTATGATGTTAGAATCACTCTTGTTAACCGCAAAAGACTTTGGTTATAAATCAGTTAAATTTAATGGGATAAGTGAAGAAAGAATTGGTGTTATGGATGTTACAAACCCAATTGAGGTGCCATACTCACCGAATCCGATTAAATAAGGAAAAGAGGCTCAAAATTTTGAGTCTCTTTTTATGTATAGTTAGGAAAATAATGTTACATACTACACATGTTCTTTTTTAAGACGGGCCTTTATACAATGACCATTGAGTAAATTTTATAGATATGGTTAATGTAAAAAGGAAATTCCTCGGAAAATTTTATAGATATGGCTATTAACTAAAAACTATATAGCCAAAAAATGAAACAGGAGGAGAAAAATGCTAGTTAGAAGAATGAGTTTAGTTTTATTAACATTGAGTACGATGATTGGGATCTTAGTAATAGACAAGAATCATGTGCAGGCAAAATCATACATAAAAGAGCTAGAAGATCAATGGGTACAACCTGTTAATGGGACAATAACAGATACATTCGGAACACGACATGGAAAACATAAAGGAATAGATATTGCTGCTCCAGAGGGTGAGGAGATTGTATCTGTTTCAGCTGGAAAAGTAACAAAATCTTATTACTCAGATTCATATGGAAACGTTGTTTTTATAGAACATCCAGAAGGCTATGAAACAGTTTATGCTCATTTAAGTAAACGAAACGTTAAAGAAGGTGAAACTGTTAAAAAGGGACAAGTAGTAGGAATTATCGGTAACACAGGAATTTCTACAGGAACACATTTACATTTTGAATTACATGAAGGTGAATGGACGTATGAAAAAGAACACGCATTAGATCCATTATTTGTATTTGAATCTCATACTGCACATGCTAATCAAGAAAAGAAGGAAAACGAAAATAAAGATCATATTCAAATACAAGAAGAATCTAAGAAAAATACAACTAATGAACAAGAAGTGCAGAAAAAGGTAATTACGGTAAGTAAAGGTGATACTCTTTGGGGACTTTCCAGTGAGTATGATGTATCAATAAAGTCCCTTCAGAAATGGAATGATCTTAACGGTGAAACAATTTATCAAAATCAACAGTTAACGTTATATTTAAATAATAAAGATATGTACGTTGTTCAGCCTGGTGATACCATCCAATCCATTGCAAAGGAATTTAACATTAGTCCTGAAAAAATAAAAAGTGCTAATGATATGAATAATACACTATATATCCGGAACAAGTCCTAATTTTAAGCAAGAAATGATAAGCAAATATATATTTGTAAACTTTGCAAAAGTGGATTTACTCTGATAAATCGTAATGAATTATTTCATAAAAACTTTTTAATGTTTTTTAAAATGATTATCTTCCATTGAATCATCTTTCTATACAAGAAGATCTCATCATATTATAATAATATTGTAAAAAATAATATGATCAATCTTCGGGGCAGGGTGCAATTCCCGACCGGCGGTGATGAAATTTGTATTTCTAAGTCCGCGAGCCGTAATAATGGCAGGATCTGGTGCGACTCCAGAACCGACAGTATAGTCTGGATGTGAGAAGATGGAGGTTCAAACGTTTAAAAAGTTTGTTTTTAAACGTTTATTTAGACTCGCAAAAAACGCCCTGATTAATTATGATTCAAATGGATCATGATTAACCAGGGTTTTTTGATAAGTTATTAAATATGACTTATGAAAGAGTCTAAGAGCTTCTTCTTTTTCGGGTGCGATCAGAAAAGGGAGAGAAGAAAAATGAATCAAAGTAAGGTAAGAAAGCATGTAACAGTTGGGATGTTGAGTAGTATAGCGTATGTGCTAATGATGCTTGATTTTCCGTTTCCCGGTTTTCCTGTCTTTTTGCAAATTGATTTTAGTGATGCTCCTGCATTAATTGCAGCAATTGTATTTGGTCCAGCAGCAGGCTTAATGGTGGAAGGGATAAAAAACGTCTTACATTATTTAATCCAAGGGAGTGCAACTGGTGTGCCAGTAGGTCAGGTAGCTAATTTTATAGCTGGGGCTTTATTTATTTTACCCTCCTCGTTCATGTTTAGACGTTATAAATCATTAAAAGGTCTTTTGATAGGCTTAGTGATTGGAACGTTACTTATGACAAGTGTTATGAGCGTCTTAAATTATTATGTCATTATGCCTGCATATACATTGTTTTTAAATTCACCGGCTATGACCGCTGAGGCAACTAAACAATTGGTTGTTGCTTCCATTATGCCGTTTAATTTTATAAAAGGAATACTAATGACCTTACTATTCCTCCTTATTATTTCGAAACTAAAATTTTGGTTAACTAATCAATTACAAATCCATACAAGATCTTTATAAGATAAAACCCCCTCTTTAACCTAAGAGGGGGTTTTTCGTTTTATTCAAACTTTAGAGCATCTCCATCAAATTTTTCATCAGCAATTTTGATTGAATCTGTTGGGCAACCTTCGAAAGCATCCATCATATCTTCTTCAAGGGCTTCAGGTACTTCAACAACCCCTTGGTTATCATCTAAGGTAACAAATGCGATACCTTCATCATCGTAATCATAAATGTCTGGTGCAGCCGCTCCACAAGCTCCACATGCAATGCATGTATCCTTGTCAACTATTGTATATTTTGCCATTAAACAAACCTCCTGATATAAATCATACCACATTATATGGTAGAACTGATAAAATGAGTGATTCTTAATCGAAAAACTTCATTTTCTCTGTTACGCCTATCTTGTATTGTAAAACGGTTTTTTTGACATTTCAATAAAAAACTCTTTTGATAATCGTTCTCACACCTAAGTTTCCTACTTATGATAACAATAAATTGATTAATTTCTAAACGAAAGTCCATAAATTTGTTAAAATAGAAAGGTAATCGAATATTGTCAAACATTGTAGGGTGGTATAATGAAGCTAGATTATTTCCATACTGTCATGCTCTTTTGCTTAAAGCAATTTAATGGAGAAAGAACTGTCTCCGCTATTTATCATTTACTTAATGGGAAAAAATCTTCACAAACAATTCAAGATGGCAAACTTTTTAATGTTACTTTCCTTTTTAGCTTATTTCCGAAGTTATCAAGAATACAAACCGATGAAACATGGAATGCTCTTCTAAAACATGGGTTGATTGAGCAACTACCTGATAATAAGTCTCGACTGACAAATGAAGGAAATGAATTTTTAAAAGAAAGCCTAGGGAATAAACCAATTCCTTCGCAATTAAATGGTTGGAATTATGGAGACGTTGGAAGAGTTTTATGGAGGAGGCTTTCTCTTCTCGTTCAAGTATTATCAAATTATGCTTATGAAAAAAGAGACTACTTACCTGTAACGAAAAATCAAGAAGACTTACAGTGGGTAAAAATATTTCTGAAACAGCATGATCGTTCTAATAATGAGTTAGCTGATCGCATATACAGTGAACTTAAGGATATATTGAATACCCAATCAAGTAAGGATGCCACTATTTTTGTTCAAAGATTAACATCGAGTCAAAAAATTGGATTAACTTTTGAACAGATTGCATATAAGCATGATGAGGATCCTATTTATACGTACTTATTGTTTTGGAATGTTGTTCATTCCATTATTACGTCTCTTCAAACCAACAAAAATAAATATTTGTTACTTAACGAAATGTTAGAAGATAAGTGGCATATTGAAGGTTTTACCTCTTCAACGAAAATTACCAGGTCATATTTACTGCAAGGATTGGATCCTGCTGAAATTGCTACAGTTAGAAGACTTAAGCAAAGTACAATTGAAGACCATATTGTCGAAATTACATTACATGATCAACAATATATCCCAACAGCTTTTTTGAACGAGGAAGATTACAAAAAAATTATGGGAGCAATCACAAAGCTGAAAACACATCAGTTAAAAAAAGTGAGAGAAGTATTAAATAACGAATATAGTTATTTTCAAATTAGACTTACTTATGCGCTCATCGGGAGGGGAGAAACATCCAAAAGCTAGAACAAGCGTTACAGTCCCACTTTCAATTACAACACTTTCGTGAAGGTCAGCGGGAAATTATTGAAGCAGTTCTTCAAGAAAATGATGTAGTCGCTATGCTCCCGACGGGTGGCGGGAAGTCGTTGTGTTATCAACTTCCAGGTTATTTTCTAAAAGGACCGATATTGATTGTCTCTCCTTTACTTTCTTTAATGGAAGATCAGGTAGAACAAATTAAGAAAAGAGGAGAGAAAAGAGTTGTTGCCCTTAACAGTACAATTTCACTTATAAGAAGAAGGCAAATTCTACAAGAATTAAGAAAGTATCGCTATATCTATGTTTCTCCAGAGATTCTTCAATATGATTATGTATTAAATGCTTTAAAAAATGCTGGAATATCTCTATTTGTTGTTGATGAAGCTCATTGTATTTCTCAATGGGGACATGACTTTAGACCAGATTATTCTAAGCTCGGTGAAATAAAAGAAGCACTTTTAAATCCACCTTGTTTAGCGTTAACGGCTACTGCAACAAAAGAGGTATTAGAAGATATCCATCTTATTCTTCGACTAGGTGCGAATTGCAAAAAATTTATATTTTCTATAAATCGACCAAACATTGGAATATCAGTGGAAAGATGTTATTCATTAGAAGAAAAAATTGATCGAGTACACCAATTGGTGCGCACTTTAAAGGGTCCGGGAATTATTTATTGCTCCAGTAGATTATGGACAGAAAGGGTAGCACAACTACTAATTGATTCAGGGTTAACGGATGTTGCGTATTATCATGGTGGGATGGAACAAGAACAGAGAATTCTTATTCAACAGCAGTTTCTATATGATCAATTGCAGATTGTATGCTGTACGAATGCGTTCGGTATGGGGATTAATAAACAAAATATAAGATTTGTCCTTCATTTTCATTTTCCATCACAATTAGAATCTTATATGCAGGAAATAGGTAGGGCAGGCCGGGATGGTAAGGATAGTGTTGCCATTACATTAGTAACAGATGCAGACTATGAAATACCGAAATCACTCGTTGAGTCAGAATTTCCTAATTATGATGCTTTACAGCAAACAATTTATTTTATGCTCCAACATGAAAAAGTAACTTTAGAACAAATTCAGCAGCTTTTTGGGTTAACGGAAACTCAATGGCGTTATGTTGAGAATGCCTTTTATAAACATCGAACACCTAATGTTTCACCGGAAAACTTAACAGCTACAATCTGGTATGAAATAGAAAAAAGGGTAGCTCTAAAGCATGAAAAACTAACAGATATGTCCAAATGGCTAGCAGGCGACACATGTAGAAGAAAAAATTTGCTCGCCTATTTCAATGAAGCATATGAAAATAAGCAAAAAAACTGCTGTGATGTGTGTGGAATAAATTATGATTTATATACTCCAGAAGCTAGCCTGAAAATAAAAGAGAATGATAGAAGTTGGCAAGAAGAATTAAGGCTGATCTTTTGCAAGGTGAGTGAATAAAACTTGTTTAAAAAACAAAATGAATTAATTAATCAACTAACAGATAAGCAAATCGTACAAAATTTATATTTTACACAATTTCTTCTTATTTGTGTTTCCATTATTTTTGGGTTTTTTCTCTTTGATCATGTACAAGATTTTTTTGGACTATTTCATTTTAGAGACATTGATTTTATTTTATATGGGGTCGGAACAGCCTTATTGGTGATAATTGTGGATTTTAGTGTATTTAAATTGGCACCAAAAGATCTTGTTGATGATGGTGGCATTAATGAGAAGATTTTTGAAAAGCGATCGATCCCACATATCTTTTTTCTTACTGCAGTTATAGCGGTGTCAGAGGAAATATTATTTAGAGGGGTTATTCAAACACATTTGGGTCTATGGGTTGCTAGTATTATTTTTGCAATACTACATTTTCGATACCTCTCAAAATGGCTATTATTTTTAATGGTTATTTCTATAAGTATTTTATTAGGGTATGTTTATGAACTAACAGCAAACCTTTTTACAACCATTTTGGCTCATTACTTAATTGATCTAGTCTTTGCCATTCAAATTAGATGGCAATATGTAAGAGGGGGAAAGAATAAATGAACGACCAAAAAAGACAATCAGATCAAGCAGAGGGATTACGTACGAAAATGATTGATGAATATAAACAGGAACATGGTGATTATCCGCCTCGGAGTGAAGTTCATAAAGATCAGAAGTCGAAAAAAGCTAAGGTGAAAATGAAATATCCTGTAATCAGACTTTTAGCTTTATTTTTTATTCTACTCCCCATATTCATTTTATCTATGAACTTATATTTTAATGAAAAGAATGCTCAAACAACTCAAGGTGATCAAATTGTTGGGGAAGATACAGTGTTTATTTCAAATGGTCAGGAGTCTACTAGTGAGTCAGAAGAAGTAACTAGTAGTGACTCAATCGAAGAAAAACAAGATACATCTGATCTAGAAAGTGAAGAAATGGTGTCACCTAATACTTCTAACAGTGAGAATGAAGTACAAGTAGAGCAAAAAGATCAGATAGCTGAGGAGTCTTCACAAGAGAACAGCGAGCAAACTAGTGATGAAGAAGAGTATAAGGAAATCAAAACACATAAGGTAGCAGGTGGAGAAACCATTTTTACTATTGCTATCAAGTATTACAACAGTAAAGCTGGGATGGAAACGATCCGTACCTATAATGGAATAAAGGGAAATGAAATTTATGAAGGGCAGGTTTTAAAAATCCCTATTAAGTAGCATATTTGCTTCATAACGTTGTGGACGACCTCATACAATATAGTAACCGAAATGTATTGTTGGATGAGAGGGCGTGACCATGATTGAAATAAAAATTCAGCAATTAAAGAATCATACTGACGAACCAACAAAACAAATGCTTGACAATTTAGTCGAGAAAAAAGGAAATTTGAAAAGTATAAACTCAAGTGTTTTCGAGCACAGTTTGTTACTTTCATTTTGCTAATGGGCTTTATAGCGTACCTTTATGTGTTTATTATTAAACCAACTGGCGGGCAGGCTGATGCTTTCTTTCACTTATTATTTGACGGCGAAATGAATATCTTTTTTGTCTTACTCATTGTAGGTGGTTATGCAACAGCACAATATTTTAAGAAAAAGGAAGATAAAGCAGAAACTGAATACCAAAATTTAAGATGTGAAGTTATTAGGAAAAGTGCTGAACTCTGGCCACAGCCAACTCAATGGCAAAACAGACATGAAGTATTTAAAATGATGAAATCGGAATTTGACATAAACTTGTTTCATGAAAGCAAGTAAATGACCCCTTCTTTCTTATTTTGGAAAGAAAGGGTTTTTTGTTATAATAAAAGAGTTTCTTTATTGTTTTAAGTGTATATAGAGGTGATTGAACTGTTAATAATTGTAGTCAGTTTTTTCCTAGGAATTCTTGTGTTGTTACTTTTTATGTTTATAGAAGCTAGAAAGAATCGTTTAACAAAGCATCATATAAAATTTAACACTTTTCCAAAAAGTGTTGGATCACTTTCAATTTTTTTATTTCTGATATTCATAGAAGAAGAATTTCTACACATTTATTGGAAAAAATACCAGAAAAAGTTGATCTCGTAATTATAGGTGGTGACTTGACAGAATCAGGAGTACCATTTTCTAGAGTTGAAGAAAATATTAAATTGTTAAGGAAATTAGGTCCTACCTTTTTTGTGTTTGGCAATAATGATTATGAAGTAGGTAAAAATGAGCTTGAAGCACTGCTTTTGAAACATAATATTACAATCCTTAATAATTCTTCAACATCTTTTACTTCAGCAAATGGAGAGAAAATTACTTTAGTGGGAGTAGAGGATACTAGTAAAAGAAGAGACAAGCTACATCATGCCTTAGAACATACTTCACCATCTGAATTCAAGATCCTAATAAGCCACAACCCTGACATACAAAAAAAGGTTCATCCAAAAGATGGTATTTCTATCATTTTAAGTGGACATACTCATGGTGGACAAATAAGGTTTTTAGGTCTTGGTTTATATGAAAAAGGAAAGCTGCACTACCTTGAAAACACTGTTCTATTAGTGAGCAATGGATATGGTACAACTTCTTTACCTTTAAGATTAGGAGCACCGGCTGAGGCAAATTATCTTGTATTATCGTCGAAATAGAATAAATTCACATGTGATAATCCACAAATTTTAGAGAATATGGGATACGAATCATCTTTACAAAACCATGCTGAATATTGAGCATGGTTTATTCATTTGTTATACAAAGTTTACACAAGTTGATCTATCTTATATAATTTCTATATAAGTACATATTGGGGGATTTACCATGTCGAATCATGAAGGCAAATATAATATAAAGGCTGTCTCAAAAATGCTTGGAATTCAAGCTGGAACATTACGGGCCTGGGAACGAAGATATAATATGATTGCGCCTATTAGGAATGAATCAGGTCACCGTTTATATACAGAGGAGCATATAAAAATTTTAAAGTGGCTTATTACAAAAGTGGATAAGGGCTTTACGATCAGTCAAGCGGTCAACTTATTAGAAACGAACCAGGCATCTATTAACGATCAAGTTGAGTTGAAAACAGATGGAGAACAGGTTGATTACTCTGAAGATTTAATGGAGGAATTACTTTATGCTCTCTTAAAATTTGATGAAAGCAAAGCACATGATCTTCTAAATAAAGCATTCAGCCTATATTCAGTTGACAAAGTAGTAATTGAAATATTAGGTACTTTGTTAGTGAAAATCGGGGACAAATGGGAAAATGGAAAGATAACTTCAGCACATGAACACTTTGCATCATCTTTTTTACGTTCGCGAATAGGTATGATTTTGCATACATTACCTGTAGATGGTTTGTTACCTAAAGTAATAGGGGTATGCGGACCGGAAGAATCACATGAATTAGGTCTTTTAATTTTTACATTATTTTTAAGAAGAAAAGGTTTTGAAGTGATCTATTTAGGAGCAAGTATTGCTGAGGGAGATATTGATATTGTTCTTAATGAAGTTAAGCCGGAATTTTTGTTTTTATCTTGTACTTTAGTAAGAAATGTGAAAAAAACGTTGGAGCTTGTAGATGAACTTTCTTTAAAATTTGATAACCTTCAAATTGGTTTAGGAGGAAAAGCTTTCTCAAAGGTAACTCCGCAAATCCTTGAACCTTATGCAAGCTTTTTACTTGGAGAGGATAAACAACACTGGGAATCTTGGCTAAGGGATAGATTAGGTATGAAAAATCAATAGTTATTTCTTGTCTAAATCTGCTGAAGAGTGTAAACTGTAAAAAATATTAGAACCATCTCGTATGTAAATCATACAATGATTGTATATTGAGCGGTCTCACGGCAGGAGGGTATGGGATGCGGCTAGAGCGACTAAACTATGATAAAATTAAAATTTTTTTAACGACAGATGACTTGCATGATAGAGGTTTAACTAAGGAAGATCTCTGGAAAGACTCATTAAAAGTCCATCAATTATTTAGAGATATGATGAATGAAGCTAGTGTTGAGCTGGGCTTTGAGGCGCATGGACCAATCGCTGTTGAGGTGTATTCACTTCATGCTCAAGGGATGGTTATTATAGTTACAAATTCCAAGGATTCTGATGATTTAGACGATGACTTTTCAGATGATTATATTGAGATGCAAGTGAAGGTGGATGAAAGCTTCGATGTTATTTATGAGTTTGAGTCATTTGAAGCGATCATTCAGTTATCACATTATTTATACCATCAAGACATCTTAGATGGAATGGTCGTTTATTTTCAAGAAAGATATTACTTGTTATTAAGTGATGATCAGCCTATGAACATTGATAATTTAGTAGCTATCTTAGCAGAGTATGGAAGTCCATCAACTTTGACAGTCCATAGATTAAAGGAGTATGGAAAAGTAATCATGCAAAATGATGCTATTGAGCAAATATACAACCACTTTTGGTTGAAAAATAGAGAAAGATAACTTTTAATAATAAGTTATGAAGATATTGGTGAGTTTATGCAAACGGTCATCGTGAAGGCTGTTAGCTAAAGTCACCTCTTTTTCTTATTTGTTGTATGAAATAATGCAAATAACAAACGATAAGAAAAGTCTTTCATTTAATTATGATTAATTAAAAATGATAAGTATAGATAACGTTAGATTATTTATAAAGAATATCTTTTTTCTTCTTTGCATAAGCGGCTTGAGAGTGTATACTATGTCATGAAAGGTGGACATTCTTTCATTTACTGATTAGATCTAGGAGGTTAACTTTAATGGTAGCCGAGAAAAACACCGATGCACAAAATGATAAATTGGACGTGTTGAAATCAACACAAACGGTGATACATAATGCCCTTGATAAGCTTGGGTACCCAGAGGAAGTATATGAATTATTAAAAGAACCAATAAGATTAATGACTGTGAAAATTCCTGTTCGAATGGATGATGGTTCCGTTAAAATATTTACTGGATACCGTGCTCAACATAACGATGCCGTTGGCCCTACAAAAGGAGGAATTCGCTTCCATCCAAATGTAACTGAAAAAGAGGTTAAGGCATTATCCATTTGGATGAGCTTAAAATGTGGAATAGTTGACCTTCCATATGGTGGAGGAAAAGGTGGAATTGTTTGTGATCCTAGGGATATGTCATTTAGAGAGTTGGAGCGACTAAGCCGAGGATATGTTCGAGCAATAAGTCAAATTGTTGGACCAACAAAGGACATTCCAGCGCCTGATGTATTTACTAATTCACAAATCATGGCATGGATGATGGATGAATACAGCCGAATTGATGAATTTAATAATCCTGGTTTTATAACAGGTAAAGTAAGCCCTTGGTATTAGGTGGTTCACATGGTCGTGAATCGGCTACCGCAAAAGGTGTAACTATTTGTATTCGTGAAGCAGCTAAGAAAAAGGGAATTGAACTTGAAGGGGCTCGTGTTGTTGTACAGGGATTTGGTAATGCAGGAAGTTATTTATCAAAATTTATGCATGATGCAGGAGCTAAAATTGTAGGTATTTCTGATGCTTATGGTGGTCTTCACGATCCGAATGGTCTAGATATTGATTATTTACTTGATCGTCGTGATAGCTTTGGAACTGTTACGAAGTTATTTAATGATACAATTACAAACAAAGAATTACTTGAACTAGATTGTGATATTCTTGTTCCTGCTGCCATTGAAAATCAAATTACTGAGGAAAATGCCGGGAACATTCGTGCTAGCATTGTAGTAGAAGCAGCGAATGGTCCAACTACACTTGAAGCAACAAAAATTCTTTCAGATCGAGGTATTTTACTAGTACCGGATGTGTTGGCAAGTGCTGGTGGAGTAACGGTTTCCTATTTTGAATGGGTCCAAAATAATCAAGGTTATTACTGGACAGAAGAAGAAGTCGAAGAGAAGCTTGAACAAGTAATGGTCAAGTCATTTAACAACATATACGAAACGAGTCAGAATAGACGAGTTGACATGCGTTTGGCAGCATATATGGTTGGTGTACGAAAGATGGCTGAAGCATCTAGGTTTAGAGGCTGGATTTAAGAAAAATCTTACATGATATAAGAGGGTGACTTATATGTCTAGCCGCTCATACTCTTTACTCTTCACAATAGAGTAATTGACCTGAGTAGGAGGGCTGACTTGGTCATTCTCTTTTTTATTTTTCTTGGTAAGTATCGAAATTTACGTTTAAACATTAACCCTTAAAGTTGGGAGAGAAATTCATTGATAAAGGAAGAAATAATTATTGTAGGTGGAGGTCCATGTGGATTGTCTGCAGCAATTGAATTAGAAGAACTTGGTATTAAACCACTTGTTATAGAAAAAGGAAATGTCGTGAATGCAATCTATCACTATCCTACACATCAAACATTTTTCAGTTCTAGTGAAAAATTAGAAATTGGAAATATACCTTTTATTACTGAAAATCGTAAGCCGGTTCGTAACCAAGCTCTGGCTTATTATCGTGAAGTTGTAAAAAGAAAACAACTGAGAATTCATGCTTTTGAAAAAGTTGAAAAAATCGAAAAAAATGAAAATCAAAAATTTATTGTTATAACAAATAAACAAACGTATGAAGCAAGACAGGTTGTGATCGCAACAGGGTATTATGATCATCCAAATTTAATGAATATACCTGGTGAAGATTTACCAAAAGTTTTTCATTATTTTAAGGAAGCACATCCATACTTTGATAAAGATGTCGTCGTTATTGGTGGTAAGAACTCAAGTGTTGATGCTGCGTTAGAATTGGTTAAAGCAGGAGCAAGGGTAACCGTTTTATACAGGGGAGCTGAGTACTCTAAAAGTGTAAAACCATGGATTTTGCCTGAATTTGAATCACTTGTTAAAAATGAAATAATAAAAATGGAGTTTCAAGCACATGTTCTTGAGATTGGGGAAACATCCGTTAAATATATTGTGAATGATGAAGAGAAGCAGATAAAGAATGATTTTGTTTTTGCTATGACGGGCTATCATCCAGATCATAAATTTCTCAGAAATATGGGCGTAACAATCAATGCTGACACTGGTCGACCGACTCACAACCCAGATACAATGGAGACAAATGTTGAAGGGATTTTTATTGCAGGTGTTATTGCAGCTGGAAATAATGCAAACGAAATATTTATTGAGAATGGACGATTTCACGGTCAGTTAATATATGAAGCACTCCGCAATAAACAATAACAGGGAGACAGATTTGTGCTCCCTGTTTTTTTATAGTGTTTACGTTGCAAAAATCGTTTCAAGAGTTTGTTGATCTTTTGTTGTTTCTAGTGCAATCATTAGCTTGATTCTTGCTTTTTGCCCATTTAGTCCATTGCTAAAAATAACACCTAATTCTTTTAACTGTCGTCCCCCACCTTCATATCCATATACATCTTGAGCAATGCCATTAAAACAGCGAGATACAAGAACAATCGGTATTTTCTTATTTAGTAAGTTCGTGATCCCTGGCACCATCATAGGTGGCACGTTGCCTTGTCCTAAAGCTTCTATCACTAATCCATCAGGCTGTAGCTGTTCTATCCCATTTAGCAGACTGTCGTCCATTCCAGCAAACACTTTGATTAAGAAAACATTTTTATCTAGAGATTCAACATGTAGTGGATTAGTAACAATAGGGGTGTGATGAAAGAAAACGCCCCCTTTGTTTACCATTCCGATTGGTCCATATTGCGGGAACTTTGAAAAGTTGCCACATTACTTGTATGTGTTTTGGTTACGTTTTTTGCAGTATGAATTTCATCATTCATTACAACCAAAACTCCCATGTTTTTGGCATAATCTGATGCAGCTACTTTTAAGGCTGATAAAAGATTATAAAGCCCATCTGATCCTAGCTCATTACTTGATCTCATCGCACCTGTAAGAACGATTGGAATTGATAAAGATAACGTTACATCAAGGAAATAGGCAGTTTCCTCTAACGTATCTGTTCCATGTGTAATAACAACCCCATCAATATTTTTTATTTTTTTCATTTCTTCTATATAATTTTTAATTTGTAACATATTTAATGGTGTAATATGTGGGGAAGGTAAGTGAAACAGTTCTGTTGAGATGAGGTTAATATCAGGTACCTCTTTTATATGTTCAACTAGAGGGTTTTTTTCTCCAGGTTTAACCTCTCCTGTTTCTTCGTCTTCCTTCATTGAAATGGTTCCACCAGTGTGAATAAGTAAAATGTTTTTTCTCGACATGACGAAAACTCCTTCAATCTATAAAATTCTGCTTATTTCTGTCATTTTCAATTCTACGATAACATGATACGATTAATAAAGTTAATCTTACATGAATAAAAAAATCTTTTAAATAGATAAAAAGATATTTTGGAGAAGAGGCCTGTAAATGATTGAAATTATATCTGCGGGCATTGCCCCGGGTCTGGCACTATTAAGTTATTTTTACTTAAGAGATCAGTACGAATCAGAGCCGGTCTATTTAGTGTTGCGTTCATTTATCTTTGGGGCTCTGCTTGTTTTTCCGATAATGTTTATTCAATATGTATTAGAAGTTGAAAAAGTGTTTACTTCTGAATTTTTATATACTTTTATTGCTGTAGGATTTTTAGAAGAGTTTTTCAAATGGTTCGTCTTATTTTTTACGATCTATCAACATGTTCAATTTAATGAACATTACGATGGTATTGTCTATGGTGTTGCTGTTTCTCTTGGATTTGCTACTTTAGAGAATATTATTTATTTATTTGCAAATGGAGTCGAATACGCATTAGGCCGCGCTATTTTACCAGTATCAAGTCATGCTCTATTTGGAGTTATTATGGGATATTATTTAGGGAAAGGGAAATTTTCAATTATCAAAAATCGAACAAAGTGGATAGTTCTATCTTGTTCAATCCCTATCTTATTACACACTGTTTATGATTCAATTTTATTAAATTACTTTAACTGGAAATATATTATGGTTCCATTTATGCTGTTTCTTTGGTGGTTCGCTTTACACAAAGCCAAAAAAGCAAGAATTAAGATATTTGATTCAAGACTGCCTTAATGGCAGTTTTTTTATTTCGATAACATCGTGATTTTAAAGAGTTTTTAAGAAATCATCTTTGAAAGGATTTGCTGCCATCAATTGTTTCTTTTGGATAAGTCTTTATTTAGTATGAATAAAATACCAAAGACTACAAAAAATACGTTTAAGCAACTACATCTACTTGAGGAGGCAGCAACATGAAAAACATGCGCATAATGCTGATAGTTGTGGTAATGGCTTTTACATCTATCACATTTCAATTTCTTTCACAAGGCGTTTCTGTAGCACATGCTTTTTCAGATCAAACCATTCAAAGAGGTGCAACGGGAAGTGATGTAATTGAATTGCAGGCAAGGCTTCAATATAACGGATATTATCATGGCCCGATTGATGGAGTCTACGGATGGAGTACGTATTGGGCAGTTAAGAATTTCCAAGATATGTTTGGTCTAGAGGAAGTTGATGGCTTAGTTGGACAAAAAACAAAGGATATGTTACAAAGATCAACTAAATTTTATAGTGATTGGGTTTACAAACAAATTAACCAAGGAAGAAGATTCACACATTATGGCGGAGTCCCGTTAGATATTCAATCTGCACCGTCAGAGCAGCAAATTCAAAAAGCGAGGAAGATTGCGGAGCAAAGACGAATTCAGCAAGAAAAGCAATATAAAGCTCAAGCAAATAACCAGCAGCAACAACAGACTCAAGAGCAACAGAATCAGCAGCAACAAGAACAACAACAGAATCAGCAGCAACAAAAACAACAGCAACAGAATCAGCAGCAACAAAAACAACAGCAACAGAATCAGCAGCAACAAAAACAACAGCAACAGAATCAGCAGCAACAAAAACAACAGCAACAGAATCAGCAGCAACAAAAACAACAGCAACAGAATCAGCAGCAACAGACTCAAGAGCAACAGAATCAGCAGCAACAAAAACAACAGCAACAGAATCAGCAGCAACAAGAACAACAGCAACAGAATCAGCAGCAACAAGAACAACAGCAACAGAATCAGCAGCAACAAGAACAACAACAGCAGAATCAACAGCAACAAGAACAACAACAACAGAATCAACAGCAACAACAGCAGCAAAAGAAGCAAGATCAAAAGGATTCAACTGCAGTAAACATGCCGAACGGATTTTCACAAAATGATATTAAGCTAATGGCAAATGCTGTTTATGGAGAAGCTCGTGGTGAGCCATATATCGGACAAGTTGCTGTTGCGGCTGTCATTTTAAACCGAGTTAATAGTGCAACTTTCCCAAATACTGTTTCAGGAGTTATTTTTGAACCACGAGCCTTTACTGCAGTAGCAGATGGGCAAATTTGGTTAACTCCAAATGAATCAGCAAAAAAAGCTGTTTTAGATGCAATTAATGGATTTGACCCGACCGGAAATGCAGTGTATTACTTTAACCCAGATACAGCTACCAGTTCTTGGATTTGGGGAAGACCACAGATTAAACGTATCGGGAAGCATATTTTCTGTGAATAGAAGGGGTGATGATCAATGATACGTGGAATTTTGATTGGAATTTTATCAATCGCTGTAATTGGTACTTCTTACTGGGGGTACAAAGAACATCAAGAAAAAAGTGCAGTATTGATTCAAGCAGAAAATAGTTATCAACGCGCATTTCATGATTTAACCTATCGTGTTGATCAGTTACATGATAGAATCGGTGCAACTCTAGCTATGAACTCAAGGGAGTCGTTATCTCCAGCTTTAGCAGACGTTTGGAGAATTACTTCTGAAGCACAATCAGACGTAGGTCAGTTACCTTTAGCTTTATTACCTTTCAATAAAACAGAGGAGTTTTTAGCTGGAATTAGTGATTTTAGCTACAAAGCAGCTGTTCGTGATTTAGAAAAAGATCCGCTTACCGAAAAAGAATATAAAACACTAAAATCAATGTATTCAGAAGCTGCTGATGTTCAAAAAGAGTTACGCAAAGTTCAAAGTCTTGTTTTAGAGAATAACTTAAGATGGATGGATGTTGAGCTTGCTTTAGCCTCAGGACAAAAGCAAATGGATAATACAATTGTCGATGGGTTAAAAACAGTCGAAGAAAACGTCAAAAGTTACTCTGAATCTCAATTTGGTGCATCACTTACTTCTATGAAGAAAAACTTAGGTTTTGATAATTTAGAAGGAAAAGAAATAAATGCTGAAGAAGCTGAGAAAATAGCAAAGAAGTTTGTGGAGAATAAAGTAACTGACATAAAAGTAACCGAAAATGGTGACGGTGCAGGTTATGGATTTTTCAGTGTTTCCATGGATGATAAAGAACAAAAAGTAGACATAAACATGGACATTACGAAAAAGGGTGGATACCCAATATTCTTAGTGCAGAATAGAGAGGTTGCGGAAAAGAAAATTAGCTTGAACCAAGCAACAGAAAATGCTAGGAAGTTTTTAAATGAACACGGGTTTAAAGATTTAGATCTTTTCGAAAGTGCTCAATATGATAATGTTGGTGTATTTTCATTTGTTTCTATTGAGAATGGGGTCAGAATATATCCCGATGCTCTTCGCATGAAAGTAGCGTTGGACGATGGTCAAGTGATTGGCTTTTCAGCAAGAGATTATTTAGCTGCTCATAAAAAACGTGATATTTCTAAACCAAAGATTTCTAAAGAAGAAGCAGCTAAAATGTTAAATCCTAGCTTAGAAGTACAAGAAGACCGATTGGCTCTTATTTTAAATGAGTTTAAAGAGGAAGTACTTTGCTACGAATTTTTAGGAACAATCGAAAACGATACTTACAGGATTTTTATTAATGCAGAAGATGGTACGGAAGAAAAGGTAGAAATATTAAAAAATCCAGAGCCAATCTTCCAAGATGTTTAATATGTAAACGAGCAAGGATACCCTTTCTTTACTATGACTTGGGTATCCTTTTTATATTAAAACGAGTATTTCTTGTTTTGGACGAATATCAAAATACATGTAGGATGTTTATAAGTTAATTTGATCTCCACTATAAGAATGGTGAATAAATATTTGCACTCTTGCACAACGGATATGTCCATGCTTTAATAAGAAAGAGAGCAATAAGAAAGAGTGATATTGTGATAAAAATTGGGGATGTTATTTCGTTAGAAACGAAGGGCGCAAAATTAGAGAGACTAAAATGTAAACTAGTAGAAAAAAAGGGCAATAAACTATATATTGATTACCCTATAAACCAAGAGACAGGCCGTTCAGCCTTCTTAATGTTAGGGACGCAACTTGTTGCTTCGTTTGTTTCGAATGAAAGTGTTTTTCGTTTTCAAACAGAGGTTACAGGGCGAATAAAAGAAAATATTCCAATGATCTCACTTACGTATCCTGGTGATGACCAATTAATCAAAATTCAAAGAAGACAATTTGTACGTATTGATGCAAATCTAGATGTAGCCATTCATTCTTTGCAAAATGAGTTTCAAGCTTTTACTGCAGTTACAGCTGATATTAGTGCAGGAGGAACAGCATTACTTCTTCCGAAATCTATCAAATTAAAAGAAAAACAGGAAATTGTTATTTGGTTCTCCCTACCATTTCAAAATGAAGGAATTGAATACATTAAAGTAAAAGGTAAAATCATTCGGTTTATTCCTGCAGATCATGATTTATTTGTTAAGGCACCTATTGAGTTTCAAAATATCGATGAAGATACCAGGCAGGTTTTAATTCGCTTTTGCTTTAATCAACAAATACTCATTCGTAGAAAAGGGTTAACAGTCGAATAATTTTTGGTATTTTTAAGCATACTAGTAAAAAAATACCGGAGTTGAGCGGATTGAAACGATTTGAGCGAATTTTAATAAAACTAATTGTTATTCAATTCATTGCCCTAGTATGTGCACAGGTACTTATACAAAATACCACGGTTCAACCTTACTTATCACGAGTTGTCCAGTATGAAGGTGTAAACAAAATAACAATTACTGAATGGCTAGAAACGTTTAGTCAATAACATGATGCAGGTGTCTTCAAGCCTGCTTCATTTATTTGTTTTTCAATTTTGTCTAAGCAAAAACCATATGTAAAAACTACTTACCCTATATTTACAGATTCAATTCTTTAAGTTCTCATACCAAATAAGTTCTTTACACCAGCAAAGGCGTAAAAGACTACTAGACTAAAAACCTATTTGGAGGAAATAATGGAGCAAAAAAATTATCGGTGGCCATTGATGGACCAGCGGCTGCTGGAAAAAGTACAGTTGCTAAAATAATTGCAGAAGATTACTCATATATATACATAGATACTGGTGCCATGTACAGGGCTTTAACATTTAAAGCGCTACAAGAGGGGATCGATTTAAAAGACGAAAAAGCTGTGGCAGATATACTATCTAAAATGAAAATAGAATTACATCCTTCAAAAGACGGACAACTTGTCATGATAAATGGTGAGAATGTATCAGATGTGATTCGAACAAATGAAGTAACGAATAATGTTTCCTTTGTTGCTATGCATTCATTAGTAAGAGAAGAAATGTTAAAACGCCAACGTCAATTAGCAATTGAAGGCGGAGTTGTTATGGACGGACGAGATATAGGTACACATGTGTTACCTAATGCTGAATTAAAAATATTTTTAAGAGCATCTGTTGAAGAGAGAGCAAAAAGACGCCATGAGGAAAATGTAAAAAAAGGATTTTCTTCTAATTATGAACAACTAAAGCAAGAAATTGCAAATCGTGACAAGCTTGATTCCGAAAGAGAGGTTGCTCCTCTGAAGAAGGCAGAAGATGCGATTGAAATTGACACCACAGCTTTGTCTATCCAAGATGTTGTTAGAAAAATAGAAGATTATTTAGAAGAAAGGCTTTGATAACGTGTCATTATATCCATTTGCCCGGTCAGTTGTTGCTGGTATTTTAAAACCAACGTTTCGTATTAAAGTAGAAGGACTTGAGCATTTCCCCAAAGAGGGCGGGGTCTTATTGTGTACCAATCATATTAGTAATTTAGATCCACCTGTTGTTGGGGTTACAGCTCCAAGAAAAGTATTGTTCATGGCAAAAGACGAACTTTTTCAAGTGCCGGTTTTGAAACAATTACTGAACAATTTTGGTACATTTCCTGTTAAGCGTGGTGGAGGCGACCGTGAAGCGTTAAGAGCTGGATTAAAAGTTCTTAAAGAAGGAAATGTATTAGGATTATTCCCAGAAGGTACAAGAAGCAAAGATGGAAAACTCGGTAAGGGTATGCCTGGTGCCGGTTTCTTTGCGCTTCGTTCTACAGCTGCAGTTGTTCCTTGTGCTATAATAGGACCATACAAATCTTTTTCAACGCTAAGAGTTGTATACGGAAAGCCAATAAATATGGAAGAATATCGTGAGAAAAAAATTAGTACCGAAGAAATGACATCTATTATTATGGAAGAAATAGGTAAACTTATCCAAAAATAATGTAAATCTTAATACTTCTTACTTGACAAAAAGTAGCATTTATTAGAAGTTTAAGTAGGACGTATTTTTCATTTTATTTTTGGGGGAATTTATGATTCTTTAATAAAATGAAAGCATACATATATTTTATCAAAAGTCGCACAGGTTTTGACAAGGAGGTAATTGAGATGGTAGAAGAACTAAACAGTGTTCAAGTGGAAACACCTGAAGTTGGTGATGTTGTAAAAGGAATCGTAACAAAGGTTGAAGAAAAACAGGTGATTGTCGAAATAGAAAATTGTAAGCATTCCGGTATCATTCCAATCAGCGAACTTTCTAGTCTTCATGTGGAAAAGGCTTCTGATGTAATAAATGAAAATGATGAACTAGAATTAAAGGTTTTAAAGGTGGAAGAAGAAGCGTTAGTGCTTTCAAAAAGAGCCGTTGATGCTGAAAAAGCATGGGATGCATTAGAACAAAAATATGAATCTAAAGAAGTTTTTAATGCAGAAGTTAAAGATGTTGTAAAAGGCGGACTTGTTGTTGATTTAGGTGTAAGAGGCTTTATTCCTGCATCTTTAGTCGAAGCTCATTTTGTTGAGGACTTCTCTGATTATATGGGGAAAACTCTTTCTTTAATTGTTGTAGAATTAGATCGTGAAAAAAATCGTGTCATTCTCTCACATCGTGCAGTAATTGAAAAAGAGCAAAATGAAAAGAAATCAGAAATACTTGATTCTATAAATGTTGGTTCCACAATCGAAGGAACAGTTCAACGCCTAACAGATTTTGGTGCATTTGTTGATATTGGTGGAATTGATGGTTTAGTTCACATTTCACAATTATCACATAGTCATATTGACAAACCATCAGATGTAGTGGAAGAAGGACAAAAAGTAACCGTTAAAGTTCTTGGAATAGATCGTGATAATGAAAGAATATCATTATCAATTAAAGAAACTCTGCCTGGACCTTGGGCTAACGTTACTAATAATGTAAAACCTGGTGATGTTCTAGATGGTGTAGTTAAACGTTTAGTATCGTTTGGTGCATTTGTTGAAATTCAACCTGGTGTAGAAGGACTTGTTCATATTTCACAAATTTCAAACAAACATATTGGTACTCCACAAGAAGTTCTTGAAGAAAATCAAGAAGTGAAAGTAAAAGTATTAGATATAAATGAATCTGATAAACGTATTTCTCTAAGTATTCGTGAATTAGAAGAAACGACAAAAGCATCAAATGAAGATTTGACAAATTATCAAGCAGCACAAGAAGAATCTTCTTCAGGTTTTCAATTAGGTGAAATGATTGGAGATCAATTAAAAAAATTAAAATAAAACGGTGATATGGTGAGTAAAAGAGCGCAAAGGAAAATAGAACATATTCAGCATGCATTATCTACTGGACAACAACGTTCCAATGGATTGGATGATGTTACCTTTGTTCATCAAAGCTTACCAAACCTGTCTGTTGATGATATAAATTTATCATCTAATGTTGGCGAACTTTCCTTGAGTTCGCCTCTTTTTATAAATGCAATGACAGGTGGTGGCGGTGAGGACACGGTTATCATTAACGAAGCACTGGCAAAAGCTGCTGCAGAAACTAAAATCGCTGTAGCAGTAGGTTCACAAATGTCTGCAATCAAGGACAGTAGTGAAAGACCTTCCTATGAGATTATGAGGAAAGTTAATTCAAAAGGAATCATACTAGCTAATTTAGGTAGTGAGGCTACAGTTGATCAAGCTAAAACAGCTATTGATATGATCGAAGCAAATGCTTTGCAAATTCATATAAATGTTGTTCAGGAACTAGTTATGCCAGAAGGTGATCGAGATTTTACAAATGCTATTAAAAGAATTGAGAACATTGTTAAGAACGTAAAAGTACCTGTTATTGTGAAAGAAGTTGGCTTTGGGATGAATCGTGAAGTAGCATCACACTTAGCAGAGATTGGCGTATCTGCAATAGATGTAGGCGGTTTTGGCGGGACAAACTTTTCTAAGATTGAAAATATGCGTCGTGAACAAGTGTTAAGTTATTTTAATTCTTGGGGTATTTCTACTGCAGCTTCAATTGCTGAGGTGAAACATGGACAGCATGATATGTCTATCATCGGGTCTGGGGGTATTCAACACTCTCTTGATGTGGCTAAAGCAATAGGCTTGGGTGCGTCTGCTGTTGGAGTAGCCGGTTATTTTCTGAAAATATTTATTGAAAAAGGATATGATGAGTTAGTTCAAGAAATAAAACAGATACATACAGATTTAACCTACATCATGACAGCTCTTGGAGTGAAAACAATTAAAGGACTTCAGGAGGCTCCCCTTGTCATAAGTGGAAATACACATCATTGGTTAAATGAAAGGGGTATCGAAACATCATCCTATAGTAGAAGGTAAAAAGCTGGTCAATACTTGACCAGCTTTTTATTTTACTTATCAAAAAGTATAAGCTTTTCTAATTATCTGTTTCTTTCTCTTGCGGCTTCTGGTCCCTCTACTCTTGTTGCACCAGGATAAGTTAAAGATTGATCACGATCTGACTCAACACGTTGACTTTTTCTTAATTTCTTTTCTTGTCGATCTTTTCCCATTTACATAACCTCCCTATATAAGGTATACCTTAACTTTTGTCTTTTTCATGTTAATCATAACTACTATTTTTTACTAATTTTCGATTAAAGCTAATTGGAAATAGACATAATGGGAATAGTAGGAGGAGTGAGATGGAAGGAATCATTTTTTACTGGTTTATGTGGTTAGGGTGGGTTGTGGTCACTTTCATAATGAGAAAAAACAAAAGTCGAGTGAAATTAGCGTTTTTCCTATTAGTTACAATATTAATAAGTAAGGTTTTTCTGGTTGTATCTACTTTTTATATCAATTGTTCATTAATCATGTTTTTGTTATTAGGATATTATTTAGCCGTGAAAAATAAACGCAAACTGGTTACTTTTTATTTGACCAATTTAACATTAACATTTGCATACGCAGGTATCATGTTATTTCACATTTATGATCCTGTTTGGTTTATATTCGATTACCGCATAATTGTAAGTCTGATTGTCAGCTTACTTGCTATTTACTTGGGCAAGGATTCTTCCCAACGATTTACATTTTATTTGATTTCAGTCTCTCAAGGGGAGTTTTTATATTGGTTGATTATGAGTAAATTCCATGATCAGTTAACATTTGGTACTGCTGCCTTTTTAGATATGATAGTAATTGGTTGTGCAATGATTTACTTATGGACAATTTTGCAACAGTTTACATTATTAGTAGAACAATCACTACACAGATTTCAAAAACAAACAAAGGAGAAGCAGGGATAATATGAGTGAATATACGATACCAGTGCTTTTTGGAGTTGTTGTTGGAGTATTAACCAGACTTCATATGCTTAAAACTGATTATAGACAATACCCCACTTACTTGCATGGGAAAATCATCCATGTTGCCCTTGGCTTTATTGCAGCTGGCTTAGGGACAGTTGCTGTTCCTTCCATAATGGAAGAAGATTTTACAGCGATTACGTTTCTTACTTTAGCTGCTTCTCAATTTAGAGATGTAAGGAATATGGAAAGAAATACACTAACTGTTTTAGATGGCTATGAACTTGTCCCTAGAGGGAATACATATATAGAAGGAATTGCCATTGCTTTTGAAAGCAGAAATTATCTTGTCATATTCACTTCACTTTTAACTACTTTTGCTTACTTGGTCCTTAATATTTATGTCGCTATTATTGTTGGAATTATTTGCTTCATTGCTTGTCGTAAACTCATGTCCGGAAGTAGAATAAAAGATCTTGTAGACATAAAATTTGTAGAACCTCATTTTGAAGGTGCGGGACTATATGTTGACAATATTTATATTATGAACATAGGTATTCCTGACAAGCAACAGGCTATCCTTAAATATGGGATGGGGTTTATATTAACACCTAAGAATGCCAACTCAAAAACAACCATTGCTAACTTGGGGCAACGACAAGCCATTCTTCATGATGTGTCCACTGCATTAGGAGTTGTTCGTGATTCCGGAGAGCCTGCACTTGTGCCCTTAGCTAAAAGAGATTTAGATGACGGACGCCTTGGGGTGTTTGTTTTACCGCAAGATCGAGATGTTGACAAAGCCATACAAGTGATTGGAGATACACCGACCCTTGAAAATGCAATAAGAATGCCATCTGAAGCGAAGGCGAACCGTCAAGGAGGGGAATAAATTGAGTGCACTTGAAAAATACATATTGGCTATTATTACAACTGATAAAACAAAAGCAGCTGGTGGAACCGCAATTTTCATTTGTAAAACACAGGAAGAAATGCACTTTTACGCCAAAAATTTAGAAGCAATATTAGATGGAATTGCACATGGTATTGGAGAAGACATGTATGTTGTTGTTAAACACTAAGTTGTGAAATGAAGTAATGTCTGATAATATATAAAAGTTAAGCCCTTCTTTTCAAGCAGAAGGGTTTCTTTTATAAGAGATCTTATTTTAGTATTTTGTGGTAGTTTATATTTAGCCATATAGGCTAATGAATACATATATGAGCTTAACTTTAAGTCCAATTTTATCACACTATCAGAAAATGAATGGTGGTATCTGAAAATGGACCGAAACGTTTGTAGAAATTTTTCGTATACGTTTGTAACAAGATGTCTAACTAGCCTTTTATAATCGTTACTTTCCTTTTACTTTTTTTAGGAATTGTCCAAGAAAGTGGTGTATTATGAAACGGGTTTGATATGAACATTACCATAATTGTAACTCTTATGATAAAAAATTGAGTTTATATAAGTCAGGATGGTGTAACTAATGGCAAAACCAGTTATAGCAATAGTTGGAAGACCAAATGTAGGTAAGTCAACAATCTTTAATCGTATTGTAGGAGAGCGTGTGTCTATTGTTGAAGATATCCCAGGTGTTACTAGGGACAGAATATATAGTTCTGGAGAATGGTTGACTTATCAATTTAATATTATTGATACGGGTGGAATAGATATTGGGGACGAACCTTTCTTAGCGCAAATCCGTCATCAAGCAGAGATAGCTATCGATGAAGCTGATGTTATTGTGTTTTTAACAAATGTTCGTGAAGGGGTTACGGCTGCTGATGAAGAAGTAGCTAAAATTTTATACCGTTCCAATAAACCGGTTGTATTGGCAGTTAACAAGGTAGATAATCCTGAAATGCGCGCAAATATTTATGATTTTTATTCGTTAGGATTTGGAGAACCATTTCCGATCTCAGGCTCTCACGGTTTAGGTTTGGGTGACTTATTAGACGAAGTTGCAAAACATTTTAAAAGTCCAGGAACTGACGATTACGATGAAACAACAATAAAATTTTCCCTTATTGGCAGACCTAATGTTGGGAAATCCTCTCTCGTTAACGCGATTTTAGGAGAAGACCGTGTTATCGTAAGTGACATCGCAGGTACTACTCGGGATGCGATTGACACAGTTTATAAATATGAAGGACAAGAATTTGTTATCATTGATACTGCAGGTATGCGAAAAAAAGGAAAAGTATATGAAACAACTGAAAAATATAGTGTCCTTCGAGCATTAAAAGCAATTGATCGCTCAGATGTTATCTTAGTCGTAATAAATGGAGAAGAAGGAATCATTGAGCAGGACAAGCATATTGCCGGATATGCTCATGAAGCTGGAAAAGCAGTAGTAATTGTTGTGAATAAATGGGATGCTGTAGAAAAAGATGAGAAAACAATGAAGGAATTTGAAGTTAATATACGTGATCACTTTAAGTTCTTAGATTATGCTCCAATTGTATTCCTTTCAGCTTTAACTAAAAAGCGAATTCATACGTTAATGCCTCATATTATACTAGCTAGTGAGAATCACTCAAGAAGGGTTCAGACAAATGTTTTAAATGATGTGGTAATGGATGCTGTTGCAATGAATCCAACTCCAACACATAAAGGCAAACGATTAAAAATATTCTATACAGCACAAGTAGCTGTAAAACCACCTACTTTTGTTGTTTTCGTTAATGAGCCGGAATTAATGCACTTTTCGTACGAACGCTTTTTAGAAAACCGTATTAGGGCTGCATTTGAATTTGATGGTACACCTATTAAGATTTTTGCTAGAGAACGCAAATAATAGCCAAATCTTATTGTTTACCTTCAAGGTTAGTAATGTTTTAAAGGTAAAGTAACAGGTAATCCTGTTACTTTTTGTTAAAATTGTTCTGAAAGGTGTGATAACATGGAACAAATTACGGTAGTAGGTGCGGGGAGCTGGGGAACAGCACTAGCCATTGTTCTTGCTGATAATGGACATCGTGTAAAGTTATGGGGGCATCGTCCTGAATTAATAAACGAAATTAATTCGACACGAAGAAATGAAAAGTATCTCCCAGGTATTGACCTCCCGGAAAACATTGTTGGTTATTCAGATTTTGAAGAAAGTTTAAAAGATGTAAAGACTGTTATATTAGCCGTACCAACAAAAGCAATACGTGAAGTTCTTAAAGATATAATTAAGGTCATAAAAGAACGCGTAACGTTTGTTCATGTTAGTAAAGGAATTGAACCGGATACTTTGCTGCGAATTTCAGAAATTATTGAAGAAGAAGTGCCATCTCAGCTATTAAGAGATATTGTTGTCTTATCTGGACCAAGTCATGCAGAGGAAGTTAGTCAACGACATATCACAACCGTTACTTCTTCATCAAAAAATATGAAAGCGGCTGAATACATACAAGATCTATTTATTAATCAAAATTTTCGTGTTTATACAAATCCAGATATTATCGGTGTGGAAATTGGTGGGGCATTAAAAAATATTATTGCGCTAGCCGCGGGGATTACAGATGGACTTGGCTATGGAGATAATGCGAAAGCTGCCCTTATCACAAGGGGATTGGCCGAAATTGCACGTCTAGGTAGTAAAATGGGAGGAAACCCTTTAACTTTCTCTGGACTAACAGGAATTGGAGATTTAATTGTAACGTGTACAAGCGTTCATTCGAGAAACTGGCGTGCTGGTAATCTTTTAGGTAAGGGTCATAACCTGGACGAAGTGTTAGAAAACATGGGGATGGTTGTTGAAGGGGTAAGAACGACAAAAGCAGCCTATCAGCTTGCTCAAAAATACCATGTGAAGATGCCAATTACTGAAGCGTTATATGAAGTGTTATTTAACGGTAAATCTCCAAAAGAAGCGGTTGATTCGTTAATGGCCCGTGTTAAAACTCATGAAATGGAAGACCTGGTAAATATCATGGAGAATCGTTAATTTAGGTGACGTATAATCATCTATCAGCATATGATAACAAGAAATAAAAACAAAGGAACAATATCCTATAAGGTTTAAGATTACTTCGTTTATGGATTGTATGATTTTTGTCAATCTAATCCTAAAAGCCTGTACATTATCTAAAGTGAAAGTTTAATGGCGTAACTAGGCATTAGATGATACAAAACATAATACTTCCGCATAAAATGCATGGTAGTCAAATAAGAGTTGTTCTTATAGTTTGGGTACTATTTAGTCGGTTCTGTGGCTGAAGTAAAGTTCGTCCCCTCTTTACTTCAGCTTTTTTGTTTAAACGTTTACTTAGAGTATTTAAATGAACTTTACCTCCTTGGACAAGCCTCTAAAAGTATAATATAATCAACCATGGAGTTCGACATTATTTATTTTATTGTTTAAGTCTTAATATTTCCCTGAGTTTTTTGTATGAGGAGGAGTCTTTATGAGTGTAAACCCTTATGAAGATGTGGATTTCATTTGCATCAATGGCTTTTATGTTTATCTCAATTTTACTCATTTATTTAAGTCGATTTAAGTTAAAAGGTATATTTAAAGTAATTGTTTCAGTTTTTGCCTATCTTTTTATGATTCTAGCAGGGTTAATTATCTTGTTCGTTGTTTTCACTGGACCTGTATCGGAATAATACTTAATAAAAGGATGTTATTTAGAATGAAATTCTATAAGATTTTGATAGTGATTTTTGGTTGCATCCTTTTATCTGGATGTCTTTACCCGGAAGAAAAATTACAGAAAAACACAGTACCTTATGATGACCAAATAACTGCTGTGCAGAAGTCTGTAGATCAATACCAACAAGATACAGGTGGGTTGCTGCCGATCAAAACAAAGGATATGTCAACACCTATTTATCAAAAGTATCCTATTGATTTTTCTGCAATAACACCTAAATATATGGCTGAGCCACCTGGTACAGCCTATGAAAGTGGTGGGATCTACCAGTATGTGTTAGTGGATGTAGAAGAAGATCCTACTGTTAAATTAATTGATTTACGCATTTCTGAGGAGATACATGAGTTGACGATCAAATTAAATGTCTATCGTCAAGCGAACGGATATCCACCATTTGAAGATCTTATTACAAATGATATCTATACATTAAACTATGAAAAATTAGGTTATAAAGAGCCGCCGATGATTGCGAAGCCCATATTCAGGAGAATATTTACCTCTAGTTATAGATAAAGAGGCAAAAATTTATGTGGATTATCGCATCGATTTATCTAAAGCTTTACAAGATAGTACGCACAGCTTTAAGCCTGGCGATGATATTCGCGGTGTTCTTGTAGACGGGAAACCTTTTGTACCTGCCTATTCCTTACCTTATACAATAAATGATGCCGGCGAACCGATCTTTGATACAGCTGGCCAATAAATTCTTTTTAAAAAATTTTAAAAATAAGTCATGAACCCTTCTTTGGAGAATACACTCTAAAAGAAGGGTTTTCTTTTTTCGCTTTTATGACCAATGACTAATTTGGAGAATACCTAAAAAAATTTAGAAACAAAGTCATAAATAAATAGGACAATGTCATACATATATAATGTCCTATAAGAAAACGGATAAGCTTTATCCCAATATTGTATGATCGGGAGGGGATCACTTGGAAAAAGTAGATATTTTCAAGGATATCGCTGAACGAACTGGTGGCGATATATATTTAGGAGTAGTTGGTGCAGTTAGAACAGGTAAATCTACTTTTATTAAAAAGTTCATGGAATTAGTCGTACTACCTAACATTGACAATGAATCTGACAAAGCTAGAGCTCAAGATGAATTACCACAAAGTGCAGCTGGTAAAACAATTATGACTACTGAGCCGAAATTTGTCCCGAATCAAGCAGTTTCTATTCATGTAGATGAGGGTCTTGATGTCAATATTAGATTAGTAGATTGTGTAGGTTACACAGTTCCAGGAGCCAAAGGGTATGAGGATGAAAATGGTCCTCGCATGATCAACACTCCGTGGTATGAAGAGCCAATACCTTTTCATGAAGCAGCAGAAATTGGTACACGTAAAGTAATTCAAGAACATTCAACACTAGGATGTGTCATTACGACAGATGGTTCCATCGGTGACATTCCACGCCATGATTATTTAGAAGCTGAAGCTAGAGTTATTGAAGAGTTAAAAGAAGTAGGAAAGCCGTTTATTATGATTATTAATACGGTTCATCCTCATCACCCAGAAACAGAAGCCCTTCGCAAAGAATTAAATGAAAAATATGATATTCCTGTCCTCGCAATGAGTGTTGAAAGCATGAGAGAAACAGATGTCATGAGTGTACTAAGAGAGTCTCTATACGAGTTCCCTGTGCTTGAGGTGAATGTAAATCTCCCAAGCTGGGTTATGGTATTAAGAGAGGATCATTGGTTAAGACAAAGCTATCAAGAGGCTGTTAAAGATACAGTTAAAGATATTAAGAGGTTACGCGATGTAGACCGTGTTGTAGGTCAATTCAGCGAGTATGACTTTATTAATAGAGCAAGCTTGGCTGGTATTGAAATGGGGCAAGGAATTGCCGAGATTGACCTATATGCTCCAGATGATCTTTATGATCAAATCCTTAAAGAAGTTGTAGGGGTTGAAATTCGTGGTAAGGATCATTTACTACAGCTAATGCAAGACTTTGCTTATGCGAAGGCAGAATATGATCAAGTTTCTGATGCACTCCGAATGGTGAAGCAAACTGGTTATGGTATTGCAGCACCAGCCCTTGCGGATATGAGTCTTGATGAACCTGAAATTATTCGCCAAGGTTCTAGATTTGGAGTTCGCTTAAAAGCTGTTGCACCTTCCATCCATATGATCAAAGTGGATGTTGAATCAGAATTTGCGCCAATTATAGGCACAGAAAAACAGTCAGAAGAACTTGTTCGATACCTTATGCAAGACTTTGAAGATAACCCACTTTCCATCTGGAATTCGGATATTTTCGGACGCAGTTTAAGTTCAATTGTACGAGAAGGTATACAAGCTAAATTATCATTAATGCCTGAAAATGCTCGTTACAAGCTAAAAGAAACATTAGAAAGAATTATCAATGAAGGCTCTGGCGGATTAATTGCCATCATATTATAAAGATTTGACCTCTATTCTAAGAGGTCTTTTTTTGTTTTATTAGAAATAAATAATGTCATAAATTCCCTTGCGTCAAAACGTACGTTCGTAAAAAAAGCGTAAATCCTTGATACAAGTGGTTTTTTATTCGGTAATTGCTTGATTCGCTTGAATGATTGTGTTAATCTTTTTAAAGAAATTGTTTTCTCTATTGGTCGATTCTTCCTAAATAACCAATATTCATGATGAAAATCATTGAAATATGTAGAAAAATCGTATAAGATAAGCGTGTTGATAGTAATATCACGATATCATGTATACAATTAATCAAAACTGTGAAGAAATGAAGACTAATAAGAGTTCCATCCCTTTGGGAGGAGGTGAAAGGCATGAATAAAACAGAACTTATCAACGCAGTAGCAGAAGCTAGTGAGTTATCTAAAAAAGACGCAACTAAAGCAGTTGATGCTGTTTTCGATACAATTTTAGATGCACTAAAAGACGGTGATAAAGTACAACTTATCGGTTTCGGTAACTTTGAAGTTCGTGAGCGTGCGGCTCGTAAAGGTCGTAACCCACAAACTGGTGAAGAGATTGAAATTGCTGCAAGCAAGGTGCCTGCTTTCAAACCAGGTAAAGCACTTAAAGATGCAGTAGCAGGAAAATAAGTTTAATTTGTCATGTAATTACTATTACATACAAGCTTTCTTCACAGAGCCCCTTATTTAAGGGGCTTTTCATTTGTAAGAAAACAAATTCCTCTAAGTTAATCCACTTTGCTTTTCATCCTTTGATTATGCTAGAATCTCTACAAATGAATGTCCAGGAGGTCCCAACATGAGTGAAGTTAATTTTGAACAGATTGAACACGCTGTAAAATTGATTCTTGAAGCGGTAGGGGAAGATCCTAATCGCGAGGGTTTGATAGATACACCAAAGCGAGTGGCGAAAATGTATGCTGAGGTATTTAGCGGGTTAAATGAAGATCCATCTGAACATTTTCAAACGATTTTTGGGGAAGATCATGAAGAACTTGTATTAGTTAAGGATATCCCGTTTTATTCAATGTGTGAACACCACCTCGTACCTTTCTACGGAAAAGCTCATGTAGCATATATACCTAAAGGTGGAAAAGTAACAGGATTGAGTAAACTTGCACGTGCAGTAGAGGCAGTAGCGAAACGACCACAATTACAGGAACGGATTACATCAACCATAGCTGATAGTATTAATGAATCACTCGATCCACACGGAGTAATGGTCGTTGTTGAAGCCGAGCATATGTGTATGACAATGAGAGGGATAAAAAAACCTGGGGCACAAACGGTTACGTCTGCTGTAAGAGGGGTATTCCGAAAAGATGAGGCATCAAGAGCAGAGGTACTATCTTTGATAAAAGGATAAGTACCTATACAGGATGGAAGCAAAAACATATTAATAGGTTTTACTTAACAGGAATGGTATGATAGATAAGACAACATTCTGTAAATAGGCAGGTGCAGGGATGAATCAAAAAAATGACTTCGTTGTGATTAAAGCAATTGAAGATGGCGTTCATGTAATCGGACTGACAAGGGGTTCTGATACACGTTTCCATCATTCGGAGAAACTAGATAAGGGTGAAGTGATGATTGCGCAATTTACTGAGCATACATCAGCAATCAAAATAAGAGGTAAAGCACAAATTCAAACTGGAATTGGTGAAATAGAGAGTGATTCTCGTAAATAAGCAGGTTCTCCTGCTTTTCTTTGCGTTTAACGAACTTTAAGATTGCATATCAATAAATAACAATTACCTATAATTGTGGTATAATGGTACAGGCTTAAATTTCTTCTTAAAAAATGATATATAATATATAAAGTAACATTGATAGGCAGAATTAGAAAAGTGGAGTGAAAAGTATGCAATTGTCCCCTTTTCTAGACGAGGCGAGTACAAAGTTTAGTTTAAGAAAATAATACATGTAATTAGAGATAGAATGTTATTTTGGGGACAAGGGTGATTTATTTGCAGGACATCGAAGTACATTTAGCAAAATTAAAAACAGCACTAGAGGAGAAACTTTCACATCCCTATTTAGCAAAACATTTACCTTCACCTACAATCGACGAAGATAAATTGCTACTTTTTTATGCAATTTTTGATGAGATAGACCTTTCGGAGAAATTAAAAGAAAGTTATATAGTGACAGCTATGCTTGTTCAGATTGCCCTTGATACACATGATGATGTTTCGACAAAGACTAATATCGAACCTGGAGAATTTGTACAAAGACAGTTAACTGTTCTTGCAGGTGATTATTTTAGTGGACTATATTATTTATTACTATCAGAAGTTAAGGATATTAAGATGGTTCGAACATTAGCCTTGGCTATTAAGGAAATCAATGAACATAAAATAAGACTTTATTATCATGATGAAGAAAAAATGAGTTCGTCTTTTAATAGTCTTCAAGTAGTTGAAACAAGTCTTTTTCAACGTGTAGCTGATCATTTTAAACTTGACTTTTATAACATGCTTAGTACACATTTTTTAACATATAAAAGACTATCTCATGAGAAATTTCAGTTTGTACAAGATGGAGGTTTTGATCATTCTGTTAAAAATTCCTCATTTTCAATTCCCTTTTTAACAGAAGCATGTAATATGTATTTCGAGAAAACTGCATCACTACTTGATAAAGGATTCCAAAAGGCTCCTTCTTTAAAAAGTCTGTTGATAGAACGACTTCATACAATTCGTTTTCACGAAGCATTACTACATGATAAAAAGACAGTGGAAGAAGGTATGTAATATATGAATCAGTCTAAAGAAGAAAGAGTGCATGGAGTATTTGAGAAAATTTATCAAAATTACGATCAAATGAACTCTGTTATAAGCTTTCAGCGCCATAAGGCATGGAGAAAAGAGACAATGAAACGGATGAACGTAAAACAGGGCCAAAAAGCACTTGACGTTTGTTGTGGCACAGCTGATTGGAGCATTGCACTTTCAGAAGCAGTAGGACCAAAAGGAAGTGTTACCGGTCTTGACTTTAGTCAAAACATGCTTAAAATTGGTCAACAAAAGATCAAGGACCTTGATTTACAAAATGTAAACCTGATTCATGGAAATGCGATGAAGCTTCCATTTGAAGACAATTCTTTTGACTTTGTGACAATTGGGTTTGGTTTAAGAAATGTACCAGATTATATGCAAGTGCTACAGGAAATGAATCGTGTCTTAAAGCCGGGTGGAAAAGCAGTATGTTTAGAAACTTCCCAACCTACCTTACCGATTTTTAAACATTTTTTCACAATTTATTTTCGTTATATCATGCCTATGTTCGGGAAGATATTTGCTAAAAGCTATAAAGAATATTCTTGGCTACAAGAATCTGCACGGGATTTCCCTGGAATGGTTGAATTAGCAAAGATGTTTCAAACAGCAGGCTTTAAACAAGTTGAAGTCAAAGCTTTTACCGGCGGAGTTGCTGCTATGCATTTAGGAGTCAAGGAAAAAGAAAATAATTAAAAATATACGGCATGACCACTTTTATGTTTTAAGAAATGTGAGTAATATTGCTTGCTCTTTTAACATAGTGGTCATTCCTATTTATATGGTATATCGTGGAAGTAAGGAGAATTCATTAATTCAGGGTTTAAGGTGAAAACGTATGAAACTAAAAGCAATGTATTCATTTTTAAATAATGATCTAACAATAATTGAAAAAGAGCTTGAGAAGACTGCTGTTTCAGAGTATCCTCTTTTAAGACAAGCAAATTTGGAGTTGCTGCAAGCAGGAGGGAAGCGAATTCGTCCTGTTTTTGTTTTGCTCTCAGCAATGTTTGGTAACTATGACATTCAACGAGTAAAGCATGTTGCTGTTGCACTTGAAACAATACATATGGCATCTCTCGTACATGATGATGTGATAGATGATGCAGAATTAAGAAGGGGCAAACCAACTGTTAAATCAAGATATGATAATCGTATTGCGATGTACACAGGTGACTATTTATTGGCACGTTCATTAGAAGTGATGACGAATATTGAGGATCCATTGGCTCACAAAATTTTATCTCAAGCCATTGTTGACGTTTGTTTAGGAGAAATTGAGCAAATAAAAGACAAGTATCAATTTGATCAAGCACTAAGAACCTATTTAAGACGTATTAAGAGAAAAACTGCATTGTTAATTGCTGTTAGTTGTCAATTAGGAGCTGTTTCGGCAGGTGCTTCTGAGGATATACATCGCAAGCTCTATTGGTTTGGCTATTATGTTGGGATGTCATTTCAAATTACCGATGATATTTTAGATTTCACTTCGACCGCAGAAGAATTAGGCAAGCCAGTAGGAAGTGATCTTTTACAAGGTAATATCACACTACCAGTACTATTTGCACTTGAAGACCCAATCATGAAAAGAGATATAGAAAAAATATCAATGAAAACTACACCGGAGGATATGCAGCAGATTCTAGAGAAAATATTAAATTCCGGGGTGATAGAGAGATCGGCGCAAGTTAGTGAAAGATATCTTCATAAGGCGTTTCGTATTTTAGAGGAATTACCTAAAAATCGAGCGCGATCGACTCTTCAAAGTATTGCAAAATATATTGGAAAAAGAAAATTTTAATCTTTTCTAAAATTCTCCATCCCATGATTGAAATATTTTACCTCTCATGATATTATTCTTTTGGGGTATGAAAGCCTATACATAAATTTTTATGGGGTGGAGATGTTATTATGGAAAAAACATTTTTAATGGTTAAACCTGATGGGGTTCAACGACAACTTATTGGGGAAATTGTCGGTAGATTTGAAAGAAAGGGCTTTCAATTGGTTGGTGCAAAATTAATGACCATTCCTGTTGAACTTGCTGAGAAGCATTATGGAGAACATAAAGGAAAACCCTTTTATGATGAATTAGTTCAATTTATAACTTCCGGACCAGTGTTTGCAATGGTTTGGCAAGGTGAAAATGTAATTGAGTTATCAAGAAAAATGATGGGAAAAACAAATCCAAAAGATGCTGAACCTGGAACAATAAGAGGAGATTATACGATGTTTGTAAGCAAGAACATCATTCACGGCTCGGATTCAACTAAAAGCGCAGAAAGAGAAATCTCACTTTTTTTCCAAGACAATGAATTAGTGGAATATGATAAGGCATTAAATACTTGGATTTATTAATAATACGGAAGCTGGCATATGCCAGCTTCTTTTTATATACACTAAGACAGAAAATTGTATTTTGACAAGTTTCCACACTTTTCTATAAAAATTGAGCAAATTCTTTGAATTTTAAGCTATACTATAAATTATTATTCTTATTTCTAAGGTATTTGAAATCAGAAGTTTTAATAGAGACCCATAATTCTGATTACAGGGTGATATAACAAACCCCTGATTTATTAGTAAGATCTTCAAACATCTATTGGATAAAAGGAAATGTAATAGGAGAGTTGCCCCATGGTTGATCAAGATTACGAACTGTTTATTAAAAACATCAAGAAAAATCAGGAATTGATCTTTCACTTTACAAAGAAGCTCAAATGAAAAGAAGATTGATTTCACTTTATGAAAAGAGGGGATTTTCAACCTTCTCAGAGTTTTTTGAGGGAATAAGTAAGCAAAACGAGCTTTACTTTGAGTTCTTAGATCGAATGACAATAAATGTTTCAGAATTCTACCGAAACTATAAAAGATGGCAGGTGCTTGAAGAAAAGATTCTTCCAAGACTATTAGAAAAGAACAGTAATCTGAAAGTCTGGAGTGCTGCATGCTCCACAGGTGAAGAGCCTTATACAATTGCGATGATTCTTTCTAAATTGATTCCACTTTCAAAAGTAAAGGTTCTTGCAACAGATATTGACGAAAATGTCATTGCAAGAGCTAAACTTGGAATCTATCCTGAACGTTCCTTAAATGAGGTTCCTGATGATATTAAGCGGAAGCACTTCAAGCAGGAAGGAACCAATTATATTGTGAACGAGGATATTAAAAAAACGGTGCAATTTAAAAAGCAAAATTTATTGTCAGATTCTTTTGATTCAAACTTTGATTTAATAGTATGTCGCAATGTTTTAATTTATTTTACGGAAGAAGCTAAAGAAGGCTTATATATGAAATTTAGTAACGCATTAAAACCTCAAGGGGTTTTCTTTGTTGGAAGCACTGAGCAGATTTTTAATGCTGATCGTTTTAACCTTACTTCAGTAGATACATTTTTTTATCAAAAGAAGTAAAAACTTGCTATTTTTTTAAAGTAACTTATGATATATTTGTACTTAAAAGCGTTAGTGCGTTGAAGGGAGAGAGAGCAAATGAGATATTTAACAGCTGGTGAATCTCACGGGCCACAATTAACAGCTATAGTCGAAGGTGTTCCATCAGGATTAAATTTAACTGCGGAAGCTATTAACATCGATTTAGCAAGAAGACAAAAAGGGTATGGCCGCGGAAGAAGAATGCAAATTGAAAAAGATCAAGTTCAAATTTTAGGTGGAGTAAGACATGGGAAAGCACTAGGATCACCAATCTCCCTTGTTGTTGAGAATAAAGATTGGAAGCATTGGACAAAAATTATGGGTGCCGAACCAATAACTCCTGAAGAAGAGCAAGAGGTAAAACGCCAAATAACTCGTCCTCGTCCAGGTCATGCAGATTTAGTTGGTGCTATGAAATATGGACATAGAGATATGAGAAATGTTTTAGAGCGTTCTTCTGCTCGTGAAACAACAGTTCGAGTGGCTGTTGGTTCGTTAGCTAAACAAATTCTAGCTGAGTTAGGGATTAAAGTGGTAGGTCATGTCCTTGAGATAGGTGGAGTTAGAGCAGAGAACAATGAATATCAAGATATTGATGATTTGTTAGCAGTTACGGAAGAGTCACCGGTTAGATGTTATGACCGTGAAGCTGAAACGAAAATGATGGAAGCAATTGACAATGCTAAAGCAAATGGAGATTCTATTGGAGGAATTGTTGAAGTTGTTGTTGAGGGCTTACCTGCTGGAATAGGCAGTTATGTTCATTATGATCGCAAGCTTGATAGCAAAATTGCAGGTGCCATCGTGAGCATTAATGCATTTAAAGGTGTTGAGTTTGGTATAGGGTTTGAAGCTGCTCGGAAGTTTGGAAGCCAAGTTCACGATGAGATACTGTGGAATGAGGAAGAAGGATATACAAGAAGAACAAATAGATTAGGTGGTTTTGAAGGCGGAATGACAACTGGAATGCCAGTTGTAGTTCGAGGAGTTATGAAGCCAATTCCAACACTATATAAACCATTACAAAGTGTTGATATTGATACAAAAGAACCTTTCACAGCTAGTATTGAACGTTCTGATAGCTGTGCTGTGCCAGCAGCAAGTGTTGTTGCGGAAGCTGTAGTTGCTTGGGAGATTGCAAATGCGATTGTTGAACAGTTTGGTTTGGATCGTATGGATCTTATTAAAGAAAATGTTGAAGAAATGCGAAAATATTCGAGGGATTTCTAATGAAGTCAATTGTCATCCATACACAAGACTCAACTTATCCAGTTATTGTCGGGGAAGATGCAATAAATGAACTCTTAGGGATACTAAAAAATCTAGAGCCCTCTAAAGTACTTGTTGTAACAGATACAAATGTTGATCGTTTATATAGTGATTTCTTAATCGACAAGATTAGACCTACTTATACGATCTGTAAATATGTTATCAATAGCGGAGAAGAGGCTAAGTCTTTTGATGTTTTTTATGACGTACAAACCTTTGCATTAAAGCAGCAATTAGATCGTAAATCTGTTGTTATTGCGTTTGGTGGAGGAGTAGTAGGTGATTTAACAGGTTTTGTTGCAGCAACCTATATGAGAGGAATTCCTTATATACAAGTACCTACAACATTGCTAGCACATGATAGTGCCGTTGGAGGAAAAGTGGCAATCAATCATCCCGAAGGAAAAAATATGATTGGGGCTTTTTATCAGCCTAAAGCGGTAGTATATGATAGCAAGTTTCTAAAAAGTCTTCCTGTAACAGAATTACGATCTGGATTTGCAGAGGTTATTAAACATTCACTTATTAAAAGTGAATCCTTCTATGAATTTTTGGTAAAAGAAATACAACAGTTAGAAGACATTACATCTGAAAGGTTACAACGAATGATACTTGAAGGTATTCAAATCAAAGCAGACGTTGTAACAATAGATGAAAGAGAGTTAGGTTTACGCGAAATTTTGAACTTTGGCCATACTCTAGGTCATGCAGTTGAGGCAGAGGCTGGTTATGGAAAACTCTCACATGGAGACTGCGTAGCAATTGGGATGTTATTTGCCACCTGGTTAAGTAATAAATTATTACAAGCTGACTTACCATACCGTGAGTTGAAAACATGGTTTGCTACGATTGGTTTTCCAGTAGAGGTCCCTGATTCATATACAAATGAGCAATTAATAGCCAAAATGGTTAAAGATAAAAAAACAAAATCTAATCAAATTAAAATGATTTTATTAGAACGTATTGGAGAAACAACTTCTGCAACTTTCAGCAAAGAAGAGCTCCAATCCTTACTTAACGAGTGGAGAGAGCAGGAACGGGGGAGAGCGTTGATTAGGGGAATCCGAGGAGCAATAACAGTTGGTGAAGATATTGAACCACAAGTTATTGATGCAACAGAAAAACTGTTACAAGAAATGATCCAAAAAAACAATGTAGATCCTGAGAACGTCGCACAGGTCCTTATAACGGTAACACATGATTTGATATCAACATTTCCTGCAAAAGCATTAAGAAATTTCGAAGGTTGGGTCTATGTACCGGTCATGTGTATGCAAGAAATACCAGTTCCAGGAAGCCTCGAAAAATGCATAAGAATTATGATGACAGTAGAAACACCAATAAAGCAAGAGCAAATTTATCATGCTTATTTAGAAGGTGCGACAGTGTTAAGACCAGATTTATCAAAGTCCTAACAGTGTTTGGTACTCTTAAAAGTAGTTAGAAAATTTGGAACAGTGTTATATCATTCTTGACAGTAAAGAGAAAGTTATAATAACATAATGTAGAAGATTATGATTAAGTAGATGAGTAGAGTTAAATAGTTTAGGGTAGCAGAGAATGAGTCAAGTTTAGTTGAGGTTTTTTTCGTAAAGGCACAAGTCTACCCAAAAACCATCGTGTTTTTGGGTTTTTATTTTAATTCATATAGCTTGCAAAGGTTATGTTGTTAGTTTAAATTTTAACAACACCTAAGCCTTGTTTAAGTATATATGTCAAGAGACTAGTGTTTTATTAATCTTCATCCTTTAATAACCTCCTAAATACTCGTTCTCCAAAACATATTGGAGGAGTGAGTTACTATGAATTTTTCTTCTTTTTCCACTTTTTGTGAAGATAGCAAGCATTATCGCACCATCCCCATCGTAAAAAAATATATCGTGGATACGTTCACGCCTATTCAATTATTTCAACTTTTTAAAGAAGAGGCTGTTTATTTACTGGAAAGTAAGGACTCAGAATCTAGCTGGTCCAGATATTCTTTTATTGGTTTAAATCCATTTTTATTTATAGAAGAAAACCACGGAGAGTTTTCTATTCTGAACGAACAAAGAAAAACGATATCAAAATCAAATTCCATTACAACAACCTTTAAACAACTTCAAGATCATTTAGCCATTAAGTTGCCAGATTTAGAGATACCTTTTGTTGGGGGAGCTGTAGGATATATTGGATATGATACAGTTTCTATCATTGAAAAAGTTAAAAAGCATGAGACGAATGATTTAAATCAGCAAAATTGTATGTTTTTTGTTTGTGAAACGGTTATTGCATTTGATCATCAAGAAAAACAGCTTTATTTTATTCACTACGAAAGAGTAAATGGTACCGAAGATGAGTCAAGGTTAAAGGCTACGTATCAACTAGCTGAAGCAAAGCTGAACAAATTTGAAAGCATGCTAAAACAAAAACCTCAATCAGAGCATTTACCACTAGCAGTTTCGGACTCGTTTGATGTCAATTTTGATGAAATTCAATCAAACTATGAAAAAGGCAAGTTTTTAGAAGATGTTGAGAAGGTAAAAGAATACATTCGTGCAGGAGATATTTTTCAAGGAGTACTATCACAAAGGTTTGAAATACCAATTTCAACAGACGGTTTTTCACTTTACCGAATTTTACGTATCGTAAATCCTTCACCATATTTATTTTATATTCGAATTAATGACACAGAGCTTGTCGGCAGTTCTCCTGAAAGACTTATTTATATTCAAAATAAACATCTTGAAATTCATCCAATTGCCGGAACAAGAAGAAGAGGAAAAACTGTTGAAGAAGACTTATTTTTCGAAGAAGAATTAAAGAACGATGAAAAGGAAAGAGCAGAGCATTATATGTTGGTTGATTTGGCACGAAATGATTTAGGTAGAGTTGCTGATTACGGAACTGTTAATACTCCTACGTTAATGGAAGTTGGTCGTTTTTCACACGTGATGCACCTAATTTCAAAGGTTACGGCTCAATTAAAAGAAGAAGTACATCCAATGGATGCATTATTATCTTCGTTTCCTGCTGGTACTGTTTCAGGAGCCCCGAAAATACGAGCCATGCAAATTATTCAAGAATTAGAACCAACAGCGAGAGGAAGTTATGCAGGTTGTGTTGCCTACGTTGGTTTTGATGGAAATGTAGATTCTTGTATTACAATTCGAACGATTACAGTCAAAAATAATGTAGCATATGTTCAAGCTGGGGCAGGTATCGTTGTGGACAGTGTACCTGAACTCGAATGGAAGGAAACATGTAATAAAGCGAGTGCTATGTTAAAAGCAATCCAATTGGCTGAAAAAGTCTTTTCTGAGGAGGAGAAACGTGATGAAAGAACTTCTAGCAACATGTATTGAGGGTCATACTTTGTCTGAGGAGCAAGCTGAAGAAGTAATGAATTCGATCATGTCTGGTCAAGCAACACCTAGTCAAATTGCAAGTTTAGTGTCCATTATGCGTCTAAGAGGCGAAACGGTTGATGAATTGGTTGGCTTTACAAAATCGATGAAAAAGCACATGTCTTCTATTAACTATGATTTTGATATTGTAGACACCTGTGGAACGGGGGGAGACGGCTCCTCAACCTTTAATATCTCAACTGCAGCAGCAATCGTTGCTTCCTCATTAAAGGTGAAGGTTGCAAAACATGGCAATCGTGCTGTTTCTTCTAAAAGTGGAAGTGCAGATGTTCTTGAGAAACTAGGCGTTAATATTCAAACTTCAAAAGAGGAAGCGGTAAAAAGCTTAGACGAAAAAAACATGAGCTTTTTATTTGCACCTATGTTTCATTCTTCAATGAAGCATGCGGTGAATCCACGCAAAGAAATTGGGTTTCGGACTGTTTTCAATCTACTTGGTCCATTATCAAATCCAGCGAATGCAAAACGTCAAATCATTGGTGTTTTTTCAACGCATTATGCAGAAAAAATGGCAGAAGCGTTAAAACGGTTAGGAGCAGAGCATGTTTTACTCGTTACAGGACGAGACGGCTTGGATGAAATATCTATAACAACGGCAACTGATGTTGTAGAGCTTAAAAATGGACATATATCAAGATACGTTCTTCATCCAACTGATGTTGGACTTGTAGAAGGGGTTATGGATGATATACAGGTTCAAAATTCAGATGATAGTGCAGAGCTTATCGAAAAAATATTTAGAGGTGAAGCACCAGAGAGCGCAGAGAATATTGTGGCTTTAAATGCAGGTGCAGCACTTTATGTTGCAAATCATGTTCAATCATTAGGTATGGGTGTGTTATATGCCAAAGAAGCGATTAAAAATGGCACAGCTTTAAAGCAATTAAAATCATTGCAGCATCAGCAGGAGGAAAATTATGCTTGATAAAATTATCGAAACTAAAAAAGAAGAAGTTAAAAATTTGATTCTGCCTGAAGATGAAGGCTTACCAAACCACTCTTTTCTTGATGCCCTAATTACTTCTAACAGGGATATGGCATTAATTGCTGAAGTGAAAAAAGCATCACCATCAAAGGGTTTAATTAAGGAAAACTTTGATCCTGTGGAAATTGCTCTTGCATATGAAAAAGGAGGGGCAGATTGTTTATCCGTTCTGACAGATTCTCCTTATTTTCAAGGAAAACGAGAATACTTAACTGCTATTAAAAGAGCTGTGAATTTACCTGTTTTGAGAAAAGATTTTATTATTGATTCTATTCAAATTGATGAAGCGAAACGAATAGGTGCTGATGCGGTATTGTTAATAAGTGAAGCTCTAGAACCTGCTCTGTTAAAAGATCTTTATCAATATTCATATGAGTTAGGATTGGATGTCTTAGTAGAAGTGCATGATCAACATAACTTAGAGCAAGTTTTACATGTTATTACCCCAAAAATACTTGGAGTAAATAACCGAAATTTAAAAACATTTGAAACAAATATTCAACAATTAGAAGGAATGGCTTCTTCAATTCCAGAAGAAACATTACTAGTAAGTGAGAGTGGAATTTATACAAAGGAAGACTTAGATTTAGTTAAACAGTACGGAGCTAAAGCCGTATTAGTAGGAGAATCGTTAATGAGAAAAGAAAATCAATCATTGGCTGTAAAACAATTATTTGGAGAAAGTCTTAATGTCTAAAATAGCATTGAAATTTTGTGGAGTCCAAAGTCTTGAAGATCTTCAAGTAGTTTCAGATTCTATTGCTCAATACATTGGATTCATCTTTGCAGAAAGTAAAAGAAAAGTAAATCCACATTTGGTTGGGCAATGGTTAAAAGAAGTTAATACAAAGAAGAAAGTCGTTGCTGTATTCGTAAATCCTACTTTAGAAGAAATTCATTCTGTTTTAAAACATGTTCCAGTTGATGTGATTCAATTTCATGGAAATGAGACGATCGAACAAATTGCTCAAGTTCGTGAAACATATCCAGGTTTTATTTGGAAAGCTCTTCACCATCATGACCATACCTTAGAAGAAATGGAAAAGTATATAGAGTTAGTTGATGGATTTGTTGTAGATTCAAGAACAAAAGATCAATGGGGAGGTACCGGTGTTAGCTTTGATTGGGATGCGGTACCTGTTTACCTTGAATTTGCAGAAAAACATAATAAAATTTGTTTTATTGCAGGCGGTGTTAATGAAGAGAATATTTCTAATCTCTTAAACTATCATCCACAGGCTATTGATCTATCTAGTGGCATTGAAGTTGACCGAAAAAAAGTAAAGAAAAGATTCTACTGATAGAGGAAAGGGTGTTACAACATGAACATATATCCTGATAAAAATGGACGTTACGGCGATTTCGGAGGTCGCTTTGTACCGGAGACATTAATGAGTCCATTAGCAGAGATCGAACAAGCACATAAAGAAGCAATGCAGGATCCTAGCTTTTTAGAGGAATATTCTTTCTTATTAAAAGAATACTCTGGCAGACCAACAACGGTCACTTATGCTGGAAATATAACAACAAAATTAGGTGGAGCAAAAGTATATTTGAAGCGTGAGGATTTAAATCATACCGGAGCTCATAAAATTAATAATGCCATTGGACAGGTTCTTTTAGCAAAACGTATGGGTAAAACTAAAGTGATTGCTGAAACAGGTGCTGGTCAACATGGTGTTGCAACAGCAACTGTTGCGGCTAAATTTGGAATGGAATGTAAAGTGTTTATGGGGGAAGAAGATGTACGCCGTCAGGAATTAAACGTTTTTCGGATGCAGCTGTTAGGAGCTGAAGTAATTCCAGTGACAAGCGGAAACAAGACGTTAAAAGATGCTACAAATGAAGCAATGAGATATTGGGTACAGCATTGTGAAGATCATTTTTACATTATAGGCTCAGTTGTTGGTCCACACCCTTACCCATATATTGTGAGAGAGTTTCAAAGGGTGATAGGGGATGAAGCAAAGGATCAATTCTATCATATTGAAGGAACACTACCAACTAAAGTAGTTGCTTGTGTTGGTGGTGGAAGTAATGCAATTGGAATGTTTGCTGCTTTTATTAATGAAGACGTAGAATTAGTAGGAGTAGAAGCTGCAGGAAAAGGTGTTGAAACTGATATGCATGCAGCCACAATTACAAAAGGAACAAAAGGTGTACTACACGGTTCATTAACTTATCTACTCCAAGATGAATATGGACAAATAACGGAACCATATTCCATCTCAGCCGGACTCGATTATCCAGGAATAGGTCCTGAGCATGCACACTTAGCTAATACTGGCCGCGTTAAATATGAAAGTGTCACAGATCAGGAAGCATTAGACGCATTAGAATTTTTAGCTCGTGAAGAAGGAATTTTAGCAGCTATTGAGTCAGCACATGCCCTTTCTGCAGCTTTTGAACATGCTAAAAAGATGAATATTGAGGAAAGTATCTTAATTTGTTTATCAGGTCGGGGAGATAAAGATGTCCACACATTAATGTCTCACTATAAGGAGGTTGGAAAAGCATGACAGCCCTATTTAATCAACCTATAAATAATCAATTATTCATTCCATTTATAACTGCTGGAGATCCAAACTCTGAGGCAACAATCGATTTAGCCCTTGCCCTACAAGAAGCTGGAGCATCGGCAATTGAATTAGGGATACCATACTCAGATCCTGTTGCAGATGGCCCTGTTATTCAGAAGGCCTCAAGTCGATCACTAAAAAATGGTATGAATATTGTGAAAGCAATCAAACTTGTGCCGGAAATGCGAAAAAAAGGGTTGAATATTCCAATAATTCTATTTACGTATTATAATCCTGTGTTACAATTAGATCAGGAATCCTTTTTCGCTTTACTGCGAGAAAATACGATAGACGGTTTATTAATTCCTGATATTCCGTTTGAAGAAAGTGAGGAACTTCGAGAAAAATGTAAGGAGTATTCTATTGCATTTATTTCTCTAGTAGCTCCAACTTCTTCTAGTAGAATTAAGATGATTGCGGAAGCAGCAGAAGGTTTTATTTATTGTGTTTCATCATTAGGCGTAACAGGAGTACGCAAAAATTTCGATGATTCTATTGCATCCTTTCTAGAGGAAGTAAGAAAGCATAGTAAAGTTCCTGTTGCTGTAGGGTTTGGTGTTTCTTCAAGGGAACAGGTGGAGCAGCTTGCACATATGTGTGATGGAGTTGTTGTTGGTAGTGCTTTAGTTCGAGAAATTGAACGACTTCAACCTTCTTTATTAGATGAGAATTCACGAAGAGATGCTGTAGAAGAATTTAAGAATTTTGCACGTACCTTTGTTTCTTAATGAAAAGCAAAATTTTAATTGCTTTAGATGAAATGAAACTTTATGATAATAAACATTAGAAATGTTTACTTATTAATGGCTTAGTTAAACTTATGGATAAATACAAGAGAAATTTAGTATTTTCCGTAAAGTTTAACAAAGCCTCTATTTAAAAGAGGTGTAATTTATGCGTGTAAAAGAACAATTATTAAGTCTTAAGCCTTATCAGCCAGGAAAACCAATGGAAGAAGTTAAAAAAGAATATAATTTAACAAAAGTTGTGAAGCTTGCGTCTAATGAAAACCCATATGGTTGTTCCCCTAAGGCTAAACAAGCCATTGTAGATGAATTGAGTCAGCTCGCGATTTATCCAGATGGATATAGTGCTGAACTTCGTACAAAACTAGCTGCTCACGTAGGTGTTCAAGAACAAGAATTAATTTTTGGGAATGGGTCAGATGAAGTTGTTCAAATTATTTGTAGAGCGTTACTAAGCCCAGATTCTAATACTGTAATGGCCACACCAACATTCCCTCAATATAAGCATAATGCTGTAATTGAAGGATCTGAAATCCGTGAGGTCCCATTAGTAGATGGTAATCATGATTTAGAAAATATGCTTCTGCAAATAGATGAAAACACGACGGTTGTATGGGTTTGTACACCGAATAACCCTACAGGTACATATGTTACTAAAGACAGTTTAGTTAATTTCTTAAATAAAGTGCCTAAACATGTGCTTGTTGTAGTAGATGAAGCCTACTATGAATATGTTTTAGCTGAAGATTATCCAGAAACTGTTGAATTCATTAACGAATATCCTAACTTAATGATTCTACGTACATTCTCAAAAGCTTATGGCTTAGCATCGTTAAGAATAGGTTATGGAATTGCAAATGCAGAATTAATTCGGAAAATTGAACCGGCTAGGGAACCTTTTAATACAAGCAGAGTTGCTCAGGTGGCCGCTATTGCAGCTTTAGATGATGCTCAGTTTGTTGAAGAATGTCGGGGGGAAAATAAGGAAGGGTTACAGCAATTTTACTCTTTCTGTGAGGAACTGAAGCTTCCATATTATCCTTCTGAAGGTAATTTCATATTAATTGACTTTAATCGAGATTCTGACGAAGTTTTTAATGCATTACTGAAAAAAGGATATATCGTAAGGTCCGGAAATGCTCTTGGATTTCCTACCCACCTACGTATAACTGTTGGAGATCGTCAACAAAACGAAGAAATTATCGAAGCATTAAGGGAATTTGTTCAATAAACTTTATCTTAAGGGTACTAATTTATATGATAGATTTGATCCTCATATTATTAGTACCTTCTTTCTTAGGTAATGATATATACCCTCAATTTATGATAGGACAAAAAGGTGATATTTTATGGTGAAAAAAGTTTATATAATAGGTCTTGGATTAATTGGGGGCTTTCAATAGCATTATCAATTAAGCAAAAAGATCCTTCAATACATATATTAGGTTTTGACATAAATGAAGATCAGGCTAATCTAGCAAAAAGGATTGGGGCCATTGATGAAATTGCCACCAAGCTTTTCCCGGATCTATCATCGGTTGATATGATTTTTCTCTCAACCCCTGTTCAACAAACAACTCAAATTATAGAACAATTAAAATCAGAACAACTGAAGAAAGATGTTATTGTAACTGATGTTGGAAGTACGAAAGTGAAAATTGTTGAATGTGCAAATCAGCATTTAAATGGAAAAATTAAATTTATCGGCGGTCATCCTATGGCTGGCTCTCATAAATCAGGAATATTAGCAGCTAAACCACATTTGTTCGAGAATGCTTTTTACATATTAACTCCTTCCCAATATGTAACTCAGAATGATGTTGATTTATTAAAAAGTGTTCTTGAAGGAACGAAAGCTAATTTCATTGAAATGACGCCAAATGAACATGATGAAGTTACCGGTGTAATTAGTCATTTTCCCCATATTGTTGCTGCGAGCCTTGTTTATCAGGCTAAAAATCATGAAGAGCAATTTCCACTTGTCAAGAGGCTAGCTGCTGGAGGGTTTCGAGATATAACGAGAATTGCCTCAAGTAGTCCTTCAATGTGGCGAGATATTCTTCTCCATAATAAAGAACCCTTATTACACTTATTTGATGAATGGATTTCAGAGATGGAGCGGGTAAAAGCATTTGTTGCAAATGAAGAAGCTGATAATTTATTTTCATATTTTCAATATGCAAAGAATTATCGAGATGGTCTGCCAGAGAAGCAAAAGGGAGCTATTCCGTCATTTTATGACTTATTTGTTGATGTACCTGATTATCCCGGGGTTATTTCTGAGATAACTGGATATTTGGCAAAAGAAAAGATCAGTTTAACGAATATACGAATTATTGAAACACGTGAAGAAATCTATGGGGTATTAAGATTAAGCTTTCAGACAGAACGAGATCGTGAACTAGCGATTGACTGTATTAACAAGTATTGTGCTTATGAAACTTTTATTATGTAGATCTAAATAAAATATAATTATTTGTACGATCTTTCATTACAAGTTTTTATGGATGACAGGACTAAAAAAGCTAAGGATATTGTCATAGTTTTTTCTAATAATCGAAGAGGTGGAATTATGTCAGAAGTTCAAAGATTATCAAAAGTTACTAGTTTAACTGGCTCAATTAACATACCTGGTGATAAATCTATTTCACACCGAGCTGTTATGTTCGGAGCTATCGCTAACGGAAAAACCGAAATTTCAAACTTTCTAATGGGTGCGGACTGCCTAAGTACGGTTTCTTGTTTTAAGAAAATGGGTGTATCAATTGATGTATCAAAAGACCTTGTAACAGTTGAAGGAAAGGGATTGGATGGTTTACAAGAACCATCTGATATATTAGATGTTGGTAACTCTGGAACAACAACTAGATTAATGATGGGGATATTAGCAGGGACTCCGTTTCATTCTTGTATTATTGGGGATGAATCAATTGCTAAAAGACCTATGTCGAGAGTAACAAAACCTCTGACAATGATGGGAGCAAACATTGATGGAAGAGAAAATGGTCAATATACCCCTATTTCAATTAGAGGTGGCAGTCTAAAAGGTATTCAATATGATTCCCCAGTAGCTAGTGCACAGGTTAAATCTGCCATTCTTTTGGCCGGATTAAACACAGTTGGTGAAGAAACAACTGTCACTGAGCCACATAAATCAAGAGATCATACGGAAAGAATGTTACGAGCTTTCGGGGTTGATGTAAAGGAAGATGAAAGATCTGCAACCGTTCGTGGTGGTCAAACTTTACAAGCAACAAATATTTTTGTTCCAGGCGATATTTCTTCAGCTGCATTCTTCCTCGTAGCTGGTGCCATCGTTCCAAGCAGTGAAATACGTTTGAAGAACGTTGGGATTAATCCTACAAGAACAGGTATCCTTGATGTTTTAGAAATGATGGGTGCCACAATGGAGATCATACCAAGCAAAGAAGAAACCTTTGAGCCAGTGGCAGATATCATTATAAAAACATCTTCTCTAAAGGGAACAACCATAAGTGGTGATTTAATTCCAAAACTAATAGACGAAATTCCTGTTATCGCCTTGTTAGCAACTCAAGCTGAGGGAGAAACGATTATTAAGGATGCAAGTGAGCTTAAAGTTAAAGAAACAAATCGTATTGATACAGTTGTAGGTGAGTTGACAAAAATAGGAGCTGCAATAAAAGCTACTGACGATGGAATGATTATTACTGGCAAAACAAACTTAAAGGGAAATGCGACAGTTTCAAGTCATGGTGACCATCGAATTGGTATGATGCTTGCTATTGCGTCTTGTATAACGGAAGAGCCGATTGAACTATTAAATGCAGAGTCAATCGACGTTTCTTATCCTAACTTTTTTGATCATTTAACTGGCTTAAGCAAATAAGTAAAAGAGATTGCTTTTGGATGCAAAAGCAATCTCTTTTTTGAGTTAATAAAAAACTAACATTGTTTTTTAGTGGAGGTGTCTGTTCTCTTCAGACCAAGTCTTCGAATCCCCCCTCTTTTTTTAGTTTATAAACTTTCCTTCCCTTCTTTTCAGGCGTTTTATCAAGTTAAAACAATGTGAATAAATGCTTATTTTTCATCATAGCTTGTCTTAAGGAGATGGAAGGAGGGACGCCTTATCGTGTGTTATATTATGGACAAAGTAAAGTTGTTAAAAAACGATTCAATTGAAAAAACATCTTTATTAATCAACCAAGACAAAATTGAGTTTATGCGTCATTCTATGGATAACATAAAGTTTGTAAGGATGGATTTAAGTTCGTATTTGTTAACCCCTGGCTATGTTATGCTGGATTTTTATCTTCATTCACTACTTCCATTTAAAGAATTCAAACGTACATTTATGCAGTACTTAGTAAGAGGATGCACAACTCTTCTCACAGTGGTAGATATTGATTATGAAAAGGAATTGTTGTCAAAATTAAAGCAAAGAAGGCATCTTATGATTAACTCGCCAATTGATTACTATATTGGAGTTAAGCTTTCATTAAAAACTCTTACCCCATCACTTATTAGAAAGTGTAAACAACAAAATATATCCATTATTTTTGTTGAACTAGGCAAAGGTGATAAGATAGATTCAAAGTCATGGGGCTGGATAAGAGATGCTATGTTTTCAAATCCAATAACGCTTATCCCTTATATAGCAGATGAAGAATTAACATCTTATAAAAAACAAAAACTTTTACAGGAATGGGTAAAACAAATGAAAGAAAATCGCCTTTCATCCATTGATACCTGTTTAGAGCCTGGGGTGCCCCTTTCTAAGAATGTTTTGATGAGATTGGGAGTATATCCTGCGAAAGGCGATATTCGCGTAGGTGGACAACTCAATTATAATTTATATCTACTAGATGAAATGAACGATCATACTGATGGAAAGCCAATGATAAATATTGAACTGAATTCTCCAGCATTTACATCACATCATGGCAAGATCATTAATGTTAATGGTGACATCACCTTCCAACCTGGCACCGGGGAAGAATGTTTTATCCCAATCTCAGGTCGTTTTATACCACAAACTGTTTCCTTTTGATGTATGATAAAGATTGAGTATATATGAAATAAATAAACCATTGTTAGAAGAGAAAGGAAAATGTATGTTTAACCAAGTATTAACCGAAGCAATAAATCTTGTAAATAAGGGTCAAACTGAAGAAGGATTAAACTTATTAGAAAATATAACACCTACTCTACATGATGAGGAAAAACTGCATTTAGCTGATCAATATTATCAATGGGGTATTGTCGACCGTGCACATGAAATGGTTGAAGAACTTCATTTCCTTTATCCCGAGGAAACGCAAGTAACCTTGTTTTTAGCTGAACTAAAGTTAGATTTAGAAAAAGAGGAAGAAGCCATTGATTTGCTTAACACGATCACGAATGATAATGAGTCCTATCCACAGGCACTTCTTCTATTGGCAGATTTGTATCAAATGCAAGGACTAGCAGAAGTAAGTGAACAAAAGCTAAAAGAAGCTAAGCTGTTATTACCGCAGGAACCCATTCTTGATTTTGCTCTTGGAGAACTTTATTTTCATCAGGGTAAGTACAAGCAAGCAATTCATTACTTCGAAATGCTTGTAAACGAACATAATACAGTTTCGGGCGTTATTATTCATCAAAGGTTGGCAGAATGTTTAAGTGCAAATGGGGAATTTGAGGATGCCTTGGAGCATTATAAGGAAGCTATAGACATACAGGAAGATGCAGATACTCTTTTTGGATATGGTTTTACAGCCTTTCAAGGAGGCTTTTACAAAACTTCTATTCAACAATTTCTTGCACTAAAGGAAGCCGATCCATATTATTCATCATTATATTTATACTTAGCGAAAGCTTATGAACATGAAGAATTATTACAAGAAAGCTTAGAAACTGTACAAGAAGGAATAAAGGTAGATGAGTATAATAAAGATCTTTTCTTATTTGGAGGAAAAGTAGCTATAAAATCTGGTCAAATGGAAGAGGCTGAACAATTATTACGTGAATCTCTTGCTATCGACCCTGGACATATTGAAGCAGCGATTACACTGTCACATATTTTTCTTCAAGACGAAAGATATGATGATGTGATTGACCTTATAAATGAAAGTAAACGATATGGAGAAGAAGACCCGCAGTTTGAATGGAATTTAGCACGAGCTTATCATCAAAAAGAAGAGTATACACAGGCATTAAACCATTATCAACTTGCATATAATTTTTTCAAGGAACAACGAGATTTTTTACAGGAATATGGGTACTTCTTATTAGAAGAAGGTCTAAGAGAACAAGCGAAGAAAATTTTTAAGGAATTATTAAAGCAAGATCCTTCAAATGTCGAATACGGTGAGATTTTGCTACAATTAGAAGATGAGTTTTAATGGAAATGAGAAGGATTTTATTTTTATTTTGTGGAATTATCAAAGTAAGAATAATCTGAACTGCAGAGGAGGGAATTGTATGGTGGCCCCTGTATCTGTCCATGAAAAGAAAGACTTCATCAGGTGGTTTTTAAACCATTATCAACTAAA